>JBNGDU010000288.1:0-9723 GCA_049975025.1 Anaerolineae bacterium
AGCATCCAGCGTGCAGCAGCCCATCCAACAGCTCAAGGGGTTCCGGCGCGTTCATTTGAGGCGCGGGGAATCCAGGACGGTCGCGATGCCGCTCGCCGTCCGCGATCTGGCGTTCTACGATGTCGATAGCAAAAGCTGGGTGGTCGAGCCCGGGGCATTCGAGATCCGGGTCGGTCCCTCATCCGGCGACATCCGCCTCACTGCCAGGCTGCAGGTGGTCGATACGCCTGGTGCCGAGAACGCTCCAACGCATGTTAAGGGAGATACCTAGCCATGACTACCGACGAGATGACAAGCCGAGAGATCGTGAAACGTTGCGTTGAGTTCCGCGATCCCCCTAGGATCGCGATGCATTTCGTCGTGGATCCCATTGATGGACGTACCTGGCGCTTCACCGACTTTGGCTTCGCCGGGTACAAACCCGATCCGGACTTCGTCCCCGAAAAGCCAAACCAGAGCGAGTGGGGCGTGGTGAGCGAGACGCTCGATCCGGCCTCGATGGGCGAGCCACGCGAACACCCTCTCGGCGAGGGCTGGCACCAGCTTGACACCTATGCCTTCCCGGATTTCACGAAGCCGGCGCGCTATGACGACCTGAACGAGCGCGCTGCCGCCCTGCACGCTCAGGGCAAGTACGTCTACGGCAGCATCCCCAGTCTGATGCTATTGCCCTCCGCCCTGCGGGGAATGGAGAATTGGTTCCTGGACCACGTCTTGGCGAAGGAATCCCTGGGTCGCCTGCTTGACCTTATCGTCGAGGCGCGCCTGACGATCATCGAACACTACCACGCAGCGGGCCTCGATGGCGTGATCACCTGGGACGACATGGGCACCAACGAACGCGCCTTTGTCAGCGCCTCCGCGTTCCGAGAGATCTACCTGCCGCGTTACCAGCGAACCAACGACGCGCTGCACGAACGGGGCATGCACTTTATCCACCATTGCTGCGGGCAGGTCCGCGACTACATGGAGCTCTTTATCGAGGGGGGCTGCGATGTCCTCCAGCTCGATCAGCCGGACCTCATGGGCATCGATTGGCTCGGTGAACACTACGGTGGGCGCATCTGCTTCTGGAACCCCGTCGATATTCAGAAGACCATGCCCACGCAGGACGTTGAAAAGATCGAACGCGAGGCACACCGCCAGATCTGGCGCCTGGGTAACTTCGGCGGCGGCTTCATGGTCAAGGCCTACCAGCAGCCCAACGCCGTGGGGATCACGGTCGAGACCTCGGAGGCCCAATACCAAGCCTTTATGAAATACGGCACCTACCCCTTGAAGCCGTTCCCGGAAGAAGACGCATGAGGCTGGCGGTTGGCGGTCTCATGCACGAGACCAACACCTTCTCCACGCTACCCACGACCTACGACGATTTCACCGTCGTGCACGGTGAGAGCCTGCTTAAAGCCCCGGTCTGGCGAGATGCTAAGGCGGCGGGACACGAGCTCCATCCGCTATTTGTGGCTCACGCCACCCCTTCGGGACGTGTTACCAAGTCATGCTTCGAGCGATTTCTCAAGGAGCTCCTTGAAGGCCTAAAGCGCTCGCTGCCCCTGGACGGCGTGCTGCTCCAGCTCCACGGCGCTATGGAGGTCGAGGGCGTGGGCGACGGGGAGACGGCGATCCTGGAGGGGGTTCGGGCGCTGGTAGGACCCACACCCCAGATCGCGGTGGCCCTTGACCTACACGCCAACCTGGCGCCCGCCGTCGTCGCCCAGAGCGACCTGATCACGGCCTATCGGACGGCGCCCCATCGCGATGCCGAGGAGACCGTCGCCCGGGCCGCTCACCTGCTCTTCCATTGTCTGCAACACGGGATCCGCCCGCACACCTACCTGGTTCAACTGCCCCTGCTGGTCGCCGGCGAGGCGGCGGTAACGGAGGTTGAACCGGCGAAGACGCTCTTCGAGCGCCTGCCCGCCCTCGACCGGCTATCCGGCATCCTCGTCTCCTCGATCTTGATCGGTTGCGCCTGGACCGACTCGCCCCATACGAGGGTCAGCACCGTCGTCTCGGGGACGGAACCCCGCGCGGTCCGCGAAGCAGCGCTCGATCTGGCGCAGGACGTCTGGAAGGCCCGATCGCGCTTCGCCATCGACGCCCCCACCGCAGACATCGACACCGCGATCCGGATGGCTCATGAGCGGCCCGAGCGGCCCGTCTTCATCTCCGACGCCGGCGACAACCCGACCGCCGGTGCGGCAGGTGACAGCCCGATCTTCCTCCGGCACCTGGTAGCAGCCGGCGTCGAGGATGCGCTGGTCGCGGGCATTGCCGACCCGGACGCCGTGGCGCGGTGCTTTGCCCACGGTCCGGGCAGCAACCTGGTCCTGAGTATCGGCGGCAAACTGGACCGCACCTTCGCCCAGCCCTTCGAGACCCAAGTAAGGGTCAAGGGCCTCGTCCCGGAGACCGACGGCATCCCACCGCGCGCCCTGGTGCAGATCGGGGGTGTCGAGGTCGTCCTACAGTCGAATCGGCGGCCCTTCACTACCCTACACCACTTCGAGAGCATGGGACTGGACATCAACGCGAAAAAGGTGATCGTCGTCAAGCTCGGCTATCTCTTTCCCGAGCTGCGAGACACAGCACCCTACCATATTATGGGCCTTAGCCCCGGATTCGGTGACCAACGCCTTAGGCGTCTGCCCTATCGCAGCCTGAGCCGCCCCATCTATCCCCTGGATCCCGGTGCACAGTGGCATTCGCCAGCGAGGAGCACACCGTGACCGCAACCTTTGGCTACACCGGCAAGATCCTCTGGATTGACCTTACCACACAGACGTCGCATCTGGAGCCACGCGATGCGGGCTTCTGGCGCCGGTACGTTGGCGGCGGGCTGGCAGCCACCGCATTGCTCCTGGAAGAGACACCGCCGGGCATCGACCCCTTAGGACCGGACAACCTGCTGATCTTCGCCTCCAGTGTGGTCGCAGGGCACGACGGCGCCGGACTGGCCCGCTTCACCACCTGCGCCAAGAGTCCTCTCACGGGTGGCATCGGCGAGACACGCACCGAGGGACCCTGGGGTGGCGCACTCAAGGGGTGCGGCGCCGATATACTGGTCTTCACAGGACGGTCCGAGGAGCCCGTGACCGTGGAGGTAGCGGACGGCGCTGCCACCTTCCACAACGCCAAAGCCCTCTGGGGCAAGACGGTGGGCGAGACGGTCGACGCCCTGGAGGAAGAGCTGGGTGGCGACCTGCACGTGGCTGCTATCGGCCCGGCGGGGGAGAACCTTGTGCGCTTCGCCTCCATCGTCACCGAACGCACCTACCAGGCCTCCCGGATGGGCATGGGGGCCGTCATGGGCGCCAAGCGCCTCAAGGCCGTCATCCTCCGCGGGGGCAAACGTCCGCCCGTCTACGATGCGGCGGCTATGCACCGCCTAACTGCTGACTTTCGGCAACGGATGCTGGAGAATGATCTGAGCACTTGGCAGTACGAGCCGCCCGGCTTCAGCTGCTGGATCTATCTCCACGGTCTGGATGCCGCCCTGGACGTGAACAACTACCGGCAATCCACCTTCGATCGCTTACAGGGCTACCGGGAAGACGAGTTTCTGGCCCGCTCGATCCAGGAGCTGGGCTGCCCAGGTTGCCCCAACCATTGCATCAAGGCCATCCATCCTAACGACGCCGAGGATCTCGATCCTCGGGCCAGCGGCATCCACCAGGAGGTCACGGGGACGATGGGACCGAACATCGGCGTGGGCGACCTAGACACGGTGCTGCGGGCCAACAACCTGTGCAACCAATACGGTATGGACCCAACGTCCCTGGGTTTTACGATATCTTTTGCCATGGAGCTCAGCGAACGGGGCCTGCTGCCTGAGGAGGAGCTGCACTTCGGCGACGGCGCGGGGGCTCTGCGCACGGCGGAGCAGATCGCGCGGCGGCAGGGGCTGGGCGACCTGCTGGCCGAGGGAACCCGGCGCGCTGCAGCCCAGATCGGCGGCGAGGCGCCCCGCTACGCGATGCAGGTCAAAGGGTTGGAGATGGTGCCCTTTGAGCCGCGCAGCCAGACCAACCTGGCCATGGGCTACGCGGTGGCGCCGATTGGGCCACGTTACGACATCTGCGAGCACGACTGGGATTTCGACACCGAGGTCGGCTGGAGCCACACTCTCGATCTGAGCCGGACGCTGGGCATTCTGGAGCGCATCCCGATGGGGATGATCGGCCCCGAAAAAGTGCGCAATTTCAAAGCGCTGCATATCCTCTGGTCGGCAGCGGACGCGCTCGACCTCTGCATCTTCGCGATCGCGCCGACCCGCCTGCTCTCGCTCAGACAGATGACCGAGATGGTGCGCGCCGCGACCGGCTGGGAGACCAGCTCCTATGAGCTGATGCGGATCGGAGAACGCCGCCTGCACCTGATGCGCTGGTACAACCTGCGCGAGGGGCTGACCGCGACTGACGATCGCCTGCCGGACCGCTTCTACGAGGAGCCCATCGCCTCCGGACCACGGGAGGGAGATGTGATCGACCGCGAGGCCTTTGAGGCAGCCATCGCGACCTTCTACGCGATGATGGGATGGGATGAGGAGGGAAAGCCCACACCGGCGACCCTCTACGACTGCGGGTTGGATTGGGTACTGGAAGAAGTATAACAAGGCACAAACACCGTCCGGGAAGCCACACGCAAGACGTTCACCGGGAGAGCTGGCTTGAACACGCGAGCTCCCGGGTGAAGACAGAGGCGTAGCGCCCCGGCAGACACGAAACCGCGAAAGGATAGAGATGATGGACCACCAGGAAGGACAAACGCTTTACGTATCGCCCGCCGGCAATGATGCCTGGTCGGGCTTGTTGGAGGAGCCCAACGTCGATGGCACCGATGGCCCCCTCGCCACGATGGAGCGAGCCCGAGACAGAGTCAGGGGCTGGAAGCTGACCGGTCGGCTCACCGGGCCGGTGACGGTCTACCTGCGGGGTGGACGTTACCACCTCGAACAACCGATGGTCTTCCGCCCCGAGGACTCCGGCCCGATCACGTACGCCGCCTATCCCGGCGAGCAGCCGATCCTCGACGCGGGCCGGCGGATCGAGGGATGGCGAGTCGAGACCCGGCAACTTGAGAGCGGCAAGGAGATAACTGTCTGGGTGACAGAACTGCCCGACGTCGCAGCGGGTAAATGGGCTTTCCGCCAGCTCTTCGTCAACGGAGAGCGTCGGTCGCGGCCTCGACTGCCCAAGGAGGACTTCTATTGGATGGAGGACGTGCCGGGCCTGAGCCTGGACGGCTCGTTCACCGGACATTTCTTTGACGGCACCGACACCTTCGTCGCAGCGCCGGGCGATGTCCAGGGATGGCACAACCTCACCGACGTCGAGGTCGTTGCCGTCCACTACTGGATCGAGGAGCGTATGCCCATCGCCACCTTTGACCCGGAAACGAGCACAGTCACCTCCTCCCGCAGAAGCATGTTCATCCTGCGGGACGACGTCGCTCAGCGATACGCGAAATACTTCGTCGAAAACGTCTACGAGGCTCTGAGCGAGCCCGGCGAGTGGTACCTTGACCGCACCACCGGTGAGCTCACCTACGTCCCGATGCCCGGCGAGGATCCCGACACCGCCGAGGTCTTCGCGCCCGTGACAGCGCAATTCCTGCGCCTGTCGGGGGATCCCGATAGCGAACGGTACGTCGAATACCTGCGCTTTGTCGGGCTGGGCTTCGAGCACAGCCGTGGCTACCTGCCGCCAGGCGGCGGAGAGCGCTTCGGCCTGCCGGACGTCGACCTGGCGGCCTCGCCGCAGGCAGCCGCCCACCTCGCCGGGGCCATCCGCTTGGAGGGCGCCCGCTATTGCGCGTTCGAGGACTGCGCGATACGTCACGTCGGATGGTACGGCGTGGAGCTCGCCGAGGGATGCACCGGGAACCGAATCGTCGGCAACGACATCGGTGATCTCGGCGGCGGCGGGGTCAAACTCGACGGCGCCGATGCGAAGGGCCCGGTGACCCGCCGCACGGGCAACAACGTGATCACCGACAACCACATCCACGCCGGAGGCCGGATCTTCTACAGCGCGGTCGGCGTGTTGTCGATCCACGCCTACGGCAACGACATCTCCCACAACCATATCCACGACCTCTACTACTCCGGCGTCTCCTGCGGCTGGGTCTGGGGCTACGCCGAGAACGTCTCCAAGAACAACCGCATTGAGAAGAACCACATCCACGACCTGGGCCACGGGCTCCTCAGCGACATGGGCGGCATCTACACCCTCGGCGTGCAGCCGGGCACCGTGCTGCGAGGCAACCTCATCCACGACATCGAGAAATGCAACTACGGCGGCTGGTGCATCTACCTCGACGAGGGCAGCTCGCACATACTGGTCGAGAACAACGTCTGCTACCAGGCGAGCACTCAGGCCTTCAATCAGCACTACGGGCGGGAGAACATCGTCCGCAACAACATCTGGGCCTTCGGAGAGGAGACCCAGGTCTCACTGGGCCGCATCGAGGCGCACAACTCATTCAACTTCGAGCGCAATATCGTTGTAGGCCGGGGACGTCCTATGTTCCGCGGCAGGCCCCGCGATCCCAAGGAGAAGCCTGGATTCTGGAGCGACCTGAACCTCTTCTGGGACGTAGAGGGGGACGTTGAGATCGCCGTGACCAGTTCGTATGACGCCCAGGCCCAATGGCAGCTCGTGCACAGCTTCTCCTGGGATGACTGGCGGGCATTCGGCAACGACCGGCATTCCCGGGTCGCTGACCCCTGCTTCAAAGACCTGGAGGCCTATGACTTCGAGATCCTGCCCGACTCCCCTGCCCTTGAGCTGGGCTTTGAGCCCATCGATCTGTCCGACGTCGGGCCTCGTCCTAAGAGCGAGCGCGACCAAACAGACCGAGAGAGCTGAGAAGACGAGGAGGACGCCTATGGATGCCGAGACAGTGAACAACCGTCAGTACCTGACCGACCTGTTTGCCGGGCCGTTTCCGGGCCACGCGATCATTATGGATCCCGAACTGCGCGAGAGTTACCAGGAGATGCGGCCCTACGGCGACTTCACGCTGCCTCACCGCCCTCTGACCGACTGGCTGCCGCACCTGCTCCAACGGTACGAAGATCAAGTCACGTGGCACGAGGCAACCGGCGACGACGCCGTGCCCTACGTCAAGCTGAGCACCGGGACGCAGCTCTTCGCGGCGGCCTTCGGCTGCCCGGTCCACACCTTTGAGGACAGCCCGCCCTGCGCCCTGCCGCTGGTGACCACGGCGGAGGAAGCGGATCAGCTCCAGGTGCCCGATCTCGACGCACCGCCGCTGGTCCGGGTCTTCGAGATGGTGCGGATGGTGCGCGAGCGAGTCGGACCGGACGTGCCCATCGCCGTGCCGGACATCCAGAGCGCCTTCGACATCGCGGCGCTGATCTGGCACAAGGAGGAGTTCTATATGGCGATGATCACCAACCCTGATGCAGTCAAGCGGCTGGTTGACAAGTGCCAGCGACTCCTCAAGACCTTCTTCGACGCCTTCATCCGGGAGGTTGGGGACTGCAACCTCTGCCACTGCCCCATGGCGTGGGCGCCCCCCGAGTTGGGCGCGTGGCTCTCGGAGGACGAAGCTGGCGCGATGTCAACAGCGATGTTTGAGACCTTCTGTCTGCCGAACCTCGTGGATCTCTCCGAGACCTACGGTGGGCTCTTCGTCCACTGCTGCGCCACGGCGGACCACCAGTACGACAACTTCGCCAAGATCCCCAATCTCCGGGGTATGAATCGGGTCTTTCAAGAGCCCGGCCCGCGACCGGCGATCGAGGTCTTCTCGGAGGAAACCGTCCTGATGGTTGCGTGGACTTCGGAGCAAAAGGTGTACGACATGCTTGATATGGCGCTGCCGGAGACACGCTTCCTCTTCAATATGCCCGGGCAGCCTCTTGAGCCATCCAAACGAACCTATGAGAGACTGCGCGAACGGTGCCCGAGGATCTGACATCCAGACCTTCTCGCATCTCTCGGGAGAGGGACGGGCCAAAGCATGGGTTAATGGTAAGATGTGGGATGCTGTGGAGGGTGAGGGTGCGTGCCGACGGAGGCCGGCAGAAACTTCGTGCTGCTACAGTGGGAGCTGAAGCGAAACACATCCTGCCCAGGCGTGCGATTCGAGAACAACGATCATGAACCCGAGATCACATTCCGGTTTATCTAGACGAACGGGATAGCGAGGTTATGTTTTTGGTGCGACTCTTCGATTTCCTGTCGCTGGGATTCAAGCGACTTATCAGCAAGCCCCTGCTCTCCGTGCTCCTGGTGCTCAATACCGCGCTGGCGGTCGGCATCACGATCGGCGTGCCTATCTTCGCCGGAGGGGTCAGCATGCGGATCCTGCAACAGGAGATCAACGTGCGCTCTGAGATTCGAGGCTGGCCGGTCTTCTCCGTGCGCATCAACGCTGAGCCCAACGAGCACAACCCTATCGACGTAGAGCAAACCGACGTCGTCCAGGATTGGCTGGCAAGGACGCTGAGAGAGAGCCTGAGCCTGCCGATTACCACGGTCAACGTCGAACTCCAGAGCGTGATGTACCGTCTCGCGCCCTCGGAAGGCGACGACAACGCCACCGAGTATATGGCCAACGTGCAGGCGGCCTACGTAAAGGACGTCCAGGACCACATCCACGTCTTCGAGGGGCGTCCCTTCGGTGATATCGATGATCCCGGCTACCTGAACGTGTGGATAGAGCGATCCTTTGCCGAAGAGCTCCTGGTGCGTGTCGACGAGATCTACCAACTCGGCGATCTCTTCACCTCCGGAGGCGAGGGCATTCCGATCAAGATCGCGGGGTACTGGGAGGCCAACGATCCCACCGATCACTTCTGGTCTGAGTCCCCGAGGGTTCACTTCGACGGGCGGTTCCTGGTCACTGGAGGTCAGTTCCAGACCTTTATGCTCGGGGACCCCGACACGCAAGCTGAGACGGCCTCCTGGTACTATGTCTTTGACGACAACCGCGTTCGACTGGACCGCGCCGACCAGTACATCGCCGGCCTCCGCTACGTCGCCTCAGAAGCGAATCTGCGGCTGCCGAACGGGCGCCTGGACCTGGACCCCACCGAGGATTTGCTGCGGGGCCAGCGTCGAAAGGCATCGCTCTCGGTCGTGCTCTACGGCTTCAGCTTGCCCCTGCTGGTCATCCTGGCCTACGCCACGTCATCGCTCTCCAAGACCCAGAGCCGCCTCCATGAGCAAGAGCTCTCGGTCATAGTCAGCCGGGGCGGCCGGGTATGGCAGCTCCTGCTGGTCTCCGGGTTCGAGTTCGTGCTGATCGCTGCAGCCGCCGTCCCCATCGGCGTCATGATGGCACTCGCGCTGGCCCACCTGCTGGGATATGCGACCGGGTTTCTCTCCTTCACCTTCCGCGCCCCGCTTCACGTGAGCCTTGTCTCGGCTAACTGGAGGCCCATGTTCATCGTTTTGACGGCGGGCCTGCTGGTACGGCTCGCCGCCACTTGGCGGGTCAGCCGGCAGACCGTCGTCTCGTACGAGCAGACACACTCGCGCCGGTCTTTCTGGGGGAGCGCCACACGGATTTTCTATATGGCGCTGCTGGTCCTCACAACGGCCTATGCCTACCAACAGCTGCAGAATCGGGGCGTCGTCTTGACAAGCCTCGATGCGCTGGATCCTCGCAACGATCCGCTGGTTCTGCTGGCCCCCACGCTCTTCATCTTCACGGCGCCGATGGTAGCAGACCAGATCTTCGTCTGGCTGA
>JBNGDU010000289.1:0-9704 GCA_049975025.1 Anaerolineae bacterium
CAATCATCAGGGCATCCCACCTTACCCTATCTTGGGAGAATGATAAAGCCCTGGGGCCACTTGATTGACAGCTAGTCTAGGGTGTGCTATGCTGAGATCAGATCAACTGGTACCCGCAGCTCCGATTTATGAGTTCAAGTGTGTACAGACGTCTGCTACCGCGATTGGACGTCTTTGTTTGACGGGAACTTGCCACGCCATCGCGATTTCCACGGAATACGGGCATCTTCTGCTCGACAATGCTGACAGAGGCGTGAGGTCAACGGTGGGGCTCGTTTTATCGTGACAGCTCTCCCGGTTGTCAGACTTTTTTTCAGCAGGTTGCGTTGGTGTGTCGTCATCGGTCATCGGTTCCCATAGTTCCGAGAGGAGGATCCAATGGGCGTTGTCATTACGGTGTCTCGTCAGTTAGGTAGCCAGGGCAGCTATATGGCCACGGAGGTCGCGCGCCGGCTGGACTATCGTTACCTAGATCGTGAGATCCTGCAGCGTGCCGCTGAGATCGCCGGTTATCCTGATGAACAGATGGTCAGGGCGCTGGCCGAGAGAGAACAGACGAGCGGGTTCCTGCAGACGATTCTCAACTCGCTTAACACCATGCCGCCGGTGCCGTCTGTACCCAGTGCCACATTGCGAGAAGGCTACGCCTATGCCGATATCGTCAGTTCGATGGTGTCCGAGGAGGTCATCGCTCAGCAAGAGCGCGAGCGAGCTGCGACGGGTTATGCCGATCTGGTTCGTGAGGTCATCCAGTCTTATGCCGAGACCGGCGACGTGGTCATCGCCGGACGGGGTGGTCAGGTTATCCTGCGCAACCGGCGGAACGCGTTACATATCCGAGTTTTTGCGCCTTTGGAGACCCGGATCCGGACGTTGATAACGCGTCAGCAGATTGGTTCTGACGAAGCGGAAACCCGGATCCGGAAGAGCGACCGACAGCGCGCGCGATATTTGCAGCGCCTGCACGATGTTGACTGGGACGACCCCAACTTGTACCATCTGGTGATCAACTCGGGCGAGGTGCCCGTGCCGATGGGCGCATCCATCATCGTCGAGGCGGCGCGCTGGGTGGCTAGCACCCTGAGCACGTAGTAGCGTCGGCGGCGACGTCGGGGGTCGTAGCACGCTTCCTGACGACGAGCATGATTGGCTGTTGTTAGCCCGTCGTCCTCTGTCGCGCATGGTGACTTTGAGATGCACCACGGGTCTAGGGGCTGTTCGGCGAGCGGAGCGCCGACGCCGATGCTCCGCTCACGGTCTGGATGGAGGCGATTCTGGCGTAGCTGGTGCCGCTGGGTGCGCCCCCCTACAACCGGCGTTGCTTCGCTAACGCGGCGCCTCGTGAGATCGAGGGATGGGGGCTTGCCCTGCTGACTTCCGATGAGGGTACGTCCGCAATCCACAAGACGACAGGAATCCTGACGCTGTAGCGCGTCTGAGATCCGTAGGAAAGGCTACGCCGCCCCGGGCATCTGCTCGGGGCGGCGTTCTGTGTGCGAGGTTTGGCTTTTTGCCCGTTATCCTTATAGTAAGTCGTGATTCCAATGCGAGGGATCGTTTCGCGTTCCGTGAAGACCTGTGCTCTCGCATCTGCGGATACTGGATTGGAGCTTGCTGATCAAGATACTGGGCATCGATCCTTTTGCAGCTCCCTGGTATGGGGTCTTGTCTTAAGACACATAGGATGAGACCAGTTAGGATGACATCAGTTGTGATCGACGATCGACCGAATATCCTCTTCATCTTCTCGGACCAGCAGCACTGGCAGGCGTTGGGATGTCAGGACCCGTTCTATCAGACTCCCAATCTCGACGCTTTGGCAGCAGAGGGTCTGCTTTTCGAGAGGGCCTTCTGTACGACGCCGCAGTGCAGCCCGAGCCGCTCGTCCATGTTCACGGGTTGCTATCCAACAACCACCGGCGTGATGGGCAACATTGGCGCGGCCGGCGGCGAGCCTCTGCGGATGGCGACGGTTGCGCCCCAGTTAGGGTCTCTTGGGTATCGCACAGCCTATTACGGGAAATGGCATCTCGGCAAGGACCCTGAAGGTACGACCGGATGGGACGAGGAACTTGGGGTGATGGGTCCCCCGATGCATCATGATGAGCGGACGACGCAGCGGGCTCTGGATTTCATCGGGCGTTGCGGAGCGTCAGGTGATCAAGACGTGGGGCAGCCCTTCGCACTCTTCCTCTCCTACGATGACCCGCACGACATCTACGAGTTCGACCCGGCGTCTGCTGAGGATGTTGACGGTGTGCCGCTTCCTGAGAGCTGGCATCGGCAGCGTCTCGACACGGTGCCCGCCGTTCAGCAAGCTTTCATGACCCAGGATCAGGGCACGCGCATCCGAGGCATGGGCCCGCAGGTATGGAAGGCCTATCGCCTCTTCTACCGACAGAAGGTCCGGAAGTACGACGACCACGTCGGCCGGGTGTTGGCGGCCTTGGAAGCGGCTGGCCTGCGCGACCGGACGATCGTCGTCGCCACGTCCGATCACGGCGACATGGACACGCACCATCACCTCATCTTCAAGGGTCCCTTTATGTATGAGCACATGGTGCGGATACCCTTGATCTTCCGGGTGCCCGAGGCTTTGGGTGGGACCGGCGCCCGCCAGATCACTCACGTGACCGACGTGGATGTGGTCAACACGGACCTGGTCCCGACGTTGTTGGACTTCTGCGGCGCAGGTGCAGGCGCCGCGGTGGGCGAGGGTCACTCGCTCTATCCGCTGCTGACGGGTGCCGGCGTCGGCACCGAGCGGCCTTACGTCGTGAGTCAATACTACAGCAAGCAGCGCTGGGTCAATCCCATCCGTATGATCCGCACCCCGGAGTACAAGTACAATGTCTATCTAGTTCACGGTGAGGAGCTGTACGACCTCAAGAACGATCCTCACGAATGCGTGAATCTGGCCGAAGATCCGGGATATGCCGGCGTGAGGCGGAGGCTCTCCTCAGAGCTTGATCACTGGATTGAGACACACCGCGATCCTTTCTACAGCTTGCAGGTGACGGATCGCGCCGGCACGCCCATCCGCGCCGCTTAGATCCGACCCGGTATCCATCTCGGACATGGACGACCAGAATCACGAACACGGAGCCCACGACGACAAGGATCAGGGCCGCCCCTGGCACAGGCGGATAAGCGATAGGCTGCGACGTGGCGGGCTGGTCACCTACATGCGCAACATCGATGTCTACGGGCTGAGTCATGCGCCCCGCCGATATCACAAGGGGATGAAGCAGCTCTGGCTCTTCGGCTTCCTGCTATCCTGCGCCGGGGCTTTCTACGCAAGCTACATTCCGCTTTACCTCTTGTCGTTAGGTGCCAGCCGCACCGAGGTAGGTTGGCTTTCCTCGGCAGCGAGCTTCTTTGGCCTCTTGGGGCCCATCCCCGGTGCGATACTCACCCGGCGCTGGGGCAAGCCCCGGACGATGGTTGTGCTCTTCTCCGCGCTGCGCCGGTTCATGCTGCTTTTTGCGGCGTTGGCGCCGCTCTTCCTCTCGGGCCAGATCCTGATCTTTGGCGTGATTCTCGCCCTGGGCTTGAGATTCGCCTTTATCGGACTCTACAACCCCGCCTTCATCTCTCTGATGGCGACCCTGGTGCCTCAGAAGATCCGTGGGCGCTACCTGGGCGGGCGAAAGATGGCGATGGCGATGGCTTCGGTGCTGCTGGTGCCCTTTGCTGGATGGATGATCGAGCGGATCGGCGAGCCGGCAGGCTACCAGATCACAATTGGAATCGCCGTCGCCTTTGGGCTCCTTGGGGCTTTTCAGATCGCTCAAGTCCCGGATTCCCAAGTACAGCGGACGGTTGAAGCGGACCAAGACGGGGGATCTTTATGGGATGCTTTGCGGAGCAATAAGCTATTCCGATACTATCTCCTGATCCGGCTCTTTTGGAACTTCGCCAGGCGACTTGGTGGGCCCTACTTCCGCGTCTATCAGAGGGAGGTCTTGCTCTCGTCAACACAGACCATCGGGCTCTTGGTCACGGTGTCGGCGGTGACGCGCCTTGTCGGACAGCGCTTCTGGGGCACGCTGGTGGATCGAAAAGGGGCGGCGTGGGTGTTGTGTGTCTCCGCGCTGACCATTCCGTTGCTGCCTTTCGTCTGGGTCTTTGCCAGCGAGCCGTGGCACATTGTCTTCACCGCTGCGCCTGGCGGATTCCTATGGGCCGGGTTCAATATGGGGGCTCTCAACCTGCTGCTATCTCTGCCGGAGACCCGGCATCGCACGCAGTCCGCGGCGGCCCACACGACGGTCATCAGGGTTGCGAATATGATCGCGCCGCTCGTGGGTGACGTGGTCATCCGGCAGTGGGGATATCGCTGGGACTTCGCGATCTCTGGCTTTGGCCGGTTGGCGGGGGCGTTCCTCTTTCTGATCTTGCTGAAGCCCTTTGGGGCGCGATCCACCCAAGGTCATCCCGAGGCGGAGCGAATCTAAGACGCCTATTTGCATTATGCTGCATTATCCACACAATATACGTGATGATGTCGGGTGCGGAGCACGTCCGCGTGCCCCGCGCCTCGGATTGCGAGTCAGGAGGGTTCTGATCTGATGGTAGCGTTCTGGACGTTGAATGAGCAGGAGTACCTAGAGGCGCCGGGTGTATCGGTGTTGGTCTTCCACAATAGCTACCCGGAGGGTAAGCAAGGCGGGCTGGAGATCATCCAACACGGCGAGCGGGTCGCCTCTTGTGGGGACGTCCGTTTGGGCGTTATGCCTGGGCAGTGGGACTCGCTGCCCCAGGTGGGCAAGCGGGAGGTCGATATCGGCACCAGGACGGTGAGGGTTTTGGGGCATTTCGAGGGACAGGATATTCGCTACACCGTCTCGGTTCAGCCGGAGGGTGAGACGCTTCGTATCTCAGTCGACCTGGACAGACCTTTACCTCCCGCCTGGGTAGGCAGGGTGGGGTTCAACCTGGAGATCTATCCGGGCGCCTACTTTGGCAAGACCTTTCACCTGGACGCTGCACACGAAGTGTTTCCACGTCAGTCCAATGGCCCAATGACGATAGATGAGGAGGGACACAAGGCGCCGCTGCCGTTGGCGACGGGACGGCGCTTCGTGGCTGCACCCGAAGACCAACTTCGGCGTCTCACGATCGAGTCGCTCACCGGCGAACTCCGGCTCTACGACGGACGGGACCAAGCGCAGAACGGCTGGTTTGTAGTGCGCGAAGATCTCTCGGCGAACACAACCCGGGGTGCGGTGATCTGGATCGTTAGGCCCAACCTCGTGCCGAGCTGGCGGCGCGCACCCGTGATCGCGGTCTCGCAGGCAGGATACCATCCCGATCAGGAGAAGCGCGCTGTCATCGAGCTTGATCCCCGTACCGAGACGCCGGCACCGGTTACCCTCCAGCGTTTTGATCCGGATGAAGCCGCGAAGGGAGCCGTCGATGCTTACAGTGCTGCGCCGGAGCCCTGGGGACGCTGGCTGTACTACCGGTATGCGATCTTTGACTTCACCGAGGTTCGAGAACCCGGGCTCTATAGGGTGCGGTACGGCGACGAAATGTCCCCTCCCTTTCCTATCGGGCCTCAGGTCTACCGTCAGAACGTCTGGCAGCCGACACTGGAGACCTTCTTTCCGGTGCAGATGTGTCATATGAGGGTTCAAGACTGCTATCGGGTGTGGCACGGCGCCTGTCACCTGGACGATGCGCTCCAAGCCCCAACTAACCATCAACACTTCGATGGATACCGGCAGCACGAGGAAACCGACACCCCCTATGCTCCCTACGCGCACATCCCCCATCTCGATCGCGGAGGCTGGCACGATGCGGGTGACTACGACCTGGCGGCGGGCTCTCAGGCGAGGACCACACACACGCTGGCGCTGATTCGGGAGCTCTTCGACATCGATTTGGACCAGACGACGGTGGACCAGGAAGAACGGTTGGTCTTGCTTCACACCCCGGATGGTGTGCCGGATATCATCGAGCAGGTGGCTCACGGTGTTGAGAACCTGCTGGGTGGTTACCGGGCGGTCGGTCATAGCTTCCACGGCATCATCGCCAGTTCGCTGGAGCAGTATGTGCACCTGGGGGATGCGTCCACGATGACGGACAACCGAATCTACGATTCTGACCTCGCCCTAGCGGAGACGGAGGTGACCCCTGAGGGCATATTCTCCGGCGATATGGATGATCGATGGGTCTTCACGAATCACGACACCGCCCTGGAGTACATGGTCATCGCCGCTCTGGCAGCGGCGGCGCGGGTGCTCCGCGAGCACATGCCCGACCTGGCGGAGGAGTGTCTCAGTACCGCGGTGGAGGCCTTTGCCTTCGAGCAGGAGCATGAGCCGGTGGAGCAGCGGGGAGGTTATGTGCCGAGAGGGCCTAAGGTCCAGGAGGTCATGGCTGCGTCGGAGCTCTTGCTGACCACCGGAGAGCGGGTCTACCGTGAACGGCTGATGGCCCTGTGGCCGACCGTCGAGGCTCACATTGGCTGGGTGGGAGGCGCGGTCGCCCGCGCATTGCCTGAGATCGATGACGCTGAGTTTGCTGCTAAGTTCAGAGAGGCCGTCGCCGCCGGGGGAGAGGAGTTCGAGGCGACGCTTGCTGACAATCCCTTCGGCATCGTCTTCCAGCCTCGCGTGTGGGGCATCGGTTGGCAGCTCTTGAGCTATGCCGTACAGCTCTACCAGCTCCGCCTCGCCGTGCCCGACTTGATCGATCGTGAGATCATCCTGCGTGTGGTGAACTATGTGCTAGGTTGCCATCCCGCGTCCTCTACGTCACTCGCCAGCGGCGTCGGCGCTGCATCGTCCACCGTGGCGTACGGTGTCAACCGGGCCGACTGGTCCTATATTCCCGGCGGCGTGCCCTCCGGGCCGGCTTTGATCCGGCCTGATCTGATGGAGTACAAGGAGCCCTGGCCGTTTCTCTGGCAGCAGACGGAATACGTGATGTCTGGGGCCGCGAACTTCATCTTCTGCGTTCTGGCGGCGGACAAGATGCTCAACGAAGCCTAACCTGAGGATTGTGATGACGACGAATGTGCTTAAGGTCCCGGTTACGGACAGAGTCCCTTCGCCTCTAGCGCTTGAGTTGAATCGAGTTGTGGAGGCCGGCGCTCTGCTGCGACTGCGCGCTAGCGGCGTGACGATGCTAAGAGGACTTGCCGTCAAATCTGTGCGCGCCGGAGATGTAGATCTGGAGGTCGTCCATCGCTTCTCGTGGGAGGAGATGCAGCGCGATTGGATGTGGCACATCCGCACCATGTCAATCGCCATGGTGCGGTGCCCCCAGTCGCTCTCGACCGGCGCGGAGATCGTGGTAACCTGCGAGCCCCGGCCGGCGTTGCGGGTTGCGGACCTTTCGTGGACGCTGACGTTGGTGAAAGTCGAGGAACCTCAGGCCGTTGAGGCTATGACCGTGGCTGATCCAATCAAGATACGATTTGTCGCGGGCTCAGCCCATCATCTGGAGACGTATCTCAAGCCCGATGGTCGGGTCATGGTGGAGCAATTCGACTGCTACGGGAATCCCACCACACCGGACTCGGATGGAGACGGCGTTGAGCTCAGGTTAGTCGCGAGAGACCGCGAGTTCGAGTCGACCGCTCTGAAAGCCGTCGCTGCTACGGAGTTGCGGTCACCAGTTGATGTGCGCCCCGGCTTGCGGGTCCGGGTGCTCGATGGCGTAGGTCGAGAAGCTGTGTCCAATGCCGCACCATTGGCCTTGGACGATACACCCATCTTCTTTGGTGAGTTTCATTGGCATACGGACTTCAGTGGCGACGGTCAAAGGACGATGGGCGCTGCTTTGACCAGCGCCCGGGACGAGCTAGGCCTGGACTTCGCCGGACCTGCGGACCACATGACGCCCGATGGTCTGTATGCGGAGCGTCTGCCGATCGAGCAGGCGAAGATCTGCTCGCGGTTTGACGCGCCGGGGCGCTTTGCCACCATACCGGGTGCCGAGCTCAGCGCGCGCTATGGCCACGCAAATCTTTACGCAGCAAGCTTCGACGACTTTATCGACATCGTCAACCGCTTCCCCGAATGGTTGCTGCCCGCCTGGCGTGAGACCCCCAACAGCTATCCCATGGATGTGCTCTCGGGACTATGTCCTGAGGGCAAGGCGATGATCGTCCCCCACCATACCAATATGACGTCCTCTGTCAGCGCCGGCGTCGTGCGTGACGACGGCAGGCCGTTCTGGTGTGCCATGCACTGGCCGCTGGCTACCCCTTTGCTTCGCCAGGCCGTACGCCTGATCGAGATCGTTCAGAATCGGGGGGCCTTCGAGACCGAGGTTCCGGATCCCGGGTGGCGTGTCCATTGGGGCCAGTTCGGCGGCAGTGCTCAGACCGCGCTGATGCGAGGACACCGCCTCGGCTTCATCGGGGGTACCGATAATCACACCGGCTGGCCCACGCGCCTGGCGGGTGAGGCGGGATACGGTGGCCTCACGGCGATTCAAGCGGATCGGCTGGAGACGGACGCGCTCTTTGACGCCCTCTACCAACGGCGCTGTTATGCTACGAGTGGCGCGAGGATCGTGGCCGACGCGACGCTCAACGGTCGGCCTATTGGCAGCGAGATCCATCTCGAGCCTGGTGAGCCGCGCGAGTTCCGCATTCGTATCCACGGAACCGCGCCTCTCGCTGCTGTCCAGGTCGTTCACCTCGGTACCGTACTCGCCGATCTGGAGCTGCCCGCCGACACCTTGGACTACGAGACAAGCTGGACCGACGAGCGTCCTGGTCGTCCTCTGGAGGACGTCTACTACTACATCCGGGCCCGTCAGGTCGACGGGCACTGCGTATGGTTGAGCCCCTGGTGGATCGATCTACCCGACTAGAGCATTTGCCGACTACGGCACTTGCTGGGTACGGCTTTGCCGGCCGAGGCGCCTGCACTCCGAGTCTCGGCCCTTGAGCCAATACCCAATACCCAATACCCAATACCCAATACCCAATACCCAATATCTTAAGGAGTCGACATGAAAACTCGAACCGGTAGCTTTCCCATAGGTTTTCGTCGTGGTGTCAGTCAGTGGCAGCAGGATCTGGATGGTCTGATCGCCTGGGCCAAGGAAGTCGATATGGAGGTCATCGATCTGCACCGCGATGCGGACACAACCGCCAAAGCGGTGCTGGATGCCGGCCTGCAGGTCGGCTCGGTGGACCTTCCGGATACCCGCGGGATGATCTCGCCTGACAAGGGCAAGCGGGCTGAAGCCATCGCGCGCAACGCCGAGTATATCAAGGCGTGCGCGGTCTACGGTCCGATGGATCACTTCCTGGTGATGTTGCCTGAGGATCCGGACCGACCTCGGAAAGAGAACTTCGGCTATATGGTTGAGAGCTTCGGTGAGTTGATCTCCGTGTTGGAGGAGAACGACGCACAGTTGGTCATTGAGGGGTGGCCTGGACCCGGCGCGCTCTGCTGTACGCCAGCGGGGTATCGTGCTTTCTTCGAGGCCTGTCCCTCCTCGGTGATGGGGATCAACTACGATCCCTCCCACCTGATACGCCAGGGCATTGACCCGATCCTTTTCCTCGAGGAGTTCAACGACCGTGTCTATCACGTCCACGGCAAGGACACCGAGCTGATCCCCGAGAATCTCTATGAGTACGGTCACGAGCTTCCGGCGATCTTCGAACCCAGGTTCCCATTTGGCGCCTGGGCCTGGCGGTACACGATCCCGGGCCAGGGCAGCATGCGGTGGGT
>JBNGDU010000290.1:0-9663 GCA_049975025.1 Anaerolineae bacterium
GCGGAGAGCGTGGCCATCTGGGAGGACCTGGGTATCGCGAGTATGGTCGCCTACCGGCGCATCCCGCTGGGCTTCGCGAAAGTGCATCTGGGCCAATATGAGGAGGCGGGCGCGCTGGCTCGGGCGGGACTTGACGCTGCTCAGCAGGCCGGTGACGCGGGGAAGATGGGCTTTGCCTGGTTGGTCCTGGGGTGGGTCGCCTTGGCCCGAAGGGCGTACGCCGAGGCCCTGAGGTGCTTGCAGAAGAGCGCCGATTTCTCTCAAGCGGTCGTGGCACAAGACCAGATGGGCGAGACCCTCGCCCTGATGGGCTACGGGGCGCGGGGCCTGGGTCAGCCTTTGCACGCGCGGCGCTATCTGGGCGAGGCGTTGCGGATAGCCGCGGACCTGGACGTGTGCGTGCCGTTGGTCCTTGCGCTGCCGGCCATAGCCTTGCTTCAAGCCGACGAGGGCGAGGTCGAGCAAGCCGTAGAGCTCTACGAGTTGGCGCGGCGCTACCCCTTCGTCGCCAACTCGCGGTGGTTTGAGGACGTGGTCGAGCGACACATCACCGCCGTCACCGCGTCGCTGCCACCTGACGTGAGCGCGACGGCGCAAGGTCGCGCTCGCGAACGGGACCTGCAGGCGACGGCGGCGGCGCTGTTGACCGAATTGCGCGCCCTGTCCTCGGCCCCGAGGCCCCGTGATGCCCCCTAGGCAAGCTGGGGTCGACGCGCTTGAGTGAAGGGTCGTCGTGGGAGGTATCTAAGCGAGGAGGAATCTGCGTCCGGAGACGACCCGCCGGGTCGTCTCTACCGAATGGCGATGGTGAGCCGATCGCTGCACGCGAGAGCGCGTAAGGGCAACTCTTGCCGGTCACTCGTCACTCGTTACCCGTCGCCTCTTCCCCTTCCTCTGATCCAAGGTCCTCATCCTCCGCCTCCTCAATCGGGTTCACCAGCACCTTGTCCACGCGGCGCCCGTCCATATCGACCACCTCGAAGCGCAGGCCGCGCCAGACGAAGTGCTGGCCCGAGATCGGGATGCCGTCCAGCTCGTTCATCACGAACCCGCTGACCGTCTGGAAGCCGTAGATGGCGTCCGTCATCTCATTCTCGACATCCAGGATCTCCCAGAGCTCCTCGACGCGCAGCAGACCGTCGATCAACCAGCTCCCATCGTCGCGTCGGATCGCCTCGGGCTCGCCGGGCTCATCGACGGAGGGGATAGCGCCGACGATGGCCTCCAGGATGTCCATGTCGGTGACCATGCCCTCGACGCCGCCGTACTCGTCCGTGACCAGCGCCAGGTGGGTGCCTTCGGCTTTGAACATCTCCAACACCCGCAGCGTTGACATGCTCTCCGGCACGAAGAGCAGCGGGCGCAGGGAGGCCTCCAGGTCAAAGGCTTCCCCTTGAAGCTGGCGCACCACCACGTCCTTCGTGTAGAGGATCCCGAGCACGTGATCGGGATCGCCCCGCATCACCGGAAAGCGGGAGTGTCGCGCGTTGATCAGCTTCTGCCGAAGCTCTTGATCGGAGTCCTCGACGTCGAGCCACGTGATCTGCGTGCGCGGCGTCATGAAGGCCTCAACGGACCGGTCATCGAGGCGCAGGACGCTCTCGATCATGTCCTGCTCCGTCTCCTCGAAGATGCCCAACTCCGTGCCCTGTTCCACCAGGATCTCGATCTCCTCGGGCGTCACGTCGGGTACGTTGGAAGGCTTGGCTCCGACCAGACGAAGGACCCCCTTAGTGGAGACGCTGAGCAGCCAGACGACGGGGCGTGTCATCTTGGTGAGGGTGCGCATCGGCCCGGACACCAGAGAAGCGATCCGTTCCGCGTTGTTGAGGGCCAGGCGCTTGGGCGCCAGCTCGCCGATCACCAAAGAGACGTAGGTCACAAAAAGCACCACAAGGGCGGCGGCGATGAATCCTGCATAGGGCGCCAGCACCGGCACGCGGCGCAGATAGGTCCTGAGGGTCAGCGCGAGAGTTGCCTCGCCGAAGGCGCCCGCGAGGATGCCCACGAGGGTGATGCCGATCTGCACCGCCGCCAGAAACTGGGTCGGGTCCGACGCCAGCTCCAGCGCCGTCTGTGCCCGATCGTCGCCGCCGTCGGCTGCCTGGCGGAGCCTGGCCTTGCGCGCCGAGATCACGGCAATCTCCGACATGGCGAGGAAACCGTTGAACACGGCGAAGATCAGGATGGTGAGTATCTGCCACAAAGGATTTGCCATAGGCCCCTCTCGGAATCGTGCTTGTGTCTAGATGGGGATACACCCCATACCTAGTGTACTCGATTTCGCCCGATTCTCACGTGAGCCTCACATACACGCGACTTGCATTCGCGTGCGAAATGTTCCTGCAGGCCTCCTGGTCCTGCAGACGACCTGCCACGCAGACGACCTGCTATGCAGATGACCTGTTATGCAGACGACCTGCTATGCAGACGACCTGCTATGCAGACGACCTGCCATGCAGACGACCTGCGATGCAGGCATCGCCTGCTTAGCCAAGGCTACTTCACATCGGCAGGGACGACGTGAGATTGGCAAGGCTCCTTCCCGTCCAGGCGGTAGAGGTAGACATCGTAGCCGCCGTCGTCGAAGTCCCTCACGAGCGCAAAGCATTCGAAGAAAGCCTCGTATTGCTGTACCTGTTCCCCGTAACGGTCTGGCTCGCCATAGAAGCGCCCAAACATGCCCTCGGCGAAGACTAGATAGTCAATCTCCTGCGACTGATACCACGCCGGGGCGTGGTCGATGATCCGCCCCACCGGCTGCACCGAGAAGCGCGTGACGTTGATATAGGGAGCGTAGGCCTCAATCGCGATCCGAGCGCCGGCAGGTAGATTCTCATTGATCCACACCCGCGCGGTTTCGCGGCTGTCCACTGTCACGAGACGTAGGGTGCGAGACACCGTCCGACTAAGCGGTAGCAGCACCATTACAAGTGTCAGGGCCGTAAGGGCCGCCAGCCGCCAGGGATGGCGCCGGCCCGATTCGGTCAAGGGGCTCAAGGCTGTCCACCACCTGCCCAGTTGGTCTGCGGCTAACAGGAAAAGAAAGGGCAGGAAAGGCATCAGCATTCGATCGTTCCGCACGACGAAGCGGTTGATGAAGATGAAGTAGACGACCGGGAAGATGGCGAGGAAGAGGGTCGACGTGGAGCTTATGCGAAGGCGCCGTCCCTTCGTGGGGGCCCAATCCGCGACGGGGATGCGCACGATCGCGAGCAGCGCCAGGATGCAGATAGCGCCCGTGTTACGCAAGAGATAGGTGAGATAGAAGCGCACCGTATCCCCCTCCTGTCCGGTGTGCCCTGTCGCGTAGTGCTGGGCCTCGTACGTGAAGTCCTCGATGAAGGTCGTGAAGTCCAGCAGTGCGAAGGGGGTAGTGAGCAGGAACGTGATGCCGCCGAGCGCCAGCGCCACGTAGATCCGAGGGTCTTTGAGGGCAACGATTAGGCCGTGTTTCCCATCCGCCTTGTGGTGTCTCAGGAAGTGTGCGGTTATCAGGACGAGCGCGATGAGTGCGCCATTGTACTTGCTGCCCGCCGTCAAGCCGAGGGCGACGCCGGTCGCGAGATAGTGCCGGGTCGCATCCTCTTGGAGGACCTTGACGGCAAACCATGTGGTGAGCACCGCGAAGAAGGTCACGATGGCGTCGGGCGTGATGAAGCGGCCATGGAAGACGTGGGTTGGTGAGATTGCCAGCATAGTCCCTGCCAGCAGGCCGACGAGGGGTTGACCTGTCAGTTGCTTACCGATGAGGGTCACCAGCAGGACGGAGGCGACAGCTACCCCCACTGTCACGCTCCGGCCCATGATGACCGTCGACGGCATGGCGGTCTGTGTCACCCCCATGATCAGGGATGTCGGTTCCGCGATATCTTCAGGATGCTGGAAGTCGCCCAGTGCGCGGCCTACGGCGTAGTAGGGTGCGTAAGCCAAGGCCTGCAGATAGAAAAAGAGCGACGGGTAGTTGAAGGCGTGGGGATTCAGGTCACCGGTCTTGAAGATCCTCTGGCTGATGCGTATGTAATCGGGCTCATCGGGATGGTAGATGCCGGGGAGGTCGTAGTTCAAGCCCCAGACGCGGATAAGGGTCGCTGCAACAAGGATCAAGACCAGGGCAATCCGATAGTGCTGTCTCTTCACCCTTCTCACTCCGATCTCCACGATCTTCCTGTCGAGTTGGCGATGGTTCCTCTGGTACGTGGATCGAGCACGGTCCGGGGGCGGTGCTCGAACGCGTCCTAAGTTTACCCCATTTCCGGCGTTTCTCAGGCCCTTCGGCGGGTTTCTTTCGCGCCGGACCGACCTATAATCCTCGTTAGAGAGGCCCAATGTCCGATTGAGCGGGCTGCCAAAAGAGGCGAAGGAGGGTGGGGTATGAGCTTCTACACGGAGTTCGCAAGCTACTACGAGACGATTTTCCCCTTTAGCGGGACCGTCTATGCCTTTCTGCGGCGGTACATCCTGCCGTCCCACCGCCGCGTCCTCGACGTGGGCTGCGGGCCGGGACACTACGCAGGGCTTTTTGCCTTGGCGGATTTCGAGGTGGTGGGGATCGACCTGGACGTGGCGATGATAGAGACCGCGAAGCAGAACCATCCCAAGGCGGAGTTCTACGTCCTGGACATGGTCGACATCGAGGATCTCGATCGGCGCTTCGACGCCGTCTACTGCATCGGCAACACGGCGGCGCACCTCAACCACGACGCCTTCTCCCGCTTCCTCGACGCCGTAGGGGAGGTGCTCCGCCCCAAGGGACCGTGGATCCTGCAGTTGATGAACTGGGACTACGTCTTGGAACAGGACGAGGTCGACTTCCCCGTCATCGAGGGCGAAGGGGATATCACCTTCTATCGCACCTATCGCGACATCTCGGAAACCGAGGTGACTTTCGCCACGCGACTGGTCGCTGAGGGGGAGACCGTCTTTGAGGATGCCGTGCCGCTCTATCCCATCCGTTCGGATGAGATCAAGGGGCTGCACGAGGAGCGCGGTTTCCGCCTGCTCGAGCACGTCGGGAGCTACGGCGGCGCCCCCTTCGACCCTGGGCAGTTCTCGCCCAACGTCTTTGTCTTCGAGAGATAACGTGTAGCGGTATTCTGTTTGTAGTAGGTGCTTCAGCGCCGTGATTCTGGATGCAAACTGCGGCACTGAAGTCCCTACTACAAACCCCTGGCAACTGCGATCCCGGCGCTATCCCGTGATGCCCATCGTCATGCCTAGCACGATCGGCACCTCAGGACGGAGCGCCGTCTGCACCTTCACGCTGTAGACCGGCTTATCGGGGTAGGGGTTGTCCCACTGCTGGATGTAGAACTTCTTTCCGCAGAGATGCACCACCCAGCCGCCGGGCGCCCAGATCTCCCAATCCTCCACGCTCCATCCGGCCTTCACCGGCACCGCGACCTCGGTGCCATCGTCAGCGTAGCGCACCCGGTAGTGCCAGAGTGGCGTGCCCGACGGACTCTGGTTGAAGCGGAGTTTCCCAGACTCGCCGATCCACACCTCCGGCGGCACCATCGGCACGTGCGTGTCGGTGAAGGCGGTGCCGTGCAGGAAGAAGAGATGCTTCACCGTCCGGTCGATCCGGATCGGATAGCTCGCGTAGGGCTGTTCCACCAGATGTTGTGAGGAACGGAGCACGATCGCGCCGCGCTCCGGGTCGTCCGAGATGTGGAACGGAACGCCGCCCAACGTTTGGACGCCGCCCGCCAGGTCGCGCATGTCCAGCTCCGGACCCAGGTCGAGCCATCCGACCCCGTCGCCGGCGACGACATCGACGCGCGATCGGTTGCAGACCGGGCCGATGTCCAGCGGCATAAAGCGCACGTCCGGGCTGACCATCGACCGGATCACGCGTGAGCGGGCCGGTCGACCGTCGATCCCTCGCTCTCTGAACGTCAGGTCGTGGACGTAGAGATTGGCGAAGATCTCGGGTTCGGCGGGCTCTCCGCGGACGGTCAGGTTCTCAAAGATCACGTCACGGACGCCGTGGTCGTCGTCGGTTCCGGTGATGTGAAGATCCAGGGTCGTGGCGCTGTCGATGTTGCGGAAATGGACCTTCTCTATCGAGCCCCGCTCTCCCGAACGACCATAGTGTCCCTTTTCCACGATGAGGCCGATGAGCCGTTCGTGGTTCTCCACGCGGATATCGTCGAAGAGGACGTCAGAGACTCGGGCCGTATCGCCGTCGTAGATGCCGAGCGCGTAGTGGCCGATGTAGCGGTTGCGCTGCTCCAGGATGTCGATGTTGCGGAAGACCACGCGCCGGATGGCGTCTGAGTTCGTCTCGTGCCCGATCTGGAGCGCCTGCGCGCGATCGCTCCAGAGGACGCTATCGCGCACCTCTACGTCCTCGCAATCCACGCCGCCGGTGCTCTTGAGGACCACGCAGTCGTCGTTCATGCGCAAGAAGACGTGCTCCACCAGGACGTCGCGCGAACTCACGATGTCGATGCCGTCGGAGTTGTCGACGTAGCCGAACTGCTTGATATCCCGGACGTGGACGCCCTCGCAATCGTAGAAGGCGAGACACCAGGCCGGCGGATCGTTCATGATGATCCCCTCAACCTGGACGTTTCGGCAGTGATCGAAGCGGGCGAAGCGCGGTCGCTTTACGTCGTCCGGCTGGCCCACGAACTCGCGGTAGTAACGGGGATGGCGTCCCAGGAGCGTCGTGCCCTCCAACATACCCCGCCCCTGAATGCGGATGTTCTCGGCGTCCTCAGCCAACAGCCGAGCTCTGAGGACGGCGCCCGGCGCTAGATAGAGGTCGGTGTCACTCTCCAGCCGCAAGATGCCGTACTCGCCGTCCACATAATGGATGCCGGGACCGTAGTACAGGACATTCGGGTCGTCGGGCGACGGCCTGTCGAGTTCCGGGCGCCCCGCGAAGAGGTACAGGCAGCTGTCGATGTCGCCATCGAACTCGATCGAGAGCTTCGCCGGCGCGTCCAGGGAAAAACGCACCGCCTGCCGTTCTACGTCGAAGGCAATGGCTCGCGCGGTCGGTCGGATACGTACCCGCTCGAAGGGGTGGGGCACGGCGACCTCGACCTCGGCTCTGCCGGTGAAATCGAACTGCGCGAACGAGACAACGCGATTCGGGTTGTTGAGCTCAAAGAAGACCCGGGTGTCATAGACCGGACACGCCTCACCGTTCACGAGTACGCTGTAGCGGGCGCTCAGCGGATAGCCGGGCGTCGGCGGGGGAATGACCAACTTGCCGTTGGGTGGTATCGTCGCGTCGTCAGCGGCGGATAGTTTCACAGTTTCTCTCCTTTCACCGACACAGTCGGGGGTGATGCCCTCATCCAGGGATCTTCAATAGTCGCGGTTCGGGGACAGACCGGTGGTTTTCCACGTTGCGCCCGGTTTTTGACCCCCTGCTGCTCTCTCTCGTCAGAGCGCCAGATACCAGATGAGCATGACCTCGTCGGCCACGTCGGAATCCCTGTCGTAAGCATACCGGTGGATCTGGCCCAGTTCGCAGCCCTGGCGGCGATAGAAACGGCAGGCCGGCACGTTCGTGTTCTGGGTCTCGATCTTCATCTGCCGGCAGCCGCGAGCTTCACACCAATGGGCCGCCGCCCAGAAGAGCGCGTGGCCCACGCCCTCACCGCGGTCGTCGGGCGCGACCCGCAGATCCCAGAGCACGCCGAGGTCATCCCGTTCCTCCAGCATCCTGACCTCGGGCGTCCGGTAGGCGATCACAGCCCCGCCCACGGGTCGGTTCCCGTCGCTTGCTAACAGGAACCCCCAATTGCGAACGTCGAAGGTCTCCGCCCAGGTGACGGGGCCGCCGTCCAGGGCGTCATAGTCCTTCTCGTAGGGCGGCGCCACGTGCTCCCATAGCAGGATGCCACCCAGGCCTTGGTCTACCAGCTCGATCTCCAACACCGAGGTAACCTTGAAGGCCGCGGAGACCTCTGCATAATCCCCGAGACGATCGGGCCCGATTTCGTCGATCTCTATCCCTGCCCGCATCGGTCGTGCTTCCTCGGAGCCCGGCTCAGTGGCGTCTTGAGACGGTCGGGCTCGACCTCGTGTATCTTGAACCCTGATCTCATCCCTCCGGTCCCTTCCGAGCCTGATCGTCCGCGACTCATGGCGGTCGCTGCCGCCCGTGCTTCAACCATCTCGGGGTGGTCGTTACCTTTCATCTGTGAGTCGATGAGCCAGTTCTTCGACGTCGTCCATAAGCTCGACGAGCGTCTGGTACTGGACCTCATAGCGGTCGTCGCTCGTCTGGGGGTAGAGCGCCTTCTCGACACGCGTTCCGAATCCATCGGGCACGTGCTCGAACTTCCGAATGAAGTCGAGGTTGTTGCCGTCGCCGACGTAGTAGGTCTCGTTGAGCGCGAACAGGACCTGCGCCATGTCGTGTACCAACCGGGATGCGAGCCCTGACAGGAAGATGGGATCCCGTCGCGCGACCTTGTGACGGTAGTGGTAGTCCTCGCGCCAATAGCGCATCGATCCCAGATGCTTTTCCAGCAAGGTCTCCTTGAGCTTCGGCGGATAGGTCTGGAGCTGCGTCTTCCACCGCGCGACGACGCCAAAGGGATCCTCGATCACGGCCTGATTGTAGATGTCCGTCGGCAGGTAGTAGCCCCAGATCGTCCAGACCATCGGTGTTGGCTGGGCCGTGCCGTCCATCCAGCGGACAAGCTCGCGATCGATCTCGTCGATGGTGCGGACCCAGCAACCGTCGATGGTGACGTCGCGTTCTCGCCAGCGATCGATGGCGGCTTGGAGTTCGGCGCGCGCCTCAGGTGTCGCGCTGCGGCGTTCGCAGAAGAGACGGAAGTCGAGGTCGGACTCCCGGTCAAACGTGCCTTTGCCGTAAGAGCCGCCGATAGAGACGGCGTAGCGACCCTCGCCCAGCGCCTTGCAGAGCGGAAGACAGTCGTTGACAACGGGTTGGATCTCCGGTGGATAGGACGACATGGATGGCTCCTCTTTGTGGTGTGAGCGTCGCTGCTTCAATCTGCGCTTCCGGCAGCGTGGATGGGGTACGTAAGCGGCTGAGGCGTTCGCGCGAGTCGTCGCAGCTTCGCCCCTTAGCCCACATCGCGGGCCGTGACAGGCGCCCCCGTGTACGGGCCCCCCGCTTACGTCAAAGCCTGGCCGAGGCGGTGGTCCACCCCTGCCAGGCTCTGAGGAGGATTTGGTCAGCTCTTGAGCGAACCAACTGTCGCGTCCATGTCCTTTCCGCTTACGCCCAACTCCTCTTGCATCTCCTTCACTTCCTCGATGCCGGTCGACATCCACTCATCCTCATCACCGGTGAGAACCTGGAGCAGCTGCAGGAACTCGCCGATGTGCTCCCGCTCTTCGTTGGCGATATCGATCAAGACCTGGCGTGCGAGTGCGTGATCGGTGGCTTCGGCGTGCGCCATGTAGAGGTGGATGGCCTCATGCTCCGCGGCGATGTTCAGACGGATCGCGCGGATCAGCTCCTGCTTTGTGAGTTTTCGGTCGGGTACCATTCCGCTAAAGGGATCGGCGAATTCTGGCATGGTTGCCTCCTTACGTGTATTAAGGTGCTGCGATTTAGCTCATTTTGAGTATAGCACACAACTCAGAGGCGCATAGCGCCGCGGTGACGGGGGGTGTGTTCAGAAATGGGGGCGAATCTCTTAGCCAGGCTCACCGCTACAGCAT
>JBNGDU010000291.1:0-9662 GCA_049975025.1 Anaerolineae bacterium
AACACGACAGGGAGCGTTGGTTTACGCTGATTTCCTGAGACAAGGATACAGTGCGGCGCTATAGAGAAGGCGCGGCAATTGGCTGTCGGATACTTGATCTTGGAGCGTTTCAGCCTTGTTAAATGGCGTCATTCAAGTTCATCACCCCGACTCTTCGTCAGCGCGAAAACGAATAGGATAGACGTGAGGAGGTGTCACCCATGGCAGATAGAGAAGCAACGAATGCGTCAGAACGACAGCCCAATGTTATCGTGATCATGACGGATCAGCAGCGTGTCGATACCATCGCCGGCTGGGGCGAGGAGCATATGATCACACCCAGTCTGGACCGTCTCGTGGAGGCGGGGATCTCCTTCCGCGAGACCTACGCCCCCGGCGCGACCTGCATCGCCTCGCGCGCGGCGATGTTCACCGGAATGTGGCCTCACACCACCGGCGTCTACAGCTTCGACCGGTGGGCCGAGCACCGAAACTGGGTCGAGGATCTCAACGACGCCGATTACTGGTGCGTCAACATCGGTAAGATGCACTTCAGCCCTCGGGATGTGTCCGGCGGGTTCCACGAGCGGGTGATCGTGGAAAACCCCACGAATATGACGCTGATTCGCGGCGGCGCCGACGATGACTGGGGCCGCTACCTCAGCCTGCACGGGCACGAACGTCCTCTAGGGCGCAACCAGACGGATCCCGATTGGATCGCCAAGCATCAGGGCGTCCCCTGGCATCTTGACGAGCGCTTCCACAGTGACGTCTTCATCGGCAACTCGGCGGTCGCCTGGATCAACAGCCACCAAGGCAACCGTCCCATCTTCCTGCAGGTGGGGTTCACCGGTCCCCACGAGCCCTGGGACCCGCTGCCACGCCATCTGGCGCTCTACGAGGACAAGGAGATGCCCCAGCCCGTTTGGCTCGAGGGCGAGCTGGAGGAGAAACCGCCGCAACAGCAGCGCATCCGGCAGCACCACGCCACCACCGACCACGAATCGCAGATCGACCTGGAGGGCGCCTCCGCGGAGGAGATCGCCGAGATGCGGCGGCACTACTACGCCAAGATCACGACGGTGGACGAGCAGATCGGTCGGGTGCTCGATGCGCTGGAGGCGCGGGGTTACCTGGAGAACAGCCTGGTGATCTTCTGCTCCGACCACGGCGAGATGCTCGGCGATCACAACATGGCCTATAAGTGGCTGATGTACGACGTCATCACCCACGTGCCGATGATCATCTGGGACAATCGCGAGGGCAGTCAGTCCAGCGCGGGGAACCGGCAGGTCGACGAGCTCGTCTCGCTGATGGACATCGGCCCCACCGTGCTGCAGGCAGCCGGTGTCGACATCCCCACCTACTTCGAGGGCCGGTCGCTGATGCCCTATTTGGCAGGTGACTCCGTCGACGCGCACCCCTACGTCTTCTGCGAGGACAACTACCAGGTGATGATGCGCAGCACGGACGACAAGCTGGTCTACTACATCGGGCAGGAAGCCGGCGAGCTCTACGACCTGCAGAGCGATCCCCGCGAGTTGCACAATCGGTGGGACGACCCGGACTACGAGAGCGTCAAGACCAAGCTGCGCCTGAACCTGCTCGATTGGCTGGCGAGCAGCAACTACTGGAACGCAGGCTACCGGCGCGACCGTTCGCGCTACTACCGGATGCGATGGCCGATGCTGGAGAACGTCAACCTCCACGGACGACCGTCGATAGAGAACCAATTCGTCGAAGAGTGGTAATCGGTCGGGATGCCGGCGCGCATACGAGGCTACCGGTTGTTCAGCGCTAGGTCGTCGGGCCAAAACGAAGCGCCCGGCAACGAACACTTACAGGTCAGTTCGGCAATCAAGCCCCGCCGCCGTCACGCACCGCGGATCACAACGCGCCCATCTCAGAGGGTGACTCTGTGGTGAGCTGCTCTTCCACAGCCTCTGAATCCGCCGCCGAACTGAGGACCCGACGCCGGGCGTTCGCCATCAGGGCCGCGCCCGTCAGCGTCGCCAGCGCTGCTACTGCAAACGTCGCTGGATAACCGATGAAGGCACCGGGTAGCACCGCATTGAGGCCATCGATCAGCGGGCCGCCCAGGCGGCTGGCGGCGCCCGCGCCAGCCGTGGCGAGGTTTGATAGACCGAGATACTTGCCCCCTTCGTCCGGCGGGATCAGGTCCGTGGCCAGCGCCCAGTTGACACTGAGGAAGACGCCCGTCGCCATCCCGATGATGCTGCCGAAGACGTAGACGGACGTGACGCTGCGGGCCAGGACCAGCAGGAAAATGCCCACCGAGGCCGCGACGCCGGCAGCGATATTCAGGGGCCACCGGCCTATGCGGTCTGAGAGCCAACCCGCCGGGAAGACCAGCAAGGTGAGCGCCACGCCGATCGCCGCCATTAAGTTGCCCGTCACCACCGCCGGGTTCGGCACGTCGAGCCAATCGCGAATGTAGTACTGGGCGAACCCCTGCACCACGTAGATACCCAGGAGGATGAGAAACCGCGAGATCAGGACCCAAGTATAGACGGGGTAGCGGATCAAATCCGCGCGCCATGGCCGTCGCGAGCTCTTTCCGGCTGCTTGGCTATCCGCGGCTGTCCCGGTCACCTCGCTGACCGGCTCCTGTGTCGTGAGCACCGTGGTGGCGGTGCTCGCCGCTAGAACCACCGCGATGGCGGCAAAGGCCAACACAGGATTGTCGCCTCCCATCAACTGCCCTGCCACCAGGGACGTCACGACCAGCCCCCCCATGTCGAAGAGGTTCTTGATACCCGAAGCCAGGCCGCGCCGGTCGGGAGACACCAAATCCGGGATCAGGCCCTGCGCCGGGCCGTGGGCTGCATTCGAAGCCAGCTGCAGCAGGAGGTAGCCCGCTGCCAGCAGCCATAGGTCCTGCGCGCCGGCCATCAGGGCGAGAAAGAGCAAGCTGAGAAAAGTACCCCCGACCATCCAGGGTCGGCGCCGCCCCCAACGCGTGTGCGTACGGTCGCTTAGGCTGCCGGCCCACGGTTGCACGACCATGGCCAACACCAACCCGATAAAGGTCAGGGCCCCCAGATAGGTGTTCTTGAGTCCCTCCGGCACAAAACGCAGCAGCAAAGCCGGCAACACGATCGGGTGCAAGGCATTCCACATAAAGGCCAGCCCAAACCAGTAGACGTTCATGGTGACGTAGGTATGAGTTCGCGGCTTCATAGCACTTTTCACTCCTGAGAAAACAGTGTAGGATGCACTCATGGTAATACCAAGTGGGGCAGATACGCAAGCTGGGGATGGCACATCAGGAAAAGGGGCTTCGACCGTGAAGACGGTCCGAGAGCCACCTCACTACCGTATGCCGCTGCGGGTGATCAGAGATATGCTCTGGGCTACGATCACAGGGCGCTCCCGGTCCCTCGCGCTGGATGCTCAACACGCGATGGCGGCTATTTCCGCGGCGCCGGTGATTGTGGGAGCTGATCACATCCCGGCGCGAGGTCCCTGCCTGATAACCTGCAACCACTACACACGTCCGGGCCTTGGCGCGTGGTGGATTGCCGTGCTCATCTCGGCGTCCATCGCGTCCCATCGCGCCATGGACGCCCCATCGGACGTTCACTGGGTGATGACCGACGCCTGGCGCTATCCGCAGGGTGACTGGCGGCGCCATGTCGTGACGCCGGCATCACGCTGGGCCATCTCCCAGGTGGCGCGCATGTACGACCTCGTGACAATGCCCGCCATGCCCCCGGATCCCGCGGAGGTTAAGGCGCGGGCGGTTTCGGTACTTCGTGCGGTACGGATGGCCAAGCGACTCGCCGCCGAAGGAGGGTTGCTGGGTCTCGCGCCGGAGGGCCGCGACACGCCGGGTCCAATTGGTATGCCGCCGGCCGGCGCCGGCGAGTTCATCGCCCTCCTCGTGAGGACAGGGCTTCCCGTGCTTCCGGTCGCCTTAGCCGAAGTCGCCGACCGGCTTCGTGTCAGTTTTGGCCCTCCCTTTGTTCCTGATGTCCCTGACGATCGCACCATTCGGGATCAAGTGGTCATCGATCAGGTGATGGTCGCGATCGCCGACCAGCTCCCGAAGACCTCCGACAGATGGGATTGAGCGTCCTTATAGCTCGGGCCGCCAGGCGCGATCGCCCACGCCCAGCGCCTCGGAGAGCGGGTCTGCGTCGGCTGCGCAGAAACCGAGATGTGAGCGCCGTCGCCAACCCTCTGCGTAGGCAAAGCGGCCCGACAGATCGCCGATCTCGCGACAGATATCGGCCATGGCGTCGAGGTAGGAGTCCATGCCCTGGGTCCTGTCGAGCCAGAGCTTCTGGCTCTTGTGGTGCGCCAGCATCGCTCGCTTCTCGAACATCAGGTCCGAGATGTCGACGTAAATCTCAGGCCTGACGAGCCGGCGCAGGGGATCGCGGTTGCCGTGGGGCTGTGCGTGGTAGACGGTCACGTCCTGGTCGACGGGCGGCAGCGGCGGGTCCGTGCGGAAGTTCGGCATCCCGCGGGCGAAGGCCGCCGTGACCGCGAGCCGGGCCGCGTTCTGGTGATCCTCCATGTAGTCGCTGGGCGACTGGACGAGCAGGATCTCCGGCGCGACCTCGCGCATCACGGCGGCGACCCGTGCCAACAGAGAGCGCTCGTAGAAGATCTCCAGATCGTTGACCAAGCCTTCATGGTAGGTCGCGCCGATTGAATTTGCAGCCGCTTGGGCTTCCTCCCGCCGCACCCGCACGATCTCCTCGGGGCTCAACTCCGTGGTACCGCACGAGCCGTTGGCCACGGTCATGATGTGCAACTCATAGCCCGCCCTCCCCAGGAGCATCAGCGTCCCGGACATCAGGAACTCGACGTCGTCGGGGTGGGCAGCGACCGCGAACGCGCGCTTGTTCATAGCCATGCCTGTGGATCAGTGCATCTCGGCTTCACAAGTGCCGATGCCGCCGCGGAGGAAATTGAACTGCACGTTGGGATGATCCGCCAGCAGCGACATCGGAACGGCGCTGTCAGGCACCTGCTTGCCGATCATCAGCGTGGTAAGGCGCATGCCGAAGGGATTGTCGTGGGTCCCGGCTTGCCAGATGGAGACCTTCTCCGCCTTCCAAGTCTCGACCGGCCCCACCGTCAGCGCGCGGCTGGGCACGTTCTGCACCACGCCACCGCCTGAGGTCCGCGCGTTCTGGATCAGCGTGATGGGATGCAGATCCACGATCCGGGTCTCGAGCTTGCGGTAATCCTCGGGGCTGGGGGGCTCGTCCTTGTAGGGTCCCTGCCGCCTCAGCGGGTCGTTGAAGGCCCAATGCTTCACCTCGCCCTGCCCGCCCTGCATCACGAGACAACGCGCGCGGTCCCAACTGGCCTTGTAGTCGGTCAAGTCCGTCTTGGGGAAGTGCAGGTTCTGTTCCGGCATCCGCAATTCGGGCCGGATGCGGTCGAAGCAGAGGGTCCGGTCGGCGCGCTCGAAGCTCAACGGATGGTCGGTGGAGACCGCCTTCCCGTCGACGACCCACTCGTCCATCGCCCAGAAGTGAGCGTGCTGCAGATCGATGTCCAGCTCATTGACGAGCCGCGCCACCAGCGGCAACTGCTCGGTCGGCCCGATCGGGCCACAGATCCCGGTCGGCGCATCGGCGGTCGCCTGGCGCCAGGCCGTGATGTACTCCAGCGCCTCCGCGAGGTAGAAATCCTCCAGCGTGTCGTAGAAGACGACGCGAAAGCCCGAACGACTGAGCGCCAGCATGTCCTCGGGCGTCAACCGGGCCGCGTCATCGAGGATCTCTCGATCAAGCGTCGTGTAGTCCCACCAATCCGGGGCAACTTTGCTCAAAGGTCGCACAGTCCACCTCCCTGTCGCAATCGGTCCCTATCTATTCTCTACCCGATACCCATTCTATCTCACCTGTCGACATAGCGAAAGCCTATGACATTATCAAACGTTGGCATATCTGTGCAAACTCCAAGCGTTTCCTCAGGGTATTCTCAGGTCACGAAGGTAAAGTGTGTTTGCACAGAGGAAAGGTTCGGGCTGCCGAGTCGCCGGCTGCGACATGCCGGCTGACTGTAAGTGCCCGTTTTCGATAGAGAGAGGTGAATGTGAAATGAGGAGAATCATAGCTGTAGCGTTGGCGCTGACCTTGGCCCTGACCGCTTGCGCGGACGCCACCGTTGACTTACCCAAGACTTCGGGCGTACCCGACACTTCGGGCGTACCCGAGAGATCGGGCGTACCCGAGACGCCCTCTGTTGCCCAACCGCCGGCGCGGACGGAGGAGGCCGACGCGGTGGTGTCCGCTGCCGAGCCGACATCTGAAGATCTGGAGCCCGCGACCACGCTCACGCCGGTTACGGTCGAGTACGATGCCGACGACCTGAACACCGAGGACGACGCTGCAGCGTCGACCATGATCGAGCTGAGCGGAGAAGCCATTACTGTGGAAGGCGACGGTGTTACGGTGGACGGTACCCGCGCCACGATCACCGCGGCTGGGATCTACAACGTCAGCGGCGTGCTGGACGACGGGCAGATCATCGTCGATACGGGGGACGACGACAAAGTCGTCCTCGTGCTCGACGGCGTGGATATCAACTGCGCTACCGGCGCGCCCATCTACGTCGTTAACGCAGATAAGACGGTCATCACCTTGGTCGAGGGCACCGAGAATACCGTGACCGACGGCGAGTCCTACGTTCTAGAGGAGGGTACGGATGAGCCCAATGCCGCGATCTTCAGCCACGACGATCTGACGATCAACGGCGACGGCGCCCTCATCGTCAACGCCAACTATAACCACGGCATCGCCGGCAAGGATGATCTCAAGGTGACCGGCGGCACCATCACCGTGAACGCCGTCAACGATGGCCTCAAGGGCAGGGACTCCTTGGCGATCAAAGCGGGAATCCTTACCGTGAATGCCGGCGGCGATGGCCTGCAATCCAACAACGACGAGGAGGCGGAGCAGGGCTACATCCTCATCGAGCACGGCACGCTCAACATCACGGCAGCGCTGGACGGGATTCAGGCGGAGAGCCGCCTCTCGGTCACCGGCGGCACGATCAATATCGTCTCCGGCGGCGGCAGCGCCAACAGCAGCACCCAGGCGGGTTGGGGCGACTGGCGCCAGGGCGGCAACGCCGGCGGTACCGATACCGGCGACAGCGCCAAGGGGCTGAAGGCCGGCGAGGATGTCACGATCACTGACGGGATCCTCACGATCGACGCATCGGATGACGCCATCCACTCGAACGGCAGCATGACGATCGGCGGCGGCGAGTTACTTCTGGCGTCGGGCGATGACGGCATGCACGCGGATACGACGCTGACCATCGAGGGTGGTAGTCTGAGCATCACGCAGTCCTACGAGGGTATCGAAAGCGCTCTGATCACCATCAACGACGGGACGATCCGCGTTCTCGCCGGCGATGACGGGATCAACGTCTCTGGTGGCAGCGACGGGTCGGCAATGGGGGGACGCCCGGGACAGAACACGTTTGCCACGTCCGGCACCGATCATCTCTACCTCAACGGGGGGTATATCTACATCTATGCCGACGGCGACGGCATTGACGCCAACAGCCCGATTGACATGACCGGCGGCAGCGTGATTATCAACGGCCCGACCGTGCAGATGAACGGTCCCTTGGATTACATGGGCGAGTTCAAGGTCACCGGCGGTTTCATGGTCGCGGCGGGCAGCGCCGGCATGGCCCAGGCGCCCAGCGCGTCATCGACGCAGAACTCGGTGCTCGTGGTTTTCAACGCCACCCTACCCGCGGGCACGGTCGTGCGCATCGAAAGCGACGACGGCGAGGACGTGCTGACCTTCGTCCCGACGAAGGCCTACCAATCCCTCGTACTCTCCTCGCCCAACCTCAGCCAGGGCGCCACCTACACCGTCTACACCGGCGGCAGCACTACAGGCACGGCTGTGGACGGCTCATACAACGGCGGAAACTACGAGGCGGGGGAACAAGTAACCGATTTCACCGTCTCCACCACGGTCACCGGCGCCGGCTCCTATGAGGGCGGTTTCCGCGGCAGGCCTGGCGGAGGCCCACCAGGACGCCCCGGCGGTCAGCGCCCGTAACTCGATACCACGATCTTTCGAACAATCATTTCGGTGATCGCGCTTAGGCCAATCAATGAGTTCCGCTCAGCAGACGCGGAGTCGGGAGGTCCGGCTGAGCCTTGTCCGTAGCTCGGCTCTTCCGCGACGTCGCGAGTGAGACGGCGATGAGGACCGCGAAGCTGAGCGGAATCGACACGATACCGGGCTGGTTGATCGGCATCGCCGCTCTGATGGAAACCGGTGATGCGTCAACAACCCAAGGGTGCGGCGGTCCTGAACTGCGATGGCTGCAACAAGCGCCCCACATTCGGGCTGTACCCGCACCCTTAGGGTTGTGGTCACACGGTCTCGCCGGTGATGCGTCAACAAGCCAAGGGTGCGGCGGTCCTGAACTGCGATGGCTGCAACAAGGTCCAACATTCGGGCTGTACCCGCACCCTTAGGGTTGTTCAAGACGCGCCTACTACTCCCGGTACACCGCCTCGCGCAGCCCCTTGATGTAGCCGATGGCGAAGAGGCGCCCGATCTTGGTGTAACCGGGTCGGCCCCAGGTGTCGCCCTCCATCGTCGGCACGTGGTCGGGCCGGCAGACGCCCTCGTAACCGACCTCCTTGTAGGCCTCCAGGCAGGCTAGCATATCGGTCTTGCCGTCATCGTGGAAGGTCTCCACGAACTTCTCCGGCGTCCCGCGCACGTCGCGGAAGTGGACGAAGAAGATCTTCTCCTGGCTGCCGAAGTGGCGGATGGCGGCGGGCAGGTCGTCGGTCATCAGCGTGAAGTTGCCCTGGCAGAGCGCGATCCCGTTGACAGGGCTGGGCACCAGGTCGAGGAGCTTCTGGTAGTTCTCAATGCTGCGCAGCACCCGCGAGAAACCCCGGATGGGCGAGAGGGGCGGGTCGTCAGGATGGGCTGCCAGCTTGACATCGAACTCCTCGGCGACGGGGACCACCTCTTCCAGGAAGGTCTTCAGGTTCTCCCAGATCCTTTCCTCGGGCACCTCGCCGTGCTCCGTCAGCGGCGCGTTCTTCATCAGATCGTGATCGTAGCCGGTCACCAGCGCGCCGCCCCGAGTGGGGATGGTGCTGGAGGTCCGCACGACACGCACGGTGGGCATGAACTCATAGCACCAGACGGGAATGCCCAACCGGCCCATGTTGCGAATCAGCTCCTTGATGACGGCGATCTCCTCATCGCGGCCCGGCAGCCCGAGCTTGATCTTCTCCATCGGCGGGCGGCTCTCGATGACGGCGAGGTCGAAGCCGGCATCGTTATAGGCCGTCTTCATCCGCAGGAGCGACATGTAGCTCCAGGGCTGGCGCTCGTCATCAAGGTCGTCAACGTCGGGAAGAGGGTGCAGGCCGAACCCGCCCACGACGTAGTCGACCCCGCATTGCTTGACGAGCTGCCACAGAGATCGGTCTTTAGGATGGAACACCTCAGCTATCTTGATCATCTTTCCTCCAAAACTTGTGGATAAACTACGAACTTTGGCTCCCCTGCTTAGAGTGAGAGCTCCTCTCGCTCCTGAATCTTGTCCTCGTCGAGCTCCATGCCGAGGCCCGGACTCGTCGGCAGGGTCACCTCCCCGTTCACCGGCACGATCGGCTCCTTCAGGAAGAACTGGTGGATCGC
>JBNGDU010000292.1:0-7774 GCA_049975025.1 Anaerolineae bacterium
GCCTACGAGATTCGAAAGCAAGCCTATTGGACCCAGCTCGCCGGCGGCTACCACGTCTACGGGCACAACGACGCCTGGACCGCCCCGGAGCGCTGGCGAGAGTGGATCGACGCGCCGGGGTCGCACCACCTATGTCGCTTCAGAGAGATCATCACCGCCATCGACGGCTGGTGGACCCTGGAGCCCGACCCAGCGCTCATCGTGGAGGGAGCCGGCGGCGGGAACACGCTTAATGTGGCAGCGCGCGCGGCCGACGGCAACTGGATCCTGGCCTACGTCAGCGAGCCGGCGACGGTGAAGCTGCGCCTGACGGAACCTGCCGCGCGCAGCGGGTATCGGGTTCAGGTGATTCAGCCCGCAACGGGCGAGCGGCTGCCGCCCCAGGCCCACCCCGCTCAGACGCAGCACACGATCTCGACGCCATCCGGCTGGGACGACGCTCTAGTGCTGTTCGAAGCCCTCGCGTGAATGACGGAGATGCCTTGGACCGTAGAAGCGCACGATTGGACGCCCGGAAAAGCTCGAACTGGTAACCGAAAACTGATAACCGAACAGAACCACCGGAGGTTTCACATGAAAGTCTTAGTCACAGGCGTCAGCGGGCGGCTGGGGCCCTTCGTCGTTAAGGATTTAGAGGCCGCAGGTCACGAGCTGGTGCTCTCGTCGCGGCGCGAGCCGGTGGACGAGATCCGCCACTGGCCGTGGGTCCAAGGGGACATCAACAACTTCGAGGATTGCCAGCGTATGTTGGCCGGCGGCGGCTTCGACGCCGTGCAGCACCTGGCAGCGCAGCCGTGGCCCGTCGACCATCCGGACCTGCGGGAGCGCGCTGCGGCGCAGGGCATCCCCTTCGACGCGACGATGAAGAGCAACATCATGGGCCCCTACTATCTGCTGCAGGCCGCCCTGGCGCAGGAGATCGGCATCTTCGTAATGACCGGCAGCAACTGCGCACTGGGCCACGGCTACCGCATCAGCGACAGGCCCTTCCCCTACCAATATCTACCCATCGACGAGGATCACCCCTCCGACGTCGAGGACTCCTATTCCTACACCAAGCTGGTCGGTGAGGAGCTGCTGGCGAGCTACACGCGGGCCTACGGCATGCGCACCTACATGGTCCGCGCTGCCGGGATCTGCGACGAGGAGCGCCGCCGCAGGATGGCTGAGAACGCCAAGCCCGTCACCGGGTGGAACCCCTGGCTCTGGTGCTGGATCGGCAGCGAGGACGTCGCAGCGGCGCACCGACTGCTTATGGAGAAAGCGACCGAGATCGAGGACCACGGGGTCTACTTCTGCAACGGCGATGACTCCACCGCGCTGGAGCCCTCGCGGGAGCTCATCGAGAGGTTCAGGCCGGATCTACTACCGCTTGTCCGCGACCTGGAGGGCCACGCGTCCTTCCTGTCGAACAAGCGCCTGCGTGAGGCCGTCGGCTGGGCACCGCAGACGTCCTGGCGGAAGCATCTGGACTAGCCGCAGGGCGCACTGTCTCGTTCGCCCCGGTCGAACCCCACGGTGCGGCGGCACATCCAGGCCGTCTCGGGAGACGTTCCGCTGACAGCTCGACCCACGATAGGAGACGCATCATGACCGAGATGACCAGCCGGGAGCGGGTACTGACCGCGGCACGGCGGCAGGGGCCCGACCGCGTGCCACGCACGATGCCCATCGAGCGGCGCGTGCGCGATACGCTAATCGACCATTTCGGCACCGACGATCTATTCTCCGCGATGCGTATGGACATCGCCGGCATCAGTCCCAACCCAACGACCCGCGAAGGCGACTTCGCCCCCTACTTCCCCCACCCCGACGTGACGTGGGACGAGTGGGGGCGCGGTCGCGTCTGGGATGAGACGATGCACTACGCCGAGTACCTCTATCCCCTGTCCAGGGCCGAGACCGCCGATGAGATACGGGCCTATCCCTGGCCCGACCTGATGGCACCCTATCGCTACGCCGGCCTGCCGGAACGCGTGGCGGCGCACCACGCCCAGGGCCTGGCGGTCTCAGGCCACCTCGGCGAGTCCGCCTTCGAGATCGCGTGGCAACTGCGATCGATGGAGCGCCTTCTTGAGGACATGATGCTCGACGACGAGAAGGCAGTTCTGATCCTCAACGCGATCACCGACCGCCGCGTCGTGACAGCGCGCGCCTACGCGACAGCCGGCGTCGACATCCTCGCGACGGGCGACGACGTCGCGATGCAGAACGGGCTGATGATGAGCCGCCCTTTCTGGCGTCGCTGGCTGCAGCCGAGGCTCCGCCGCATCATCGAGGCCGCCCGCGCGGTCAATCCCGACATCCTGGTCTGGTATCACAGCGACGGCAAGATCAACGACCTGGTGTCCGACCTGATCGCGACCGGCGTGGACATTCTTAATCCGGTGCAGCCCGAGTGCGTCGATCACCGCTGGATCAAGGCGACTTACGGCGATCGACTGGCCTTCTCCGGCGGACTGGGCGTCCAATCCGTCCTCCCCTTCGGGACGCCCGAGGAGGTGCGCGCCCACGTCAAGGCAACGATCGAGGCCCTGGGCGCCGGCGGCGGCTTGATCGTCGGCCCATCCCACGTCATCGAGCGCGACACCTCGCTTGAGAACATCTTGGCGATGTTGGACGCGATCGACGCGTACGGAGTGTACGGCTAATCTGCCTCGTCGTCTTTATCGAAGAAGGAGCGGCATCGTGATAGAACCACTGCCAACAGGTTTCTACCCGTTCTGGTTCTGGAACGCAACGCTGGACGCCGACGAGATCCGTTGGCAAGTCGCGGAGATGGCGCACAAGGGCATCCGGGGATTCTACATTCACCCGCGCCAAGGGCTCGGGCAACCCTATCTCTCCGAGGCGTTCTTCGAGATGGTGGCTGCCGCGGTGGAGGCCGCCGAAATGCACGACATGGTCGTTCATCTCTACGACGAGTACCCTTACCCCAGCGGCGTCGCCGGCGGGGAGGTTATCCTCGGCAGTCCGCAGTATCACGGAACCCGCCTGGTCCAGCGGACCTACGACCTGTCCGGCGGGCCAGTGCGACAGGCGCTGCCGCGCGGCAAGGTGCTGGCATGCGTCGCCACGCCATTGGTCGATGGTCGCCCGAATTGGGATAAGGCGCTCGACCTCCGCCGGTACGTGGGCCCAGTGCTCACCCGCGACTCCTACAACGAGATGGGACTGACGCAGTACAATCGGAAGCGTTACTTCGCCAGCGATCCCACACCGACCCTGGAGACAACGTTGCCAGAGAGGGCCTATCGCCTCTTCTTCTCGGTGCAGGCGGAGATAGCCCACCACAAGTACTGGAATCACTTCGTCGACCCGATGAACGCCGAGGCCATCGAGCACTTCATCGAACTGACCCACGAGCGGTACTTCGCTAGGTTTGGCGATAAGTTCGGCTCCACGATCCGGTCGGTCTTCGTCGACGAAACGGCGCCGGGATGGTCGCAGACGCTGCCCGCGGCGTTCAAGGCGACCACGGGACGCGACCTGCTACGGCTGCTGCCGATCCTGCAAGATCCGGTTCATCCGGAGCATCTAGAGGTCGCTTACGCGCTTCAAGAGGTACGCTACACACAGTTCTGCAAGACGTTCGAGGCGCAGATCTCAGCCTGGTGTCGCGACCACAACATCGCCTACGCCGGTGAGAAACCCTCGATGCGCATGGCGCAGCTACGCTATATGGACATCCCCGGCTGCGAGCCCGGTCACACGAAGGTGGGCGTGCGTCCGGACTGGCTACGGGCGCAACTGCGCGGGAACGCCAAGGCGACGGCCTCCGCCGCTTACTTCTATGACAAGCCGGACGCGCTCTGTGAATGCTATCACAGCCTAGGCTGGAGCGCCACGCTGCAGGACGCCAAGACCATCGCCGACGGTCTGCTGCTGGCAGGTATTCGCTATCTGGTGCCTCACGGCTTCTTCTACACCACCCACGGGCTCGTCAAACACGATGCACCGCCGACGTTCTTCTTCCAGATGCCCTTCTGGCCGCTGTTCGGCCACCTGTCAAAGTACGTCGGCAAAGTCGGCGAGCATTTCGAGGGCACGCATATCGATGCCGAGATCCTGGTCGTGGATCCGACCAGCGGCCTGCCCTCATGGCACAGACTGGATGTCTATACCGACGCCTACGAAGAGCTGCTGTGGACGCTCATGCGCCACCATCTCGATTTCCATATCGTCGACAACGACATCCTCGCCGAGGGAGAACTGGTACCGGGTGGCGTGGAGATCGCCGACATTCAGGCCAAGGTCGTGGTCGTGCCCCCGATGCAGGTCATTGAGCCCGAGCTCCTCGCATGGCTGGAGGACTTCGTCGCATCCGGTGGAACCGCTGTAAAGATCGACCTCAGCACCGAGCTCGATGACGTGCTGACGGCGATCGGAAGCCGCGTCAGCCCCAGCTTGAGCATCCACATAGACGGTCGGGAGGTGGGGGATATCGTCGTCGTCAAGCGGGTGGGCTACGAGCGGACGGTATGGTTTGCCTTGAACCTCAGCCGTGATCCTCTGGATGTGATCTTGCAAAGCGGCGACGGTCTGCGCGAGCTGCCGCTGGAGGAGCAGCAGTCCCCGAGACTGCGTATCGAAGAAGGGCACTACATGCGGCATGTGGCTCCATTTGAGTCCTTTATGCTCACCGATGATGTCACCGCTCCTATCGATCCGGTGCCTCCCATCGTGAGGATCCAGCTTTCAGGCCCGGCGGAGATTCAGCTACGCGACGACAATCTATTGCGATTGGGCACTTGGAAGATGTCGCTGCGAGGCGAGGATGGGGCCTATGGTCCGGCAGCGCCGGTAGAGCCGAAGCCCCTGGCGAACCAACTCTCGGAAACCGGCCTCGTATTCGCACCCCTCTTCCGACACCACTTCGGTCATGGCCCGGAGCTCTCCCTACCGGAGCTCACGGTGCGCTACGAGACGAGTTTTGCGCGCGACTACGATGGATCCGTTGAGCTGGTGATGGAGCCGGGATCCGTGCGGGGGGACTGGTCCATCCGCGTCAACGATGGGCCGTCGTTGACCGCCGAAGACTTCGCAGCGACCGAGGCTCACGTCCGCGGCAGCCTCGGAGCCGAGATCACATCCGCGTTGCGGCGGGGCACCAACACGATTCACGTCGAGATCACGACCGACCGCCTCGACGGCGGGCTGCTCAATCCGCTCTACCTGGCGGGTCGCTTCGGCGTCACCTTGGCCCCGGTAGGCATGGCGGCGCCGAAAGCCGACGGCAGGTTCGAGCACTACGTGGAGAACCTACTCCCGTACTATGCCGGCGTGGTCGACTACACGATGCGGTTCGAACTGTCCGCCGTACCGGAGGGTCGCACAACGCTCGTGGCTCTGGAGACGTCGGAGCCCTTCCACGAGGCGGCGGAGGTCGCCATCAACGACGGCGAGTTCATGCCGGTCATGTGGGAGCCCCGCCAAGTCGAGGTGCCCACGCAAGTCCTGCGCTCGGGCGAGAACGTAATGCAGGTACGCGTCTACACGACCCTCATCCGATCGTTCGAGGGACAGTGGTTCGATTACGAAGCTCACCGCTACCGCGAGATAGGAGGACCGACGGCGGACAAGATATCCTAGCCTTGGCCGATTGCTTGCGAAAGTGAGTCTCGACCGCGGTGCGTCTCTTGCCCGGCGAACAATTCCATTAGCGCAGGGCAGAGTTTGGGTTTGCGATCAGCCAGGTGGGGCGCACCCACGGCAGGTGCGCCTCACCTTCTCAATGTTGCGTATGAAGAGCGGGACGAAAAAGATCGCAGAGTTGCAAGTCGATGGGATTGCAGTAGAAATGAATCATCGTTGGGAGTAAGTCAGTCCGCGGGGGTAAGCCTAACCCTAAGGCAAGATCTCTATCCAGCTCAGGAGGCCCTATGCAAGCCCAGGCATTGGTATGCGACGAAGGTCAGCAGTTCTCGATTGAAGACGTAACGCTCAAGCCCGTAGCCGCGGATGAGGTTCTGATCCGCACGGCCTACTCCGGCGTGAGCATCGGGACCGAGTTCGCGCTGATTCGCGATGAGATCTCCTGGGGACCCTATCCGCTCTGTACGGGTTACATGGCCACCGGCGTGATCGAGGCCGTCGGCGCGGAGATCGACGATCTCCAAATAGGGGACACCGTCTATTCCCGGGGCAACAACACCAACGCCATGACGTTGAGTGACGGAACCCCGGTGAGCTGCGTATCGGGCGCGCACGCCTCACATATGGTGGCCAAACCGCACACGACCCACGGGGTCGCTAAGCTACCTGCGGGCGTGCCGCTGGACGTGGCAAGCATGTTCGTGATGCCCGCCGTGGGCCTCTATGGTGTGGATATGGCTAACCCGCGAATGGGAGAGTGGGTCGTGGTCTACGGCACGGGCCTGATCGGCCTGGGTGTCGTAGCGGCCTGCGCCCATCGCGGCTGCAGGGTCATCGCCGTCGATCTCGATGCCGAGCGGCTCGGCGTCGCCGAGGAGATGGGCGCCGATCACGTGATCGACGGTTCAACAGAGGATGTGGGCGCTGAGATCGCACGGCTTACGCCACACGGCGCAGATGTCGTCTTTGAGTGCACCGGCCTGCCCACGTGCATCGATCCGGCTATCGCCTTGTGCCGCCCTTACGGCAAGTTCGTCTGGCAGGGCAACTACGGCGCGGACCCGGTCTCGCTCCACTTCCTGGTCCCCCACGGCAAGCGTCTTCGGATGTTCTTCCCGTGCGACGACGGGCTGCAGCCGTGCCGCCGCGCCGTCCTGAAGAACATGGCGATGGGCGCCCTGGACTGGGAGAAGACCATCACCCACCGGATAAGCTACACGCAAGCGCCGGTGATATACGAGCGCATCAACAGCGGCGACCACGACGTCTTGGGCATGATCATCAATTGGGGTTCAGGACCCGCGAGCGCGGCTTGGTGACCGATGCCGTCATCTTCAGCAGCGTCGAATGACGCTCACTCCGTGTCGGTCTCGGGTATAGGATCGATAGGTTGAGAAAGGCAGGGGTGCTGCCTGGGGCATCCTGCCGGCGCCGCGACGTCGAACGCGATCAGCCACGCCCTTTGAACCACTGAGCCACTGATTGCATTGACACCACTGATCAGATGCCCTCAGTGGCCTCAGCTGTCTCAGTGACTCAGTGGTTCAAGACCTCCTCACAACGCCTCAACCCTCACAGTATCCGCCGCCAGCCCCGGCGCACTTGCCGTCACGCGCAACGTGCCTGGCGCCCTCGTCGACTGGACGATCGCCAGACAAAGCCCGTTGAAGGCGCGCCGTTTGTTCGCCTGGAAAGGCTCGTGGCTGATGGGGTTGCCGTTGTCCACGCCGATGAGCCGCCCAGGCCCCTGCACATCGAAGGTGATCAGGTCGTCCGCTGTGGGCACCGGATGGCCCTCGGCGTCAAGGATCTGTGCGGTCAGATGCACCACGTCGCGACCATCCGCGGCGATCCTCTCCCGGTCGGCGATCACCTTGACCCGGGCGGGCGCGCCGGCGGTGACGATCTCCTGCTCGCGGACCACCTCGCCATCTCGCTTGCCCACAGCCTTGAGCACCCCAGGCTCATAGGGATGGAAGCCGAGGTGGTGACCGTTGAGCCAGACATCGCAGTTCTTGTAGACGCCGTCGAACTGGATAGCGGCCCGCTTATCCTGGTCCTGGTCAGGCAGCTTGAACCGCTTGCGATACCAGCCGATCCCGCCGGGCAGATAGCCGCCGCCGCCACCCGCCGGCGCGTTCTGGTCAAAGGGCCCCTCGATGCTCCAGTCGTGGGGCAG
>JBNGDU010000292.1:7874-9651 GCA_049975025.1 Anaerolineae bacterium
TTGCCATAGGCGAAGGTGGTATAGCTCAGGCCAAAACCGAAGGGGTAAAGCGGATCGCCCTTGAAGTACATATACGTGCGCCCGTTGCGGAGATCGTAATCCAGGCGCGGCGGCAGCTGGTCGGTACTGTGCGGCCAAGTCTGCACCAGACGCCCGCCGGGGTTGACGTCGCCGAACAGCACGTCCGCCAGGGCGTTTCCCAACTCCTGGCTGTTGTGGGTCAAATGCACGATGGCCGGCACGTGGCGCTGCGTCCAGGTAATGGCGAAGGGAAAGCTGCTGATCAGGACGACGACGGTATTGGGATTGACCCGGTAGACCTGCTTGACCAGCTCCTCCTGCTCCAGCGCGATGGCGCGGCGGTCCACGGCCTCCTTGCCGTCGCTGGGCGTGGGACACTGGGCCCAGCCCGCATCGCCCGTAGGATGGTTGCCCACGCAGACAATCGCCACGTCCGCCTCCCGCGCCAGTTCAACAGCAGCGCCGTCCTCGTTGTCCTTCGCATAGGTCACGCGCACCCCGTCCCCGACCTTACCTCGGATGCCGTCCAGCGGGGTCACGGTGTAGGGCGGATCGCCGCTGTACCAGTCCAACAGTACCTCGTCGGCACGAGGGCCGATGACGGCGACGGTGGTGAGCGCGTCTCTATCCAACGGCAAGAGATCCTCGTCGTTCTTGAGCAGCACCACCGACTTCTGCGTAATCAAGCGGGCCAGCGCTTTGTGCTCCTCACTCTCCCATGGCAGCGCCGGATCAGTCCCAATGTCGCGAAAGGGCACGCGCTCAGGCGGGTCAAGCACGCCCAACTTGATCATCACACGGAAGACGCCGCGGAGCACCTGGTCGATATCGCCCTGGGTAAGCCAGCCCCTGGCCATGGCGCCGTGTACGGCCTCGCGGTAGCGGTCCAAGAATTGGTTGATACCCGACTTGATCACCGTCACCGCCGCCATCTCCAGGTCGGGATAGTATTCATGAGCGGTCACCAGCAGCCGGAACGCGCCGCCATCGGTACAGATGATGCCATCTTGTCCCCATTCATCGACAGTGATCTCTTTGAGCATCGGATGGACAGTGCACGGGATACCATTGTAGGCGTTGTAAGCCGCCATGTAGGCTCGGGCACCGCCCTCCATAATGCCCATACGGAAGGGCACGGAATAATACTCTCGGAAGAGCCGCTGGTCGAAGTTCGAGGAGGAGCTGGCGCGCTCATCCTCATTGCTGTTGGCGAGGAAGTGCTTGAGCAGGGACGCCGTCTGCCAGTACGTCGGGTGATCGCCCTGCAGACCCTTCACAAAGGCCGCGACCAGCGTCCCGTTGAGATAGGCGTCCTCGCCGTAGCACTCCTCGGTCCGTCCCCAGCGGATGTCGCGGCCGAGATCGGCGTTGGGCGCGCGCACAACCAAGCCGCCCCGCCGAAAGCGCTTGCTCTGCACCATATAGCGCGTCTCGTATCCCTCGACGGCTGCCGCCCGCCGCACCAGGTCCGGATCCCACGTCTCCCCTAAGCCGTAGGCCTGCGGGAACTGGGTCGTCGGCACAGGCGACGGTCGTCCCCAGTTACCCGGCGGCCCGCCCATTGCCAGCCCGTGGAGGCCTTCGACATGACCCGTGCCCCAGACGCCCAGACGCGGCACGTTCGGCACGGTGCCCAAGCAACCGATCTTCTCATCCACCGTCATAAGGGAAAGCAGGTTGTCGATCCGCGCTTCCATCGGTAGGTCAGGATCGGAGAACGGATAGTCGGTGGGCAACTTATGCACGATGGACACCG
>JBNGDU010000293.1:0-9619 GCA_049975025.1 Anaerolineae bacterium
GATATAGATGCTCGTAGCCCCCGTCTCGGGGGCGTTTTGGCGCGAAAAGCCCCGCTCCAGAGGCTGGTCCGTGCTCAGGCCGCCCCGAGGACGGGGCTTTGAGCCTTAAATGCGATTGCCCTAGTCAATGATATATCAAGCGAGCCGGGATGTTCGTCTTCGCCTGGCGTGTGGCCTTATCCTGTGAGGTCAGCGGCGGGGATCTCTTGCCGTGGTGCACATGAGCTCCGTCAACCTGCTCGGGGTGAGTTCGCGACAGAACGCAGCTTCCTACTGACCGGACGCACCTCATTTGTGGAATTGGCTGTCGATCGATTGGGCAAGACGGGTATCTGGTGTATGATCTTGTCCATTGTGATCTTGTTCATAAGGAGGTTGAATCCCATGCAAAATCCTATCAAAGCGAAGCTGGCCCAAGGTGAGGTCACGGTAGGGACCTGGTCGATGATCGGCCACCCGGTGGTCGCGGAGATCCTGGCCCAGGCCGGATTCGACTGGATTGTCCTCGACATGGAGCACGGGGTCGTCGACTGGCCCCAAGCCCTAGGGCTGGTCCAGGCGATCGAGGGCCGGGGCTGCATGCCCATCTGCCGGTTGCCGATCAACGAGCCCGAGCACTTCAAATGGGCCCTGGACACGGGCGCCGGCGGGGTGATGGTCCCGTTGATCCGTTCGGTGGAGGACGCGGAGCGCGCCGTGATGTACGCGAAGTACCCGCCCGAGGGCATAAGGGGTATCAGCATCTGTCGCGCCCACGGCTACGGCGCGACCTTCCAGAGTTACGTCGAAACGGCTAACGAGGAGACGCTGGTCGTGCTCCAGATCGAGCATATCGACGCGGTGAACGAGATCGAGGATATCTGCGCCGTGCCCGGCGTCGATGCCGTCTTCATCGGCCCCTATGACCTCTCCGGTTCGATGGGTCTGATGGGACAGATACATCATCCGCAGGTCGAAGACGCCGTCTCGCGCGTCTTCGAGGCCGCCGTGGCGGCGGACGTCGCCCCCGGACTGCTGATCGTCGAACCGGCGCCCGGCGAAGTCGCACGACGCATCAGCGATGGATTTCAGTTTATCGCCGTAGGCCTGGATACGTTGATGTTGGTGCGCGCCGCGGAGGACTTGATGGATCAATGGCGCGCGGCACCATCCTGAGACTTGGGATATAGCTCAATGGCAACAGGACGACCCAACGTCCTCTTTATCGTGGCGGACCAACATAACGCTAAGGTGTTGGGACACCGGGGCCATCCGGATGTCTTGACACCGCATCTGGACCGCATGGCTGCGGAAGGCGTGAGCTTTGACAACGCCATCACGCAGAATCCCATCTGCACGCCGAGCCGCGTCTCGTTTCTCTCGGGCCAGTACTGCCACAACCACGGCTATTACGGCCTGAGCGGCCCCAACCCCGGCGGGCTGCCGAATATCTTCGGCCACTTCCGGCAGGCCGGCTACCGGACAGCGGCCATCGGCAAGATCCACTGCCCTGAGTACTGGGCCGAGGACCAGTGTGACGTCTTCCACGAGACGTGCGGCACCAGCATCGGCGGGCGCTCGCCGGCTTACACCGCTTTCCTGAGGGAGCGGGGCAAGGAACACCTGGAGGACCACGGGGGACTGCCGGAGTTCGGCGACCGCGGTCGTCAGAGCATGGAGGGTCGTCCCTCACCGCTGACATTTGAGGAAGCTCAGGAGGGCTGGATCGCCCAGAAGGCGATTGAGGTGATGCAGGAGACTGCGGAGGCGGATATGCCCTTCCTGGTTCATACAAGCCTGCCCAGGCCCCACCAGTGCACCTCGCCCTCACAGCAGTTCTGGGATCTCTACGACGAAGCGTCACTGAGCTTGCCGCCCAATGCGGACTACGAGATGGTCGACAAGGCCCCGCACCTCCGCCGGGCCGCGGAGCGGTGGCGGGAGGGCGACTGGACCCTCTTCGAACCGCATACCTTCGAGGCAGGGCGATTGCGCAAGCTGCACGGTTACCTGGGCGCGGTCAGCCAGGTCGACTACGCGGTCGGTCGGATGCTGGACTTCCTGCGGAAGAGCGGACTGGCTGAGAACACCATCGTGGTCTACATCGCTGACCACGGCGACTACGCGACGGAGCACGGCATTATGGAGAAGGCGCCGGGCATATGCAGCGATGCCATCACCCGGGTGCCGCAGATCTGGTGGTCGCCTGAGCGTCTGAGCGCCGGACACACCGTCGCGGAGATCGTCGAATCGGTCGATATCCCGGTCACGCTCTGTGAGATGGCAGGGCTGCTGCCTATGGAGACCGCCGACGGTAAATCGATCGCCCATCTACTCCTGGGGGAGGAGGGCAGCGTCCATCGGGTGGGCGTCACCGAGTTCGCGTGGTCCAAGAGCGTCCGGCGGGATAACTTCCGCTACGTCCATTACCCTCCTGAGATGTTCGCCGACGAATATCCGGACGGATTTGGCGAGCTCTACGACCTCGAAGCCGATCCGTGGGAGATGCACAATCTCTACTTCGACCCGGAGTACCGGGGTCAGATCGAGGCCATGCGCTATGAGCTTGTCAACTGGCTGATCACCACGACACGACCGAAGACGGTGCTGACCGTCAACAGCCACGGTTCCTTCGAGAGTCGACGCTCCATCACGCGGTACGGATGCCAGGTTCAGCCAGACGGAAAGATCAATCCCGATCTGTTACTCAAGGGAAGGAGCAAGAACTACCTATGACGAACGAGATTCGGCTGGCGCCCCACGAGGCGACCTCGGCGGAGGCTGTCCAGGTCCTCCCGGCGGCGGAGCTGGCGTTGGACCGCGGGATCGAGCTCCGCTCCAACGTGGCGTTGGTCGGTCAGGGTCGCGATACGGTGCTGCGCAAGGAGCCGGGACGGCTCTACCCGCTCTCAGGATACCACAACTACGGCATGCTGGACGTCCCCTTGATGTTCACCGAGGGTCTGAAGCCCGGGATGACCGTTGCCATTCGCGACGAGCAGCACGGCGGTTTCTTTGAGACCTTCGCTCGCATCACCTGGGTGGACGGCACCTGGGTCGGGATCGACCAAGGCCTGCATTCGGACTATCACGCCGACCTCAATCCGGTTCTGGTGACGGCCTTTCCCTTGGTCTTTGGGTTAGGCGTCGAGAACGTCTCGGTCCAGAGCCTGACCCTGGACGGGAACCGAGATGCGCAGCCGGCCGGCATCGGCGCGTGCCGGGGGGCCGCCGTCTACTTCCTCCGAAGCCGGGGGATCACGATCAGCGATGTCGTGGAGTCCGATTTCGCCGGTGAGGGGCTGGGCTACCAGATGTGCAGCCATGTCGACATCAGCGACTGTCACTTCGCCGGCAATGCCGGGAACGGCTACCATCCCGGCGCGGGGAGCACAGCAGCGAGCTTCGAGAACTGCATCGCGGCGCGCAACGATGCCGCGGGCTTCTTCTTCTGCGTGCGCGCCAATCACATCACGGTCCGGGACTGCGCTTTCAAGGACAATCGCGGGCCGGGTGTCTCGGTCGGGACGCGGGACAGCCACAACCTGATCGAGGGCTGCGAGATCGAGGGTAACGAAGCGCCCGGCGTGCTGTTCCGTGAGACGCGGCGTCCGGTGGCGATGCACAGTTGCCGCCTGGCGCGGTGTCACATCTCCGGCAACGCGCGAACGCGGGGCGATGGTCAGGTCGCGGTGTTGGGCGACGCGCACAACCTGGCTCTGGTCGACAACGTCATCGAGGGCTCGGCGGCGCGAGAGACCGTCGGTATCTACGTCGCGCCCACAGCGACGGGCATTTGGCAGGCGGGCAACCGGATCGAGGGATGCTTTCCCGCTTTGGTCGCGGAATCGGCGTCACTGGCAGCTTGCGAGCCCGAGATGGCGTGCGGGATCGAGGCTGCGCGCCCCGAGCACGCCCGGCATCTCCCTTGGGAGGCCTGAGCCCTCGTTGCGCGCTTGCATATGTAAACCGCGGAGTTGGGCTCCGGGGCTTGTTTCTGCCGGCGCCCAACTGCATGAGGCACACGTCATTGGGAGGTTGATGGATGTCATTCGAGGATGGATGGGCGGCGATACATCTCGAGATGCCGCCACGGGTACCCCACACTGAGTATTCTGTGACAGAACACTGGGACGTCATCCGCGCGGTGACCGGATTGGATATCCAACCGGATAGCCCGGCGGAACTCAAGCACCGGGGCGCTCTGGCGTTGATGCAGGCGTGGGATTTCGATTTCCGCTGGTCGACGCTGATTGGCAACGATGAGCTTGCGGAGTGTGCCACCGACATGGGGCACGCCGAGTATTCCGCCGGGGGCGTGGACCGGCGCGACACGATCTACTGTCCGTTTGAGACGCCGGAGGAGGTGATCGCGTTCGACCCCTGGGAGACCTACGGACCGCGAGACGAGGCGGAGCTGATCCGTCGTTTCGAGGACCACTACCGGCGGCAGCGGGAGGAGACGCCCGACATGGTCACCATGACGGGTGTCTATGTGACCGTGATCTCAGGGCTCATCGCCATCTTCGGATGGGAGATGCTGTTGCTCGCCGCGGGCGTGGATCCTAAGGGCTTCGGTGAGATGACCAACCGTTACGCCTCGTGGATCCAGCAGTACTACGATGCTCTAGGCAAGGCGGACGTGCCCGTTGTGATGGTCCACGATGATATCGTGTGGAGCTCCGGGCCCTTCATCTCGCCGCAGTGGTATCGGTCCTACGTCTTCCCGAACTACAAGAAGCTCTTCGTGCCGCTGCTGGAGTCCGGCAAGAGGATCATGTACACGTCGGACGGGGATTACACGCCCTTCATCGACGATATCGCGGCGTGTGGGGTGCACGGTTTCATCCTGGAGCCCTTCACGGATATGGCGTATATCGCCGAGAACTACGGTGAGACGCACGTCTTTATCGGCAACGCCGATACGCGCGTACTCCTGGGCGGCGATCGAGACGCCATCCGTGCCGAGGTGGAGCGGTGTATGGCCATCGGTAAAGACTGTCCGGGCTTCTTCATGGCGGTGGGCAACCACATCCCGCCGAACACGCCGTTGGAGAGCGTTCTCTACTACGAGCAGGTCTACGAGGAGCTCAGCAAGCGGTAGCGGAGGTGGCTCTCGGTGCACCCCAGTCGGTGCGCCCCACTTGCCGTTAGTGGGGTGCACCTAGTATAGAGAATGGCGCGGAGGCAGCGGCTTGGTGGATGGGCAGGTGAGGTGCACCAACGGCCCCGTGTCGGGGCGTGCACCTCACCATTGAATCTTAGTCGAAGAGGGGACATAGGCGATGAGCGATCTGAAGGTTGGGGTTATCGGCCTGGGATTGGGGCGTCACCACGTGGCAGCCTATGCAGCGTCGGAGCGCGTCGGACGGCTTGTCATCTGTGACACCGACCGGGAGGCTTTGGCTTCGGCGCGGGATGCTTTTCCCAGAGTTGACGAGACCTACGACGATCTGGCGACCATGCTGAATCGGGAGGCGCTCGACGCTGTCAGCGTCGTCACGCCCGACCACTTCCACCGCGCGCATGCCGAGGCGTGTCTCGCAGCCGGCGCCCACGTTCTGCTGACCAAACCCCTAGCCACGAATCTGGAGGACGGTCGCTCCATCGTCCGCGCGGCCGAGAGCGCCCGGCGCAAGTTGATGGTGGCTCACGAGCGCCGCTACCGATCGCGCTATCGGCGCCTCAAGGAGCTGCTGGAGAGCGGTGCGCTGGGCGAGATCGTCTATGTTCGATCCGACTCCATTCAGGACAAGCGGCGCCAGTTCGAGCGTTCGCCCTGGTATGCTTCGACGGCTGCGGGGCGTACGGCCCTGGTGGGTTCGGGCATTCACGACGTAGATCTGGTCCGATATCTCGTGGGGCGGCCCATCGTCTCCGTCAGCGCTTACAGCAACCGGTTGGGAGCGCTGGAGTTCCCGGCGGCCAAGACGACGGCGGCCTCCTATCTCTTTGACAACGACGCCATCGGCCAGGTCACGGTGACGTACGAGGCCCGTCCCCGTCCGGGTGGGCCTGCCGATGCGAACTTCCTCCTGGTCGCGACGAAGGGGATGGTCGTCGGTCGGCAGGTGAATATCGAGAGCCACGATGGCTGGGAGACGCTGCCCGAGGACGACCAGGCCATCGTCACCGGCACCTATGGCTGTGTCGAGCACTTCCTCGCGGCGATCGTCGAGGACGGTCCGGTGCCGATTGACGGGCGAGAGGCCTTCGCCTCCCTGGCTACTGCGGTGGCGGCGGACGTCTCCGCGGCGACAGGACAGAAGGTCGCTCCCGCGCCGGCGGACTTCGCGTGAGCCCTATGATGAGCGAACCTGACGTGAGTGTCCTCGCACGGATGGGCGAGCGGTTCGCTGCCGGCTATTTCGAGCTGCCGGATGCCTCGCCGATGCGACGCTGGTCACGCGCTGTGCGACGCCGGTTCGAGCATCGAGCTCTGGTGCCGTATCAAGGCGAGCTGCTCTACCCTAGCGGACCGTGGACGCCGGACGTCGTGCCGGAGAACCGCATCGTGGCCCCGTCCTATTCCTTCACGTGGACCTTCAACAGGAGCGCCTGGGAGCGCGCTCTGGAGGAGGCGGCGACGGCGGCGGAGGGCGTCACGTTGCGGGATCTTAAGACCGCGATGGAGGCGTTGGAGGAGAAAAGGTCCGTTTGGGATTCGCCGCACACCGTCGGTGGGCGAGGCTATACCCATAGCATACCGAACTACGGACGCGTTCTGCGAGAGGGCCTGGACGCGCACGCCGCGCGGGTGCAGGCCGGGCTGGCGTCCGCCGCGGAGCGCGCCGATCCCGATAAGCGCGACTTCTATCTTGGGCTTGCGGATGTGTTGGCGGGCATTCGGGCTTGGCACCGCCGCATCCTGGATGAGTTGAGAGCGTGGGACGCGCCCACGGCTCAGCAGGCTCAGCGACGTGCACGGTTGTTGAAAGCGCTCGAGCGCGTTCCGTTCCAGCCCGCGCGATCGTTCTATGAGGCTGTCGTGGCCTACAACTTCGTCTTCTACCTCGATGATTGTGACAACCCCGGGCGCCTGGACCGGGAGCTTGATCCTTACTACCGGCACGATGTCGAGGGCGGCATCTTGGAGCGTGATGACGCCCTGGCGATGCTCCGTGCGTTCACGGACAACGTCTGCGCACACAATGCGTGGAGCGCGGCGATCGGCGGCTCTCTGGAGGACGGAACGCCGGCTTACAACGAGGTGACCCGGCTCTGCCTTGAGGCGGTTCGAAACAAGCACCGTCCCTCGTATGAGTTGGGCGTCCGAGACGACATGCCCGACGCCGTCTGGGCCACGGCACTTGAGACGGTCTCGACCGGTTGCGGTCAGCCCGCTTTCTACAACGATCGGGCCTATATCGAGGGGTTGCGGCAGGCTGATCTTGGCGTGCGAGAGGAGGATCTCGTCCTGTGGAACGGCGGTGGGTGCACCGAGACGATGATCCATGGGCGTTCGAACGTGGGCTCTTTGGATGCCGGTATCCACCTGCCCCTGATCCTGGAGGAGACGCTGGCCCGCGATCTTGCTCAAGTGTCGAGCTTCGATCAGCTGCTGGCGCGCTTCAAAGAGGATATCACCGAAGTCGTGGAGGATATCACCGCGGGCGTGAACGCTCTGCAGGTGGCAAAGGCCGCGTGGGCGCCCCAGCCGATGCGTACGCTGCTTATCGACGACTGCATCGACCGTGGGGTGGAGTTCAACGCAGGTGGGGCCAGGTACAACTGGAGCGTCGTGAACGTCGCCGGCTTGGCCAACGTCGTCGATTCGCTAGCCGCTGTGCGAGAGGTGGTCTTTGAGAAGGGTGAGGTCGTGGCGGAAGCGCTGATGACCGCCCTGGCGCAGGATTTCTCAGGCCGAGAGGTGCTGCGTCAGCGGCTTCGCCGATGTCCGCGCTTCGGCAACGACATCGCTGGGGTCGATGAGCTGGCGGCGGATATCGCTCATCACGTCTTTGAGGCGTTTCGTGGCCGGGTGCCGTGGCGCGGAGGGCGATTCCTACCCTCCTGTATTATGTTCACGACCTATGCGATCGAGGGTGCCAAGGTGGGCGCCACGCCCGACGGACGGCGGGCCGGTGATCCGCTGGCGGACTCCATCGGTCCGGCCGCCGGTCGCGACCGCCATGGCCCGACGGCGATGCTCCGGAGCGTGACGCGCCTTCCTCTCCACCTGGCCGTCGGCACACCGGTGCTCAACATGCGCTTCAGCAAGAAGCTCCTGACGTCGGCGGAGGGACGGCAGGCCGTCCGCGACCTCATCTCGACCTATTTTCGCCTGGGCGGCATGCAGATCCAGCTCTCGGTGATGGATCGGGAGGTTCTGGAGGACGCGATGGCCCATCCGGAGCGCCATGAGGATCTCATCGTGCGCGTGGGCGGATTCTCCGCCTACTTCAACGGCCTCTCGCCGGAACTGCAACGCACCATTGTGGAACGAACGGAGCACACCCCCTAGCGCAACTGGGCACGGAGACGTACCCGGCAGAAGCGGCTCCACACCATCCAGGTCTCCGAGTGTCTCGCGGTAGGGAGGATGGCTCGACTCGTGTCTTCTCTGCTCCGCGGAGCACTAATTCGCCAGCAGCCTCTCGATGACCCTCTCCGTCTGCTGGGCTGCCTTGGCCCAGGAGAAGCGGGTCAGGTTCTCGTATCCGCGCGCGACCAACTGCCAGCGGAGAGCCGAGTCGGCCAGCAGGCGCTCCAAGCCCTCGGCGATGGCGTCAGCATCGCGAGGATCTACGAGAAGGGCGCCCTCGCCCGCGACTTCCGGCAGGCTCGATGTGTTGCTGGTGAGTACGGGGGTGCCACACGCTTGGGCCTCCAAGACCGGAAAGCCAAACCCCTCGTAGAGCGAAGGATACGCGACGATCTCAGCCCCGGAGATCAGCCCGGCCTTGTCCTCCGCCGCGATGTAGCCGGGGAAGCGAACGCGCGCCTCCAGCGCCAGATCCCGGACGCGGGCCTCGATGGGTTCCGACATCCATCCCGTCGGCCCCGCCAACACCAGCGTGATGTCCGGGTGGTCGGCTGTGATGTGACCGAACGCGTCGATGAGTCGCCCCAGGTTCTTGCGAGGCTGGATGCGACCGATGAAAAGGATGTAGGGACCGGGGATGGCGTAACGGGTGCGGATGGCGGCGAGGGCCTCCGGATCGCGCACCGGCGCGAGCTCCCGCCCGTAGCCTGGATAGACGACGGAGATCTTCTCCGGGGATGTGCCGCAGGTCTGCACGATGTCTTCCCGGGTCGCCTCGGAGTCAGCTAAGACGTGCGTGGCAACCTGGGCGTTCCAACGGGTGCTGAGCTCCAGATAGAGGCGCTGCGAAACGGGATGGGCCTTGGGGAAGTGGCGGTACCCGAGGTCGTGGATGGTCACCAGGGTCCGCCGCGGGCGCACCAAGGGTAACACGTGAGAGGGCACGAAGAGCAGATCCGGTGGGGCTTGGGCCATCTCCCGTGAGAGGCGCACGTGTGTCCACAGCCTGGGGAAGGGCATCACGCGGAGCTCCGCACCCTCCACGGACGCCAGGAAGCTCGCGTCGTCCTCGGCTTCGGGGTGCGCGCGGAAGTAGAGACGCACATCGCGTCGGGGCAGAAGGCGCGGCACCAGACCGCGGATAAGGTGGAAGGC
>JBNGDU010000294.1:0-9608 GCA_049975025.1 Anaerolineae bacterium
CCGGTCACGAGCACAACCTTCTGTTGTAGCATGTAGGCTCCCCTGAGATGAGTGAGTTTACTGATCCAGACGGTCAACAGGACGACGAGGGCGATGACGGTGATCCAGCGTGTCATAGAGGTGGCCCAGGGCTTCACGAACCCACGTTCGGAACGTCTCGTAGCTCGGGCGCGCCGGTGGTTGGGACATGGCGCCTTCAATCACCGGTAGCGACCCCGGGCGCCGCCGGCACTTCCTCCAGCGGCACTTCGTCTGCACTCTTCGACTGCGCCAGCACCATGCCGGCCATCATCAACGCCGCGCCGAGCAGCCCCCGGGCGTCCAAACGCTCGCCGAGAAGCAACCAGCCACCCAACGCGGCGAACGCCGACTCGAGGCTCATGATGATCGCCGCCGGGGTCGGCTGGGCGTGACGTTGCGCCACGACCTGCAGCGTATAGGCTACGCCCACTGACATAAATCCGCCGTACAGGATGGGCGCCAAGGCGCCATCAATGCCCGCCCAGGTGATAGGCTCGGTCAACAGGGCCATGGCCCAGCTCAATATGGAACAGACGCCGAACTGCACCGCGGCCAACGGAAGCGGATCGATGCGCTGGGTCAACCGGGCGATCAGATGGACGTGAATCGTCCAGAAAAGCGCACCCAACAAGACCCAGGCATCACCGGGAGCGAGCGTCAACTGCTCGGTCACGCTCAGGAAATAGAGCCCGACCACCGCCAGAATCGCGCCAAGCCAGGTGAGCCACGGCGCCTGATCCCCCCACAGAAGCCCGGCGAGCGGTACAAGGACAACATAGAGCCCGGTGATGAAGCCGGCCTTTCCCGCCGTCGTGGAGACGAGGCCCACCTGTTGCGCCGACGCGCCTGCAAAGAGCACGGCACCAGCCAGAAGTCCTCCCAGCAGGAGACGCGGTAGCGGTGCGTTGTGCTCACGACGGCGACGCGTGGCACGGATCAGAGGCAACAGAGAGAGTCCCCCCAACCCAAACCGAATCGCGTTGAACGTGTAGGGGCCGATATGGAGCATGCCCACGCGCTGAGCGACGAAGGCAAAGCCCCAGATCAGGGCGGTGAGGAGGAGAAGAGCGTTAGCCTGAAATCGTGTCATACCGACTCGCCTCCCAGATCCCGATCACCAACCATTCACCGCTCAATGACGGGCGAGAGTTCAACGGACCGGGGCACAGCCACGCGCAGGAGAACAGCAAGGACTGACATCGCCAGCCCCAGCACCGCCAAGGCGCCGCCCACCCCTAACAGGTCGGCCAAGGCGCCGAGGATCGGCGAGATGAGCGCCATCAGCAACGTCACAAGCTGAGACTCGACCGAGAGCCCGGAGGCCATCACCTCGTTGCTGATCTGATCGCTGATGAAGGCGACGTTCAAAGGCTTCCGGATGTTGTGGAGCAAGTAGAGACCCAAGAAGACCAGAATGGACAACACCCGGAAGTCCTGCCAGGAGGCCAGGCCGGCGATGAGGAGAAACCCGGCGCCGATCAGGAAGGTCACATTGATGGCCTGCGCTACATCACGGAAGCGATCGCCGATGTCGCCTGCCGTACGGGAGGCGTAGCTACTCATTAGGAAGATGAAGAAGTAAACCACACCGATCACCAATGAGGAGCGCTGCTCGCTCTCAAAGGCGAGGAACAGCGGCAAGCTCAGCGCAAAGGTCTCCAGGATCGGCTGAAGGTAGTCTTTGGTCGCCTTGAAAAAGGCATCGAATCCCGAGCTGTTGAGTATCGCACGAACGGCGGCAAGGTTCTTGAAGATGCCGAAAAAGGTGCGCGCCGTCGCCTTGAGCTGATCCGGCAGCGCGCTCAACCGCAACTCCGCCAGTTCGCCATCCAACCGGGCAGGATAGGTCGCCAGGTTCACCAGGTCGAGCACGTAGGGCACGATCGACGCCAAAAAGACGTAACGGTAGTTCCCCGTGTAGAAGACCAGGCCAGCCGCGATGAGCGAGTTCAGTGCGGAGCCCAACTGCGATGCCGATCGGGTCCGCCCGTAGTAGGGCACCTTGAGATGCTCCATCTCGTTCAGGCGCAGATGCTCCAGGATCAACGCCTTATGGGTACCCGAGCGGAAGGCCTCGCCGATGGCAAAGACAAACATCGCCGCCGCGTAACTGGCAAAACCCGGAAGGGTGTAGAACAGGACGAAGGAGACGATGTAAGCGGAGAAGGAGAAGACCATCGACCGGCGCCGTCCCGCCGCGTCGGCCACGACACCGGCCGGAATCTCCATGAGATTGGTCGCGATATCGCGCACCGCGTAAAGGACCCCAATCTGGAAGAAGCTCAAGCCTGCATCGCGAAAGAAGAGGATCAGGAAGGGCTCGAAGAACCTGAGGTTCTTAAGAAACCCGTAGAGCGAAAACCGGAAGAGCAGCTTGTCTCCCTTGAAGTCTCCATTTCTTGACACCGAAATCTCCTTTCATTCCTACTCAACTGCGCGAACTCACCCATGTCCTGCGCCGAAGACTTCGCTTACGGCATCGACGTAGCCCAAGTCGTGCCCCGTGCCCGAAGTCAGGTGATGCCTTCGTCCCAGGCGTCGGGGTCAGTAGTATACGTCGCCAACGGCTCCTCGGCAAGTTGGCGTGCCGCGCCGGACGGTCATCATCAGCCAGTCATCAGGTTTACGTCAAGTTATAGATCCGATTTGGTATAAAGTTATAAGTGTCAGCGGACATTTGGGGGCCGCAAGACAATTCTCCTCCTTCTGAGAAACCGGGAGCTATGGGACAGCTCCCGGTTTCGTCGTGTCTGGCGACATCGAGATCGCCTGCGAGCTACCGCAGCAGCACCAACCCCAGCGCCGCGACAACCACCAAGGCCACGGAAGGCACGATGCGCCGATAGATCGGGCCCCAATTAGCGTCGAAGTACTCTCGAGTCAGCGCCAGACAGAGATGCAGCGGGGATAGCAACACGCCACTGAAGCCCCCGACGAAAATCCAGACGCCCGCCGCTATCTCCTCCAGGGGGCCACCCACCAGAAGAGGCGCCACGAGCGGGACGCTCAACGCCAGGGCAGCCGCGGCCGCACCTGTCAACAGTCCCACCAACATCGGCACAGCGAAGGCCACCACCATCACGGGCAAACCCAGAACGCTCAACGCCGCCGGTATCTGATTGACGGCGCCGGCGTCCTCCATGACGTGCTTGAAGATCATGACCCCAAAGAGCGCGGAGAACGTGGGTAGTGGGAAGCTGTTCCTAAGGACATCCCACCATCGGCCGGGCCCAATGCGCTTGACCACGACGAAGAAGACGATCACACCGATCAGGCTCAAGACCATGTTGACCTTGAGGACGACCACGGTCAGCACGACCAGAAATATGGGCCATGTACTGCGCAGGAAGTCAGGCCAGGCATCGGAGCGTTTCTGAGCTGTGTGAAACTCAGACTTCTTTCGCACACCTGCCAGACCCCAGGTCACGCCGCTGACCAACGCCACGAGGGTCAAGGGCCACGAGACCCGGATGAAGTCAAAGACCGATATCTCCATCAGCGCCGCCATCATCAGCAACGAGGAGTAGAGCGGAAAGACGTACTCCATTGAATGTCGAAACCAGTAGTTGACAAAGGTCTTGCGCTCCGGTGTCAGGTCCAGCCGCTCCCCCACCTCGTTCACCATCGGGGCGGAGAACATCGCCCCGCCCAACATCGGCATCAGCCCGATCATCAAGGGCATCAACGCCAGGGTCACACGCCCATCGGGCACCAGCACTTGGAGAGACGCGACCATTCCCTCCATCGCGCGTGTGCGCTTCATAAGCTCCGCCAGTACTAGGACGAGATAGACCGCGCTCGCCAGCCCTAAGGTATCGGGGGCCACCAGGCCGTTCAGGATCGAACGTCCGAGATCCAGGGCCGGATACCCAAAAAGCAAGGCCACCACCAGCGTGTTGAGCATAAGGACGAGTCCGAGGTCCCACTTCTTCATCAGAAGAACGACGGTCAACCCCAAGATAAGCAACAGCTTCAACAAATCGGTCATCACACCTCTGACTTCGTCTCTTGTATGGGCAACAGTGAGACGCCTCATCTGCGAGGCGTCTCACCTATGTGTTGTAAGCGGAAGTGGTAAAAAGGCAACCCGCGACGACTAGAGTCGACGGCTATTGCGATACATGTTGACCGCCGGTATCGGGTAGTCCGTCGCGACCATCCAGTCGTCGAGGACCTCTCGTAGATGTCGTACCGCTCCGGTGTACGCCGGATCATCGATGAGGTTGTTGATCTCGTAGGGATCACGCGCGAGATCGTAGAGTTCATCGTGGTTCGAGCAATTCCATCCGTACTTGAGATCGCCCTCACGAACGGAGACCATCGAGGTCGCCAGTGAGTTCACACCGTTGAACTCCACGAAGATCCGCTCCCGCCAATCCACAGGCTGATCCTCCAGAAGGGGGCGCAGGGAGCGACCGTGCCGGTCGGCATCGAGGTCAGCACCTGCGTAGTCGAGGATCGTCGGGTAGACGTCGGCCAGAGAAGCCCATTGCGACACCACACGTCCTGCCCCTACACCCTCTTGACGAAGATGCTCGGGCAGCCAGATCACCATCGGGATGCGCTGGATCTCCTCGAAGTGGTGCCAGCCCTTGTCCGTCAAGCCACCATGGGTGCCCAGCGTCTCGCCGTGGTCCGCCGTGAAGATGATGATGGTGTTGTCGCGAAGCCCCGTCGCGTCCAGGTGAGCCAATATGCGGCCGATCTGCTGATCGATCAGTGTCATGAAGGCGTAGTAGTGTCGAATTCCCTCGGCCCAGTCATCCCAGGTCAGCGACTCTGCCTGAGGATGGATCTTGACCTGGTGCGGGCGGTTGATGGCCCTGGCAGGCCACCGGTAGTTGGGCCACTCGGGCATCTCGACGTCTCGATAGAGTTCGTAGAACTCGCGCGGCGCGAAATAGGGCCCGTGCGGACCCCAGAAATTGTGCCAGATGAAGAACGGATCACCGGAGGCTGCAAATCCGTCGATGAGCTCGATCGTGTGCTCCGCGAGGAAGTAGGGCACGGTCGACGCCGTCGGTCCCTCCAGCACGCTGTAGGAAGCTACACGCACATCTCGGTCGTCGACCTGGGTCACTTTGTGCTCGTAACCGTGCTCCCTGAGATAGGCCTGATACTCCGGGTAGCGGAAGCCGCCCCCACCGTGACCCGGGAACTGCTGGCCCTCGAAACCAACGTCGCGCGGCAGCGTGGGATGGTTGGCACCACCGAAGATCGTCTCCTGGTCCGTGCCCAGGTGCCATTTGCCGCTGTAACCACACCGATATCCCGCGGACTGCAGCCGCCGGGAGAGCAGCTCCGGTCGATCGGCGAGCTCGTGCACCGAACTGCCGAGGTTGTGAACGTTGGAACAGATGCCGTGGGCGTGGGGATAGAGCCCTGTCATGATGGTGCCCCGGGCCGGGCTACAGACCGGGCACGTGGTGTACGCCGTCTCGAAGCGGGTGCTCGTCTGCGCCAACCGGTCGAGGTTGGGCGTCTGGCAGGGCGTGTCGCCGTAGCTACCGATTGCCGACAGCTTGTTCTGGTCGGTGAAGACCAGGAGGATGTTCGGACGCTCAGGTTGAACAGGCATGATGACCTCCTTATGGTCGTGCCAACACCTCCTATGGTAGCATACAAACCGGATGGCGCACGTGAGCGCCCGTCTCCTACTCAGCCCAGAACTCATTTGCTGCGTTCAGCATGGACGAAACTCCCCCGAGCAGGTTGGACAGAACCGAGATTCAGTCTTGGGTAGGGTCGTCAGCGCTCCACGCTGGGGTATACTGTGGACAGGAGATGAGTCGCAGCCAATGATTACCTTACTTCTTAAACGCATGACGCGCAAACCCGGGCTTACTCTACTGGCCTTGCTGGCCGTCATACTCCCCCTGGGGGTGCTCAACACCATTCCGATTTTCGCCGGCGCAGTCGACCGGGCCGTTCTCAGAGAAGAGCTGAGGACCTTCAGCGAAACTCGCCATAGGCCCCCCTTCGCCGTCCGGATGTACGCCTACGGGACCCCATCTGTACCCCTGTCGCTGCGCCTTGTCGAGGGTGCCCTGACCACGGTCGAGAGCACGCTGACATCGAAAGTGGGGCTGCCCGCCACTCGCGCGGAGCTCCACATCTATAGCATCAACTTCAGCGCGGAGACGCCGGCGGTATTGGACAATCGCGTGGCGGCGAAGAGGCCCGCGTATCTGAACTTCGCCTACTCCCCAGAGCTCGGCGATCACGTCGAGTCGGTGGATGGCACGCCCTACGCGCCCCTTGACGACGCCACCGCGCCATCGGACGGGGATGTGGTCAACGTCTGGATACGGCAAGAGCTCGCGGAGCGACTCAACGTCCGCGTCGGCGACGAGTTCAGTTGTCAGGCGGAGCAGCGCCTGGACTACGAGGAGATCAAAGAGGAAGTCGTCAACCTGGATCCCCTGAAGGTGAGAGTAGCCGGAACCTGGGAACCTTCGGATCCTGACAGTGAGTTCTGGTTTGATGATCCGAGAATGGCGTTTGCGGAGAGCCTGTTGGTGACGCGAGACGATTATGAAGCTCACGTCCAGCCACGACAACGCGTGAAGATCCACCGGGCGAATTGGGACATCGTCCTCGACGTCCGTGAGACGGTACCGGATCACGTCCCGAGCTATCTCCGTGGGCTACGGCGCGCTCTTCTGCTTATGCAGCAGAACATCCCCAGCGCCCTGTGGGATCACGCCCCGATCCCGCCGCTGGAGGACTACGTCTCTCGAGATCGCGTGCTCACGGCTCAGCTCTTGAGCTTCAGCATCCCGGGCCTAGGTTTTCTGGCGTTTTTCGTGGCGAACTCCGCTTCGATCTTGGCAAACGGACATCGGCGTGATACCATCGCATTGCTCAGTCGCGGGATTCCCACCACAAAGGTGATGGGGCTGACCGCTGTGGAGGTGGTTCTGCTCTCTATTCTGGGATTGCCGCTCGGTCTCGGTTTGGCTATGGCTCTCGCTCTGGGAATGGGATATACGCGAGGCTTTCTGCACTTTGAGCAAGGCACCGCTTATCCCATCACACTGCGCGACATGAGCCCGGCGTTGTCGCTGCTTGCCCTTTCCATTTCACTGGGGTTCCGGCTGATCGCGACCTATCGTGAGGCTAGAACGCCGCTTGCGGGCGAGCGACAGGCGCACGCACGACCACCCCACCCGCCCTTCTGGATGCGCTACGGCGCGGACCTCCTGCTGATTCTGCCGACAGCCTATCTCTCGCAACAGCTCATCAACCGGGGGTCACTCGCAGCGATGGCCCCCCTACGCGGGGAAGAGCTGTATGCCATACCGGAGCTCGTGCTGGTACCGGCGCTCTTCCTGGTCACTGCTACCCTGTTAACCACGAGGATCTTCCCCCTCATGGCCGGCGCACTTGGCTGGATTGCCGAGCTCGTGGCCGCGCCTGCCGTGTTGCTGGCGATGCGCCACCTCGCCCGACGGTGGCAAGCCTACGCCGTCCCAATCGTCCTGATCGTGCTTTCACTGGCGCTTGGCGTCTACGCCCTTTCCATGGCGATAAGCCTCGACCAATGGCTGGTCGACCGCACCTACTACCGCGTCGGCGCGGACCTCGCGTTCTCCCCGTTCATCGAGCGACAGTCCGGTGGCTATGGAGGACAGCTGGACATGGCTCTGGTCGGTGGGTCATGGATACCGCCCGTGGACGATTTCCAGCGGGTGCCCGGCATTCAGAGGGCGACCCGCGTGGGGAAGTATGACGCCAGCATACACACGATGGATGGTCGGGTCACGGGAAAACTGATGGCTGTCGATCGAGCCGAGCTGAGCGACATCGCCTGGTTCCGGGACGACCTCTCGAGGGCCAGCCTGGGCAGTCTGATGAACCTGTTAGCTCACTGTCCGGAGGCCGTGCTCGTACCCGAGTCCTTCTTGAGGCAAAATCTGCTGGATATCGGAGATCGACTTCGCGTCAACATCGTACTCGCCCCCAGCATGGTCGTGGAGAACGAGATGGAAATCGCAGGTACGTACGAGCTTTTCCCCACCGTCTACCCTGAGGACGGCACCACGCTCATCGGCAATCTGGACTACCTGACGCACCTGGGTGGTATCACCGCCGAGCACGATATCTGGGCCAAAGCAGACGGAACTCACAGCGGGTTGTCTACCTTTCGAGCGGTATCCGAAACAGGCGTTGAGGCCGGGTCCCGCAAGGATGCGACCGCCATAGTGGAAGCCGCGCGACGCCGACACGAACGGGTCGGGGTCTTCGGTACCCTCTCGCTGGGATTTGTCACCGCCCTCCTGATGGCAGCCTTCGCCTTGTTCATCTATAGGCAGGCGTCGCTGCAGGATCGTATCCACTCGCTAGCCGTCTTGCACGCCGTTGGGGTCAATCGATCCCAGCTGATGAGGGCCCTGCTCCTGGAGGAGATGGTGCTGCTCGCCTACAGCGTTGGGGCAGCGCTGGGCTTAGGCCTCGTGGCCTCCCGAATCTTCGTCCCCTTGATGCGCATCACGCAAGGCGCGGAGAGTCTGCTGCCCCCGATGGTTCCCATTATCGTCTTCGACGGCACTCGATGGTTGACCGTGGGCTTCCTGCTCGCAGCCATCGCCCTCGACGTGACGTTGGTCTACAACGCATTCTCCCAATCCCGCGCCGCCAAACTGCGGGTCTTCACGTAAGCTCGCCACCTAGCCGACACGACCGCTGATGTAGGCCTCCGTCCTCTCCTCGGCGGGGTTGGTGAAGATCTGTGTCGTGGGCCCGTCCTCCACCAGCTCGCCCAACCAGAAGAAGGCGGTCCTATCGGAAACGCGCGCCGCTTGTTGCATGTTGTGGGTGACGATCACGATGGTGTAATCCTCGCGCAACTGCCGCATCAACTCCTCGATACCAAGCGTCGCGATGGGATCCAGCGCGGAGCAGGGCTCGTCCATCAGGATCACCTCGGGCGATACCGCCAACGTGCGGGCAATGCAGAGACGCTGCTGTTGGCCCAAGCCAAGGGACAGGGCGGGAATCGAGGTGTCGCCGTCGATCTCGTCCCAGAGCCTGACGCGCTTCAGGTAGCTTTCGACCAGATCCTCAAGTTCGGAGCCGTGTGCCACGCCCAAAGAGCGAGGTCCCATAGCGACGTTGTTGAAGACGGACTGAGGGAAAGGGTTCGGCTTCTGGAAGACGAGACCCACGCGCTTCCGCAGCTCCACCACATCGGTGTCGGGCCGATAGATGTCGACGCCATCAATGCGGATCTCACCCTCCAAGCGGGTGTCGGGGATCTCATCATTCATACGGTTCAGACACCGCAAGAACGTGGATTTGCCACACCCTGAAGGTCCGATCAGGGCCGTGATCTCCCGCTCACGCACGACGAGGTTGATATCGAAGAGCGCCTGCATCGTCCCGTAGTAGAAGTCGAGATGCTCAACCCGAACTTTGATAGATCTCTCCATCAGCTTCCGCTTCCCACCTGTTCTCTGGCTAACGTCGGTGTTTTCGCCAGCCTGTTGTGTCGACCACACTGAGGTGGAGTATAGATGGGACAGGGTGGATGTCAATGGCGAACGCCTCGAGGGGATTCCACAGTAAAGGGCAGGCCATGTCCGAGG
>JBNGDU010000295.1:0-6298 GCA_049975025.1 Anaerolineae bacterium
GCGGCGGAGCCCTTCGAACCCCGCCAGGTCCGGGAGGAAGCAACGGTAAGGAGGATACTCTGGGCGCCGCAGGGGTGCCTAATCCTCAGTACGCTTCGGCCATCGTCCTTGCGCGAAAAGTGGATATAATCTACGTGTAGAGTGGGCGATAGCGGTGTCTGTCGCCCCTTTCTCTTGTATGATCACATTGTCTAGGGACCCCACGTTTTCCGACGGACGCTTAGTGCGTTCATAGCGTGGCAACTGGTTGGATGCAGGAGGGCGGTCTGAGTCGCAAGGTTGTGAGGAATCGCTCGGTACGGCGCATACGGTGGGCACAGCGTCTCCTAGCCTTGATGCTGGCTTGCCTGGCGATGACAGCTTTGGCTGCAGGCTATCGCGCCACGGCAACGCCGGTGACGCTCGTCATCGACGGGGATATTCGATCGGTCCACACCCACCAACCCACGGTGGAAATGCTGCTGACCGATCTTGATATCAGCCTGCGGGAGGAGGATCGCCTCTCCCCTGGCCTCCAAACCCCTCTGGTCGCCGGGTCGGAAATTCGCATCGATCGCGCTCATCCCGTCTTGATCGTGGTTGATGGGCGTGAGAAAATGTTGTATGCCCACGATGAGCAGCCCGCGGATCTGTTAGCCCGTGCCGACGTCCGCTTGGGGCCTCAAGACCGCATCAGCATGGCGTCTCCCTCGGTCACCGATCCCGCTGATACCCGCTTTCGCGTTGTGGTCAGGCGCGCCAAGGAGATCATGCTGGAGCAGGGCGGGGTGCGTTCGCCGCTTCATTCCCACGCTACCACGGTGGGTGAGGCTGTCTTGGAGGCCGGAATCCGCCTCTACCGCGCCGATTTGCTCACGCCGGATCCGGCAACTCCTCTAGAACACGGGATGCACATTCAGTTGGAGCGCTCGATTCCCGTCTTCGTGCGCGTTGACGGACATACGCTTCGCACGCGGACGCACCGTACGCGAGTTGGGGAGGTACTGGCGGACCTGGGCGTGACGTTGAGTGGTCAAGACTACACGCAGCCTGCGCTCGACGCCGCGTTGAAGGAAGGAACGGAGATCCGGGTCTTCAGGGTAGCGGAGAGTGTGATTGTGGAGCAGAGCCCGATTCCCTTTGACTCAGTTTGGCAGCCCGATCCCAACTCGGAGATTGACACAACCGGTCTCCTGCAGGAGGGCGAGCCGGGGGTGTTGGAGCGTCGCATCCGACTGCGTTATGAGAACGGTCAGGTCGTTGACCGCAGGGTGGAGGGAGAGAGTGTTGTGCTGGCGCCCAAGAACCGTGTTATGGGTTACGGCACCAAGGTCATTGTGCGGACGCTGCAAACCGCCAGCGGATCGGTCGAGTACTGGCGCAAGCTGCGCATGTTAGCGACTTCTTACAGTGCCAGCACCGCCGGCGTGTCGGCTACCTCCTCGCACTATGGGCGCACGGCCATGGGGCTGACCATGCAGCACGGTATTGTGGCTGTCGACCCGCGGATTATCGACCTGGGTAGTGAGGTCTACGTCCCCGGCTACGGCGTGGGCTTTGCTGGTGACACCGGCGGGGCTATCAAGGGCCGCCGCATTGACCTGGGTTACAACGACGACAATCTTCAGTTGTGGCATCGTTGGGTGGACGTCTATCTCTTGACGCCAGTGCCGAACCAGATCAACTATCTCAACCCCTGATGGATGATCCCCGAACGCTCCTGCAGCGCTACGACCTCTGGCCTCGCAAGTCCCTGGGACAGAACTTCCTGGTGGAACCGACGGCGCCGGCGCGCATTGTGGACTGTGCGGATGTCACTTCGGAGGATACGGTGCTGGAGGTCGGGGCAGGCCTCGGGACGTTGACCGCGGCCCTTGCGGAGCGTGCAGGGCGGGTGATCGCCGTTGAGACCGATTCTCAGCTTGTGGATGTCCTGCATGCTGAACTCGATCACCTGGATAACGTCGAGATCGTGCCCGGCGATATCATGGAGTTAGCGCCGGCGGCTTTGCTGAGCGCGGACGGGACTCCCTCATCGACGGGTCCAGACCTCTGGGGCAAGATCGATCCGCGCTATCATGTCGTCGCCAACCTCCCTTACTACATCACCAACCCTGTCGTGCGCCATTTGCTCGAGGCAGAGATCCGGCCTGTTCGTATGGTGATCACCGTGCAACGTGAGGTGGCGCAGCGCATGACGGCGGAGCCAGGGGATATGAGTCTGTTGAGCGTCAGTGTCCAGTTCTACGGCAAGCCCGAGATCTGCATGCGGCTTGGTCGTGGTGCTTTCTATCCGGTGCCGCGAGTTGACTCGGCTGTGGTGCGGATCGATCTCTACGAGACGCCACCGGTGGCTGTCGACGATGTCGCCTCGTTCTTCCGTGTGGTCAAGGCTGGATTCTCCCAGCGGCGCAAGCAGTTGCGCAACTCCCTATCTGCCGGACTGCATCTGGATCCTCAGGTGGTGGAAGCTGCGATGCAGGCGCACGGCTTGGATCACCGGCGCCGGGCCGAGACCTTCTCGGTGGCGGCGTGGGGAGATGTGTACGCAGCGCTCGCGCCGCTGCTCACCTGAGGGGCGTGTCATCAGACTGATCTAGCTCGTCACAATGAGAAAGACGCCTCCCCAAAGAGGCGTCTTCTATCGTTTCCATGCTCCGCACAAGGCACATCGGCAAGCCTATGCAAGGCGGCCTTGCGTCACGCGGCCCGTCTATTCGGTTTCCTCTTTGTGCTCCTCTATGTAGGCGGCAAGGACATCCTCGGCGTTCTCCAACCGCTTGAGGGTGCGTGGGCGCCCCACAGCTTCGATGCTACCGAACAGGGGAGGCGAGACCTTCTTACCCGTCACGGCGTTCCGTACGATGCCGAAGAGCTGACCTGCCTTGAGGCCCAACTCATCGGCTAGATCCCGCATCGGCTGTTCCATCGCCTCGGCGTTGAACTGCACCAACTTGGCCATGAGCCTCTGTACCGCTTGGATCGCCGCTAAGCTCTCCTGAGCCGTCATCTTGCGCCCGATCAACTTCTCCACCGGCGGCGTGTCGATTTCCTGGAAGACGAAGTCCGTCAGATCGACGACATCGCGCAGCGTCTTGAGGCGCTCCTGGACGAGCGGTATCAGAACGTGAAGCGTGTGCTGTAGCTCGGCAGGTACGGGTGTGGGGATCATCCCAGCGTCGGCCCAGAACGGGATGAGGTGTTGCAGCAACTCCTCCTCGCCCATCTGGCGGATATAGTAGCCGTTCATCCAGTTGAGCTTGTCGTAGGAGAAGACAGCGGACGAAAGGTTGATCCGCTTGACGTCGAAGCGTTCAATGAGCTCCTGCCGGCTGAAGATCTCCTGTTCGTCCCCCTCACCAGGCGCCCATCCCAGCAACGCCAGGAAGTTAACGAGCGCTTCGGGCAGGTAACCCTGGCGCCGAAACTCATCCACCGACGTTGCGCCGTGGCGTTTGCTCAGTTTCGTGCCGTCCGGGCCCAAGACGAGCGGTACGTGGACGTAGGTGGGGAGGTCCCATCCGAAGGCTCTGTAGAGCAGCACTCGCTTGGGCGTGCTCGGGATCCAGTCGTCACCTCGCATCACGTGTGTGATGTTCATCATGTGATCATCGACAACGACGGCGAGATGATACGTGGGGAATCCATCGCTCTTCACAAGGACCTGATCGTCGATCAAGCGGTTCTCAATGGTGACGTCACCATGCAGCTCGTCGTGGAAGGTCGTTGTGCCCTCCAAAGGGACCGCGAGTCTGATGACATGGGGTTCGTCCTTGGAGATGGCCCCCGGCGGCTTGTTGCGGCAGTGCCGGTCGTACATAGGTTGCTCGCCTTCCGCCCGCTGTTTCTCGCGGACCCGCTCCAACCGCTCAGGCGAGCAGTTGCACCTATAGGCCTTGCCCTCAGCGACCAGGGCTTCCGCCTTCTCCCGGTAGATGTGAAGTCGTTTTGATTGAATGTACGGGCCGTAGTCGCCGCCTACCCCGGGACCTTCGTCCCAATCGAGGCCCAGCCACTTCAGACTGTCAGTGATGACGTGCAATGCCTCATCGACAAGTCTCTCCTGGTCCGTGTCCTCGATTCTCAGGATGAACTTGCCGTTTTGCTGCCTGGCGAATAGCCAGTTGAAAACCACAGTGCGGATGTTACCGATATGGGGATAGCCTGTGGGGCTTGGGGCAAAGCGAACGCGAACTGTCATAAGATAGCCCTCCTCCAGTGCTTAGTCTGATCAAAACCTTATTATAGAAGTTTTTCGTCAGAACTCCAGCCGACGCTGGCGCATGGCGACACTCTCCACCAAACCGAGGCCCAGAAACGTCACGACCAACGCGCTGCCGCCGCTGCTGATGAAGGGCAAAGGTAGCCCCGCGACGGGGATGACGTTGAGGTTCATACCGAGGTTGATGATCAGTTGATAGAAGATATAGACAGTGACGCCGATCACCATCAGCCTGCCGGTGGCATCATCGGCATTAGCCGCGATGCGCAGCAGACGCCAGAGAAGCAGACAGAAGACCAACAGGATAAGCAGCGCTCCGATGAACCCCAGCTCCTCACAGATCACCGAGAAGATGAAGTCTGTGTGGCGGACGCGCAGGAAGTGTCTCTGGCTCTGGGTTCCGGTGGCAAAGCCCTTTCCCAGCAGGCCCCCGGAGCCGATGCTCATCAGGGCCTGCTCGACATTGAAATAGGCGCCTAAGTCCTCGGCGGGGTTCAGGAAGTTGTTGATGCGGTCGCGCATGTAACCGTCCATGTTGGCCCACAACACCGGCGTGGCTGCTGCGCCGAGGATGCCCAGGCCGAAAATATAGCCTATGGGTAGGCCAGAGCCAAAGACCATGGCGGCCCAGGTGGCCATATAGAGCGTCGCGGTGCTAAGATTGGGCTGGCGGAAGACCAGGAAGGCGGCGATCCCGGTAAGACCCAGGGAGGCCGCGAACTCGAACAGGCCCGGCGGGGAGGGCGCGTTACGGGCCAGGAGACTTGCCTGACTGATGATCAGCAGGATCAATGCGGGGAAGGCCGGTTGGATCGATATGCCGCCGACAAAGATGAACCTCCGGACGTCGCCGATCTCACTGGTGCCGAAGAGCAGCGTGGAGACCAACACGATCAGGGTGACGAAGTAGAGAGGCCACTGAAGGCTCTCCAACAGACGATAGTCGATCGACGCCACTAGGAACATCAGGCCAATGCCGATGGCCCCATAGATCGCCTGGCGCCGCCAGGTGTCGGCCAGGTCCTCGGAGCCCCGTGTCGCGCTGAAGATCATGGCGACGCCAACAACTGTGAGGGCTATGGCTGTGATCAGCAACCCCCAGTCGAAGTGCTGCCAGGATGACTTTCGCATCTATGGCTGATCGCCTCCGCGGCGCTGCCGAGGCGTCTGAATGGGGATATCAGCGACCAGACGGGTCTCCCGATTGTCCTCGGTGAAGCTCACGATCACCTTGTCGGTCTCGATCTCCAGGTGTTTGGAGATCACCTCGATGATCTCATCCTTCAGGATCTCGAGCATACCTGGAGAGATGTTGGCCCGGTCGTGGGTGAGCACAAGCTGCAGTCGTTGCGCTGCGATATCCTGACTGGATGCTGATTTGCGGTGGAACAGGCGGTCGATAAACCTCATGGGGACCCCTTTCAGCGTGAGCCAAAGAGCTTCTGGAAAATGGTCTGCTTTTGCAGGGCTTCGTACGGCACGTCTTCGCCGTTGAGCCGGCGGGCGATATTGCGGAATGCGCGTCCTGCCGGGGATCGATCCTCCAATGCCACGGGCTGGCCACGGTTGCTGGCGGCGAGGATTCGCTCATCCTCAGGCACGATGCCGACTAAGTCGATGGCGAGCAGGTCGACGACGGTGTCGGAGTCCAGCATCTCATTCCGGCGGACGAGGTCCGCCTTGAAGCGGTTGATGATCAGATTCGCCGGAGCCCATTGCTCGGCTTCAATCAAGCCGATCACACGGTCGGCGTCTCGCACAGCGGTCACCTCAGGGTTGGTCACGATCAGAACTAGGTCTGCGGGGGCGACGGCATACCGGAAGCCATGTTCAATACCCGCCGGTGAGTCGATCAACACGAACTCGACCACCTCGGCTGTTTCCCGCGCGACACGGGCCATATCCTCGACGCTGATGGCATTCTTGTCTCGGGTCTGAGCTGCCGGGAGGAGGAAGAGCTCCGGGAATCGCTTGTCGCGTACAAGCGCCTGGCGAAGACGACATCGTCCCTCGATGTAGTTCACCACATCGTACACAATGCGGTTCTCCAATCCCAGCATGAAATGGTCGGCCATGCCTCGCGCTTTTTCGGCGAGC
>JBNGDU010000295.1:6308-9582 GCA_049975025.1 Anaerolineae bacterium
CGTCGATACAGGCGACCCGTCGCCCCATCATGGCCAGACTGATGGCCAGATTGGCGGCCGTGGTCGTCTTTCCGACGCCGCCTTTTCCTGACGAAATTGTGATGATCTTGCCTGCCATACTATCCTCTCGTATTCCAAGGTTCGGCAATAATATGATTGTCTTCCACGCGTGCGACCTCTGGTTCGGACATCTTCCTTCGCCCTTCCGGTGGGCGCCCGATAAAGCCTGATATCCGGATCTGCGCGGGCCGCAGATCCAGAGCGCATATGATTGCGTTCTCGTCGCCAAAGGCGCCGGCGTGGGCCACCCCACGGATGGCACCCCAGACGATGATGTTGCCCCCTGCTATGATCTCCGCGCCGGGATTGACGTCGCCGATAAGCGTAACATGGCCCGGATAGCGAATGCTCTGACCGGATCGAAGCGTATGTTGAACGCAGATCCCCTGCTGCTCCGGCGGAATCGGCTCGGCTGTGGAGGTTTTCGGTTCAGACTCTTGGGGCAAACGGGTCAGAATACCGTGGGAGCGGGCGAGATGAATGGTCTTATCGTTCTCGCTCAGCACAGCCCATAGCTCGATATCATATATCTTGAGCAAAGCGCTTATGGACGCGAGTTGCTCCTGGGTCAATTCTCGTGACCCGACATCCAGAATCAGACGTCCGCCGCGAAAGAAAGCCTCGGCCTCCACTAGCGAGCGCTCCAATGCCGCCAGAACGTTCGTCCAGAGATACGATCTCGGCTTGAGAAGGATCCCGTCAGCGGTACCCTTCAGTGTGATCGCCGTATCTTCCATAATATCTCCATTATAGCATGGGCAGCCGACACTTCTGTTAAGGGATCGTGTCGAATTGAATCCGTTCTTAGCAAACCATGGCAACATAAGCTGATCACGCGACCCGTGGCATCGAGTCGCATGACATGGTTAGAATATTGGTATTTTACCCGTTTCAAGGTATAACTCAAGCGGTTCGTAATTGTCGCGGTTCTTGCGTAATGGAGAGGTTGGAGAACATCACATGCGTCGCCCTGCGCCGGGGATTCTTCGTCTTATCATCGTTGTCGCTGTGCCGGTTGTGCTGACTATGACGGCTGTACGCATCCTGACTTTGCCCTGGTATCCAGCCTGGGCGTATGAGCAACCCGGCTTTCCGGATGACCCGCTGGGCATGCCGCATCAGGAGCGATTGCGTCTGGCCCGCGCTGCCATTCGATACCTCAATGTCAGGCGCGGCTCCGGCCTGTTGCGGGACCTGCGACTGCCGGATGGGAGCCGGGCATTCAACGAACGGGAGCTCGAACACATGGACGACGTCAAGGTCGTCTACGACCGTCTGACTTTGTTGGCAGTCGTCCTTCTGGGGGGCGCGATCGCGGCTGGCCTTGGATCAGCCTTGTGGGGCGAGAGCTGCGAGGTCTGGCGCGCGTTGGCTCATGGCGGTGGAGTGACATTGGTTATCCTGCTTGCCCTCGGGCTCTGGATGTCGGTGGGATTTGGCCAGTTCTTCACGTTCTTTCACGGGCTCTTTTTCGAGTCCGGTACCTGGGTGTTCCGCTATTCGGATACGTTGATCCGGCTCTTTCCACTGCCGTTCTGGCAGTATGCCGGCCTTATGATCGCGGGAGCCGTGAGCTTGACCGCTATCGTCCTGCTGGCTGCCGGCATGCTGGGCTTTCGCCGGTGCCTAGCCGCCACCTGACATGTAAGGACAACCCGAGTGACATTCAGTGCGTGATAATGCACATCGTCTCGCTCACCATCCACGCCGACTGAAACGAAAGGAGCCCTCTTGGCTATTCACACACCTGACTGGGTCAAGGACGCGGTCTTCTATCAGATCTTTCCCGACCGGTTTGCGCGCAGCAACCACGTCACGAAACCGACCAATCTGGAGCCCTGGGATGCGCCCCCAACGGTGCGCGGATTCAAGGGTGGGGATTTCCTGGGCATGAAGGAGCGCCTGGATTACCTGGTCGACCTGGGCATCACGGCTGTATATTTCAATCCCATCTTTCAATCGGCAGCCAATCACCGGTATCATACCCATGACTACTATCGTGTGGACCCGCTGTTGGGTGGCAACGCCGCTTTCCGCGAGTTCTTGGAGGCCGCGCACCGGCGGGGTATTCGCGTTATGCTCGACGGTGTCTTCAACCACGCGAGCCGGGGATTCCTGCAGTTCAACCATATCATGGAGAACGGACGGCAATCCCCCTATCTGGATTGGTTCATTGTCTATGATTTTCCACTGCGCGCTTTCCACGTGCACGAGGCGCCTAACTACGCAGCGTGGTGGAACAACCGCGAACTGCCCAAGCTCAATACCGACAATCCTCAAGTCAGGGATTTCGTCTACGACGTTGCGGAATACTGGCTCGAGCAGGGAATCGACGGCTGGCGGTTGGATGTTCCCCTCGAGATCAAGACGCCGGGGTTCTGGGAGGGGTTCCGGGATCGCGTCAAGGCGGTCAACCCGGATGCCTATATCCTGGGTGAAATCTGGGGCGATGCGAGGGAATGGCTGCAGGGCGATCACTTCGACGCGACCATGAACTACGGTTTCAACCGGGCCTGCTATGGTTTCTTCGGCGACACGTGGCTGGACACATCGGTGCGTCCCGGTGGGTACACCCTCCAACGCCTCGATGCCGAGGCTTTTGAGCGCGAGATCGGTCACCTACTGTCGCTCTACGATTGGGAGGTCACCGTCGCCCAGTACAACTTGTTGAGCAGCCACGATGAGCCCCGCTATCTCACCATGGTTCGAGGCGACGTGCGGCGGTTGCGATTGGCGACGCTCTTCCAGATGACCTTTCCCGGTCCGCCTTCGATCTATTACGGTGATGAGATCGGTATGGAAGGGGGACCAGATCCCGATTGTCGACGGGCCTTCAGGTGGGACGAGCGGCGCTGGCATCAGGAGCTCCGGAACGACTTCAAGCGCTTCATCGCGCTGCGCAAGGCACATTCGGCGCTCCGAAGAGGTACCTATCAGACACTGACTGCTAAAGATAGAACCTACGCGTTCGCGAGAGCGGATGAGCACGAGGTCGTGATTGTCGTTCTCAACGCAGGGGCGAATGCCGCCGATGTGGAACTGGACCTAGCCGGTCTCGTCTCTTCGCATGGCGTCCTACAGCTGAGCTGGTCTCAGGATGAGGTGCCCGTCACTGACGGACGCTGCTCGGTGAGGGTGCCGTCGCTCGACGGGCGCGTCCTGATCCACCAGTTGCCCGAATAGCTCGGTCGCGACTGTTGGGGCTATGCCACGG
>JBNGDU010000296.1:0-3172 GCA_049975025.1 Anaerolineae bacterium
CTCCGCCAGCGTCGTGCCCGCGCCGGCGCTGACGTAGAGGTCATCGCGCGCGTAGGTAAGGACGCCGGAGAGACCCCTGGTGCTCAGCGTCACCCCATCCGACGGGAAGAGCGTCGATTTCGTGCCGCCGCCCTTGACCCTAATCCGGCGCTCCGCCGACGTCAGGGCACAGATCGCCTGGGCCGCGACGTCGGTGCTACCGGGCTCGATCTCGTCCGATGCCAGATCGATGCCCTCCTCGGGCTCCAGCAGCTTGCAGACGTGCGGCGGCATGACCTTCGGGAAGACCTTCTGGGGATTGAGCAACTCCTCGGGGTCGAAGATCTCCTTGATCTCCCGCATCGCCGACAGCTCCTCATCGCTGAACATCAGCGGCATGAACTCCTGCTTCTCGATGCCGATGCCGTGCTCGCCGGTGATCGAGCCGCCCATGTCCACGAAGAGCTCCGACATCCGCCGACCGCCCTGGTGAAGTCGCTCCAGGAACTCCGGATTGTCGTGCTCGGGGACCAGCACCAGCGGGTGCAAGTTGCCGTCGCCGGCGTGGAGCAGGAAGAGCACCTCCAGGTCGAGCTCGTCGCAGATATCGATCACGCCCCGGAGCGTCTCGGCGAGCGTGCTGCGGGGCACCGAACCGTCGACGGTGTAGTGGTCGACGGCCACACGGGCTATCGCGCCGGCAGCGCTCTTGCGGGCCTCCCAAATCCTGTCGCGCTCCGCCGCCGACTGAGCCACGCGCAACTCCGTCGCGCCGTGTTCGCTCAGAACCGCCTCGACCTCCTCAATCTGGGGGTCCATGCTGGCCGGATAGCCGTCCACGTCGATGATCAGCGCCGCACCGGCCTCGGTGGGCAGCCCAGGATGATTGTAATCCTCGATGACCTGCATCATCCGCTGCCCCATCATCTCCATCGTCGCCGGCACCAGGCCCGCGGCGATCATGGCCGAGACGGCGTGGCCCGCCTGCTCCACGGACTCAAAGGCCGCCAATAGCGTCTTCACCGCGGGCGGGTCCCGCTTGAGCCTCACGTCGGCCTCCGTGATGATGCCCAGGGTGCCCTCGCTTCCCGTCATCAACCCGACAAGGTCGAGGCCTGGGTAATCCAACGCCCGTCCGCCCAGCATCACCCGCTCGCCATCGACCAGCACCATCTCCAGGCCGGTGACGTAGTTCGTCGTCACACCGTACTTGAAACAGTGCGGACCGCCGGCGTTGGCGCCGATATTGCCGCCGATCGTCGCCGCGCGCCCGCTGGCGGGATCGGGCGGGAAATAGAGCCCCTGCCCTTTGGCGATCCCGTCGAAGGTCAGGTTCACCATGCCCGGCTGCACCACGGCGCTGCGTCCCTCGACGTCGAGGTCCAACACCTCCTTCATGTGCGCGAACTGGATCAGCAGCCCGCTGCGCAGCGCCACGGCCCCTCCGGCGAGGCCGGTGCCTGCCCCGCGCGCGATGATCGGCAGGCCGCGGGACGAGGCCCACCGCACGATCTTCTGCACGTCCTCGGTGGCGTAGGGGAAGACCACACCCGCCGGCTCCCCCTGGTCCAGGCCGCCGTCGACGTGATAGGTGAGCAGCTCAATGGGATTGTCGACCACCTGTCCGGGACTCAGCTCCGCCTTGAGCGCGTCTAGGCGCGAATCACCGCGACGGTCGAGGCGCCGCGCCTGCCACGTGAGCCAGCGCTCGGGCAATTTCGGGTAGCCGAAGAGCGGCTTGGGATGGCGAACCCGGGCCGCCAACCGCTTCTTGGCCTCCTCCGCGCGACCGTTGCGGTCCGAAACCCTATACGAAAGATCCAACATCTCGGCGATGTGCAGGACCTTCGCGTTGAGGTCCGCCCGGCGCACGCCGGAGACCAGCTGCATGTGGCAACCGGTGTTGCTCGTGACCACGATCTCGGCGCCCGTGCCGGCGATATCCTCCATCTTGGCATCGAGCACGGCGGTCGCCGCCTCGCTCTGGACGATGTTGTAGATGCCGGCGCTGCCGCAGCAGAGTTCGGGATGCTCCAGCTCCACGACCTCCACGCCCGGTATGCCGCGCAACAGCGCCCGGGGCTCGTCGATCACATGCTGACCGTGGCGTAAGTGACAGGAATCGGAGTAGGTCGCCCGCACCCCCAACTCGCCGGTGGGCGGCACGTGCAGGTGTTCGTAGATGAACTTGCTGAAATCCTGCACCTTCTCCGCAAAAGCCTCAGCGCGATCGGCGTAGTCCGGATCGTCCTTCAGCAAGTCGGGATACTCCTTGAGCGTAAGGCCGCACCCTCCCGCGTTGTTGACCACGACGTCGTAGGGCTCGAAGGCCTCGATGTTCTGCCGAGCCAGGTCCTGGGCCAGCTTCTCGTCGCCGGTGTGCCACTGCGCCGCGCCGCAGCACGTCTGAGCCTGCGGGAAGTGCACCTCATACCCGTTCTGCTGCAGGACCCGGATGGTGGCTGCGTTGATGCCGGTCAAGAACGCCTCCTGAATGCACCCGTAGAAGAAGGCCACGGTGCCGCGCTTCTCTCCGATCGCGGGCGCGGGCCGACTGTAGTCGAGATACCGGGCCGAGATCGGCGGCAGGATGCCCTCCATGGCGTTGAGCGGCTTGGGCAGGATGCCCAGGGTGCGGACGAGCCATTGGACGCCCAGCACCTCGTAGAGCCACATCAGGCGGGCCAGCAGCTTCATCTGGTTAACGTGGGGCATAAGCTGGTGCATGCCGAACCAGCGTACAAAGCGCTCCGCGAGGCCCGGATCGCGCAGATCCTCCAGTGCGATGCGGGCCCCCTCGATGAGCTTGCCGTACTCCACGCCCGAGGGACAGGCCGATTCACACGCCCGGCACTCCAGGCACAACGTGATGTGCTCAGCAAAGGTGCTCAGGAACTCCTCGTGGCTGATCTTGCCATCCACCGCCGCCCGCATCAGGGCGATGCGACCCCGGGGGGCGTCCATCTCCGTGCCGAAGATGGCGTAGGTGGGGCACGTCTCCAGACAGAGACCGCAGTGCACACACTTTTCCAGGAGCTCACGGTATTCCTCTGAGACCATCTTGGGCAGCATTTCAGGCAACGTCTGTGTCTTCTCTAGCGACATCCATCCTCCAAGCAGTATTACGGTGTCTTTGAACCGACCCTAAGGGTGCGGGTAGTACCAGGCTCCGCAACTCACGTCGATCCCACGA
>JBNGDU010000296.1:3272-9493 GCA_049975025.1 Anaerolineae bacterium
TCCGCAACTCACGTCGATCCCACGAGACCGGTCGCCGCCGCACCCTTAGGGTCGACGACGAGCGGCGGTGCGCCCCACCTAACCTCAAGCGTCCCCCAACCCCGACCACGCCTCAGGTGCAACACATCATTGCAGAACCGACCCCGACCCTAAGGGTGCGGGTAGTACCAGCCTGCGCAACTCGCGTCCATCCCACGAGACCGATCGCTGCCGCACCCTTAGGGTCGACGACGAGCGGCGGTGCGCCTCCCCACCTCAAGATCACCCCACCCCGACCAACATTCTACCACCAGGGCGCCATTTCGCCTAACTAGCGCTTGCCTTTCAGCCATAACCCGGTATGATCTTCATACCATACTTGAGACATCAGTAGGAGGAAAAGATGCTGTTGAAAAACCTAGGTGTCCCCGAGCTGATCCTGATCTTAGTGATCGCGATCCTGATCTTCGGTCCTGGCCGCATCGGTAAGATCGGCTCAGAGCTGGGTAGAGGCATTCGCGGCTTCAAAGAAGGCATCGGCACCGGCGAAGAGGAAGAGCAGGAAGGCGAGGCCGCCGAGGCGGAGGGCGAAGAAGAGGAGAGCGCATCAGAGGCGTAGCTTAGCACTTCGCTGAGCATCGCCTCATCTCAAGCCTGGATTTCCCGGCAAGTCTCGCGTCGCCCCGCCACCGAGCTTGAGAAGCGCTCCGCACGCCCCCCTGACCGCGGGGCCTACCGCTTCTATCGGCCAGCAGAATCTGCGCCTTGCTCCGGCACGGCGGCGAACATTCGTATCATGCCCGACACCGCATGACGGTGCCGGGCACCGTATTCTCACATAGAAAGAAACCCCTTCAATGATTATCGGCGCTTGTAAGCTTCGACTCTATCTGCCGGGCGTGGTCTCACTGAAAGAAAAGCGCAGCGTACTGAAGCCACTTCAGAACCAGCTGCGTCGTACGTTCGAGGTAGCGGTCGCGGAGATCGATCATCAGGACGTTTGGCAGTCATCGGAGATCGCGGTCGTCGCCGTCGCCACCGATGCCGGGCACATCTACTCAGTGTTGGAAAAGGCCGTCCACTGGATTGAGGACAACTACTATCAGGTAGAGGTGATGGACTGGGACGTCGAGTTGCGCTGACACCCGACAATTGACGATTAACGATTGACGATTGCCGATTTGTGATTTGTCGATTTGTTGATTTGCGATTTGTGATTCGCCGATTTGCGATTTGCGATTTGCGATTCGCCGATTTGTGATTTGTACGATTCCCTGACATGAGTACAATACACCTTGTATGAGCGTCGTCGATGAAGTAAAGGAACGTATCGACCTCACCGACTACGTCAGCCGGCACGTCCATCTGGAGAAATCGGGTCGCTACTTCAAGGGGCTCTGCCCTTTCCACACGGAGAAGACGCCTTCCTTCTTTGTGTTTCCCGATGACCAGAGATGGCACTGCTTCGGCTGCAACCGGGGCGGTGATATCTTCAACTTTGTCATGGAGCTGGACGGCTTGGACTTCCGAACGGCTCTAGAGGAGCTCGCGCGCCAGGCCGGCGTGGCGCTGCGCCCCCAGACGCCTCAGGAAATCCAGGCGCAGTCCGAAGCCGAGCGGCTCAGGGCCCTGGTTGCGGCGGCGGCTGAGTACTACCACACGCTGCTGATGACAAGTCCCCAGGCCGAACAGGCCCGTGACTATCTCAAGAGCCGGGGATTCAACCGCAAGACAGTTGAGACCTTCCAGCTGGGTTACAGCATGGACGCCTGGGACGCCCTGCGCACCCACCTCCTGGGCCAGGGATTCAGCGTCGAGGAGCAGGTGAAGGCCGGCATGCTCGTCGAGCGGGACGACGGTCGGACCTACGATCGGTTCCGAGACCGGGTGATGATCCCGATCCACGACCGTCGCGGGCGTCCCATCGCTTTCGGCGGGCGCGTGTTGAAGCCCGAGGACCAGCCCAAGTATATGAACTCACCGCAGACCCCGCTCTTCGACAAGAGCCGCGTGCTCTTCGGCTACCACCAGGCCAGTCGCGGGATCCGTGAGTCCGACGCCGCGGTCATCGTCGAGGGCTATATGGACGTGATGATCCCGCACCAGGCGGGGTTCACGAACATCGTGGCGCCGATGGGCACGGCGCTGAGCGAGGCGCACCTGAAGCAGCTCCAGCGCCTGACCAAGCGCTTCATCCTGGCACTCGACCCCGACAGCGCCGGCATCCACGGCACGCTGCAGGGCCTAGAGACCGCGCGGAAGACGCTGGATCGCGATTGGGACGCCGTCTTCGACCCCCGGGGATTGGTGGGGTACGAGGGACGGTTGAAGGCCGATATCCGAGTGATCACGCTGCCCAGGGGCCTCGATCCGGACGAGCTGGTCCTGGAAGATCCGGACCGCTGGAAGGCGCTGGTCGCCTCCTCTGAGCCCGTGGTTCGCTTCTATTTCCACCACATGCTTCAGCAGGGCGACCCGAACGAGCCGAAGATGAAGTCCAGGATCGTGGACGCGATGCTTCCCCTCCTCAGCGATATCAGAGACAGCATCGAGCGCGAGGCCTACGTCCAGGAGATCGCACAGGAACTCGAGCTGGATGCGCGCGTGCTGCTGGATCGCCTCCGGGCGATGGAGCGCGCCGAGGCGGTGCGCAGTCAGGCCGCGGTTCGGGACGCACGGATCACGGGCTCCCAGAGCCGCCCCCCTACGGATATGGAGGCCCACGTCTTGACGGTGTTGATGCAACATCCTGAGGTGCGAACGCGCGTGGATGCCCTGCTGGAGGAAGCAGAGCTCGAACCTATCAGGGAGAAAGACTTCTCAAACCAATATCGGCTGATTTGGAGCTCGTGGGTCGAGATGCGGGAGCATCCCGAACTCGAACTTGAGGATTTTCTGCCTTCGGATATCCTAGAGGTCGTCCAGGGATGGTTGACCCAAGGACTCCCGGAAATGTCGCTGGCACAGTGGGAGCGCGACGTGATGCGCACGATTCTTCGGATGCGTGAGCGCAATCTGCGTCAGATATTGAACGAGACCCGTGTCCTCCTGCAGTACGTTCGACCAGACGAGGAGGAGGAGGACGGGGGTCAGTACCGTATGACCGTGATCAAGCTCACCAACCATATGTGGAGAATCCAGCAAGCGTTGGCTCAGCGGCCTGTTTGAGTCCAAGGAGGGGTATGGCAAGATCATATCGGACGGGACGTCGCACAAGCGCCACCAGAGATGATGATTGGGACGATGCGGATGAGCTGCTTATCGACGACGAAGAGCTAGAAGAAGATATCCTGGACTCCGACGAGCTCGACGAGGAGGCTCTCGACGAAAATGCCCTTGACGAGGATGCTCTCAGCGAGGACGCCCTCAGCGAGGACGCCCTCAGCGAGGACGCCCTCGATGACGGGGACGACGACGGTGACCTGCTGCCAAGCATTCTACCCTGGGAGGAAGAGCCCTCTGCCGATGAACTAGATGCCATCGAGGAGGAGGTCCAGCCCAACATCCTGCAGGACCTCGTCGATGACCCCGTGCGGATGTACCTGCGCGAGATCGGACAGGTCGATCTGCTGGAACCCCATCAGGAGGTTTGGATCTGTCTCATCCGGGAGGCCGCGGCTAAGCTGGAGAAGTACTATCAGGAGGTCGTCACCTCGACGGCCCCCGACGTGATGGAGACCATTCAGATGGAGCTCTACACGGCGGCGCGCACGTCTTGGGGCAACGGCAGCCGGCTGGCGCGGCGGGACGATCTGCAGATACTCGAGACGCCTCAGTTCCTGGAAGAACTCATGCGCCAGCAGGAGACGCTGATCTCTCCGGAGCACTCAGACCTCTACGATCTGATGGGCCCCAATCAGTGGGGCGACGATCCCCTATGGCGCCCCATCATCATGGAGTTGCTGGACACAGCCACTGCGCTCTATCTTCTTCATCCTGATATCCTGATCCTCATCAGGGACAAGACAATCGACGGCCCGCGGTGGCCCACCGTCAACCAGGTCCAAGAGGCCCTGCCCGATTCGGGCATCGCCTTTGCCTGGTGGAACCACGTTGGGGTGATGGCTGCCTCGGCCCAGCAGATGCTGGTGCGGGCAAACCTTCGCCTGGTGGTCAACATCGCCAAGCGGTACATCGGTCGCGGCGTCTCATTCCTCGACCTGATCCAGGAGGGCAACATCGGCCTGCTCCGGGCCGTGGAGAAGTTCGACTACACCCGAGGCTACAAATTCTCAACCTACGCGACGTGGTGGATCAGACAGGCCATCAGTCGCGCCATTGCCGATCAGGCGCGGACCATCCGCATCCCGGTTCATATGGTCGAGACGATCAACCGGCTGATGCGGGTGCAGCGCAGAATGATGCAGGAACTAGGGCGTGACCCCACACTCGACGAGCTGGCCCTGGAAATGGACGTCCTCGACGCCGCCGACGTGGTCGCCATTCAGGAAGCGCGTGAGAGCGACCGACCACTCACGCCGCAATTGGAACGCAAGATGCGGCGCGCCATCAGCAAGGTCCGGCGGATCATCAGCATATCCCAGGAGCCGATGTCGCTGGAGAGCCCCGTGGGCAACGAGGACAACAGCGAGCTCTCAGACTTTATCGAGGACGAGAACCTGCCCGGCCCAATGGACGCGACTTCGACGCAGATGCTGCGTGAACAGCTGCAGACCATCCTCGGCGAATTAGGCGCCCGAGAGCGCGAGGTGTTGGAGATGCGATTTGGCTTGCGGAACGGCCGTCCCCACACCCTGGAGGAGGTCGGCCAGGCGTTCAGCGTCACCCGCGAACGCATCCGCCAGATCGAGTCCAAGGCCCTGCGCAAACTGCGCCACCCCGGCCGCAGCCGAAAGCTCCGGGATTTCCTGACCTAGATTGAAAGGACTTATATGTTCATTAAGATCGACGTCCAGACACGGAGCAAAGTGGATCTGGTCGACATCACCTCCCGCGTCATCGACGCCGTGGCGGAATCCGATATCCAGGATGGTGTCTGTTTCATCTATTGCCCACATACCACGGCCGGTATCGTGCTCAATGAGAACTGGGACCCCAGCGTGGAGAAGGACGTCGCGATGGTCCTCGAGCGCATCGTCCCCGACGACCTCTCCTATAGCCACCGCGAGGGCAACAGCCCCGCACACATCAAGAGCGTGCTCGTCAGCACGGACCACTTCGTGCTCCTCCACAAGGGCGAGTTGCAGCTTGGACAGTGGCAGGGCGTCTTCTTCGCCGAGTTCGATGGCCCCCGCCATCGCACTATCTGGCTCAACGTGATGGACGACCGCACGAGCGGCTAGGCCACGCCCTCCTCAGATAAGAGCCACAACGTGAAACAGCGCGGCCCTCTCACCTCACCGTTGCCTTGGGAACGGATCGAGGCGCTCCTACATAGGGTCCGGAAGCCGGGCCGCTATGTGGGAGGCGAGTATAACGCCATCCACAAACCTTGGGAGACGACCGATCTTCACGTCTGTCTGGCCTTCCCCGATCTCTACGATTTGGGAATGTCCAACTTCGCGCTGGCGATCCTCTACGACATCCTCAACCGAGAGCCCGACATCCTCGCGGAGCGCACCTATCTGCCGGCGCCCGATATGATCGGGGCGATGAGCGAGGCCGAGATACCACTTTACACGCTCGAGAGCTACCGACCCGTCGCCAGCTTCGATATCCTCGGGATCAGCACCGGCTACGAGCAGCTCTACACCAACAGCCTCGTGCTGATGGACCTGGCGGGTCTGCCCGTGCGCAGCGAGGACCGGGACCGCACGCACCCGCTCGTGATCGGCGGGGGCCACGCCACCTTCAACGCGGAGCCCATCGCCGATTTCCTCGACGTCTTCGTCATCGGCGAGGCCGAGGACGTGATCCTGGAGCTGGCGGAGATCGTAGCAGCGACACGCGACGCTCCCAGGGACGACCAGTTGCGGGCCCTGCTGAACGTACCGGGCCTCTACGTGCCGCGCTTCTACCACCCGGTTTATGCAACCGGCGCGGAATACGCCGCCGACGCGAGTTCCGCGCCCGGCGGCGCGGTTTCGGCGCCCGGCGGCGCGATTTCGGCGCCCGGCGGCCTGCTCGAGCGACTCAAGCCCACCATCCCGGAGGCGCCCGAGCATATCCAGAAACGCATCATGCCGGTGCTCCCGGCGACGCCTGTCCACCAGCTTGTGCCCAACGTCGAGACCGTCCACAACCGCGCCGTTGTGGAGATCCACCGCGGGTGCACCCGCGGG
>JBNGDU010000297.1:0-7747 GCA_049975025.1 Anaerolineae bacterium
GCCATGAACGGCGATCTTGGCGCGGTATGTCGTTAGTGCCCTTGAATACGCCAGCGAAGTCGAGCCGGATGCTCACGCACGACGCTCACATGCTTGGCTCTGTCGCCCCTCTTCCTTGATCCAGCTCTTGCTCAATGAGCACTCGTTGATTGCAGCATCAGCGGCAGGTAGATGCGATGGGGTATCATCTCCTCCAGAGCCTGGAAGGCCAGAAGCACCTCCAGAGCGTTGAACGTACAGTGACCGTGGACGTCACTTCTGAAGTGCTGGTAGAGCGCCCCACTGCCGGCCTGGGTCACCTTTTCCTCGTAGAGCGGGACATGCCAGTAGGGTACCACGTAGTCTCCGGTGGTGTGGAGCGTGACTAGGGGGCGGTCAAGGTAGCCGGTGGTCTGGTAGAAGGCTTCGATCTCACTGACCGCCGCCGCGTCGGCCGCGATCCGCGCGACGCCGGAGTTCAGCGCCACGTCGTCAAAAGAGCCCTCGTAGTTTCTGGTTGTGTTGTCGAACGGTTGGCCCCCGAGCTTACGTTTGGCGTCCTCGGTAGCGAAGACATTGTACCAAAGCAGTTTCTCGATGGTCACAGTGCTCGTGGGTGGATCAAACTCATAGGGTGAGGCTCCGGTCACCGAGAGGAGCTGTGTGACCGAGAGGGCGTTGGCGGGATGGGTGATCACCGGCAAGATGGTGGACGAGAAATAGCTTGTGGACCACTCGTCCATCAAGCTGGTCGGAATCGTCACGGGGGTCCCCGGCATAAGCCCAGGGAAAAAGTAGTCGAAGACTATTCGGAAGTCACCAAAGTGATTGACCTGCTCGTGGAAACCGCCGTAGGGCCCACACATCGCCAGACCCCCATCGAAGATGTCGGGATGGCGCTCGATGCCCAGCGTCGTTATCAGACCCCCTTCGGATACACCGGTGAGCAGCACGTTCGTGGGCGTTGTCTCGACCGTCGCGAAGACATCAACCAGATCGACCAAATCCGCGATGGCCGGCAACACGGCCAGACCGTTGGTGTAATAGCTGGTTGTGGCGAAGCCATATCCCATGCTCGTCACCAGGTCACTGACAGAGATTGGACCGGTTGGACCGGGTATGACCATCTGATCCGGCGGTATCTCAATCTCCCTGTCGATGGCCATATAGCCGTGAGCATAGACCAAGAGATCGCCATTCCAGGCGCCGTCCGGCATACAGATCATATATTTGGCACCGCTGGCTTGCTCGCCAAAGGTGCAATCGTCGCTCGGCGCCGCCTCCTGATCGGGACCTGGATCCAGCGGGGGAGCCGATGGCGCGACCTGCTGCACCGGAGAGCCGCTCGGGCTGGCGAGGACGCCCAGGCTCAAGAGGCCGAAGCACACGGCACAACACAGAACGACAGCAGAGACGATCAACGTTCGCCTAAACATACGCACCTCCATCCTAGGTCATGTGAGATCTGCTCCTGCGAACAATGAGAGCGCGCAACGCCATCTGCCCGCCGTTGGGTGAGCACCCGCCGCAGGCCGAACGCTGGGGCACCTGCGCCACACGGACGAGTCATTCAGATAAGTGGACGATATCCGCGAGACCACATCTGCGAGACGACATCTGCAGGACGACATCTACGAGACGACATCCGCAGGACGACATCTGCGAGGCCGCATCTCAAAAAAGCATCTGAGCGAGAGCATCCGCGAGGCGGCTTCTGGCATCCGACATCCAGTTACAGCCGAGATCCTCCCTTCGACGTTGGTTGGCCTGATCAGGTGAGCAATCTCAATGCGTGGCGCGCTGTGGGCGTGATAGCTTGAACCATCACCAGTATAAACTCAACGGCGCGATCGCACAAATACAGCGTCCGGGCCTCGTCCTCATTCAGACCGGTGTTCTCCTCAAAGCGCTGCCGGAAGGCCCGCCACCCATTCTCCGGTTCCACTTTGGAGCCGTCATACGCCGTCGGGTGGTTCGAGGGTCTTCTATGATGTCGGTGACATCGGGCCCTAGGGGTTAGGACGTCGCGTCTAAGGGCGACGTTTCACGTTCCGGACGTCAGAAAAGGGTAAAATGTTCCACCGGCGCTGTCGGCAAATCTGTGGATAAGTGGCCCTGGAGTGGGGATAACTGTGGATAACTACCCGCAACCTGTGGAAAACATCAGCATGAAGAAAAGCGCCTTACCCTAGGGTGAGGCGCTTTTGATTGCCTGGTGCCGAGACCCAGAATCGAACTGGGGACACATGGATTTTCAGTCCACTGCTCTACCGAACTGAGCTATCTCGGCACAGCGACCCGTATTGTAATAGAACAGGGAGAATTGTCAAGGGTCATGTCCGGATCCTGACGCCGGACCTATGGTCAGGGCTGTGCCCGACCGGGGCATCGAAGAGCCGCTATGCTCGCTCAACCTGCGGCGTGCCGAAACTTGGCTGTCATTTCGATGACCTGCTTGAGGGGATCTGCGCCTCGCTATGGCTTCTTCCTCAAAACCAGATACGCAATGAAGTAGGCAGCCATAGAGGCAGCCAATATGATCCCCACCATCCCCAACTCGCCTTGGATGGCCACGTTATACCAGGTAGCGATGAGCAGCAAGACTGAGGTTACAACCCAGGAAACGCCAACGGGTCTTACGTTCTCGATGTCCATTGTGACTCCTTTGAAAGAACGCTCGCTTGACGACACGGCGATCGGTCGAGGTAGGCTCGGAGAGAAGCAACGACGCGCCTCACGCTTTCATTATAGGTCGCGGGCAGGCGTTTTCAAACGCAGCGCCATGCTCTGCGAGGCTTGGGGTTTCAGAGGTATGGCCTACAATACATGAAAGATAAGCGTCGGGATGTTGGCCCGCATCCAGGTGTAGATTTCGGGCACAAGAGGAGGCGGCTATGGAGATCAGCGCCAAAGCGTTAACCTATCAACAGCGCCTTGACATCTTACACGAGACGAAGGTGCAGCAGGCCCAGGAGATGCGGGAGCTGGTGGGGCCCTATGACCACGACGAGCAGGGCCAGGTGCTCCCGCCGCGGGACTTGATTGAGATCAAGGAGGCGATCAGCGGCTCGGGGGAGGTGATCAAGGACGCCATCCTCAAGACCTTCAAACCGCAGAGCAATCACCCCAGCGGCGGGTTCTTCGGCCCCAAGGCGGTGGGCGAGAACTTCAGGCGACTTCTGGAGATCCATCCCACCTACATCGACCCCGTGAACTCGATGGCTGGGCGATACATGGTCAACTTCAACTCCTACCGCAAGCCCGGTTGGAATCCCGACTTCGACTACTCTCACCTGAGGGAATATCACGAGCGCTACCACCTCAGGAGCGGGATCGGCGGTCTCCAGCACTTCTGCCCGGACCTGGAGATCGGCTTGGAGCTGGGCTGGGGCGGGCTGCTGGAGAAGGTGCGCTACTACCGGGGGATCAACCCCGACCCCGATACCGCCGATTTCTACGACGGCCTTGAGGACGTGATCCTGGGCATTCAAGATTGGATCCGGCGCCACGCCGAGGAGGCCCGTCGGATGGCGCAGGAGGAGGACCAGCCGCAGCTCCGGGAGAACCTGGAGACGATGGCTGACATCTGCCGGCGGCAGGTGACGGAGCCCCCGCAGACCCTCCGTGAGGCGTGCCAGTGGCTGACCTTCTTCCAAGCGGTGGCCAAGATGTACAACGGCAGCGGGGAGTGGGGTCAGCTGGATGAGTTGCTGCGTCCCTACTACGAGCAAGATAAAGAGGCAGGGATCCTGACGGACGATGAGGCCATTTTCCATATCGCCTGCCTGCTGCTCAGTGAGACGGCCTATATCCAGCTGGGCGGTCCCGACTTCGAGGGGCGGGAAAAGACCAGCCCGGTCTCCTTCCTGATCCTGGAGGCGGTGCACAGGCTGAAGGTGCCGGCTAATCTGGCGATTCGGGCAACGGACGCGAACCCCGACCTCCTTCGCCGGGGGGTGGAGATTCAGTTCGAGGACAAGATGGGCTTCCCCAAGTTTCTGGGGGATCGGGCGGTCAACGAGGGTTTCGTGAAGAACGGGTACCCCATTGAGCTGGCCCGGCAGCGCATCTACGCCGGATGTCACTGGCTGGCGATCCCGGGACGGGAGTACACGCTGAACGACATCGTCAAGATCGACCTCGCGCGGGTCTTCGAGGTGGCGTTCTGGGAGATGATGGAAGAGGAAGCGGCGCCCGGCATGGAGGCGCTATGGGACCGCTTCGAGACGCACCTGAATCGGGCTGTCCACGTCATCGGCGAGAGCGTCGAGTTTCACCTGACGCACATGCCCGACGTCTTCCCCGAACTGGTGCTCGACCTATTCTGCTACGGACCGGTGGAGAAGGGGGTGGATGCCTCCGACGGGGTGCGGAAGGGCGTCGAATTCTACAACATATGTACCGACGGCTCCTCCTTGGCCACGGTGGCCGACTCCTTTGCCGCGCTGGAACAGCGGGTGGAGCGGGAAGGGCGGCTGAGCTGGGAGGACGTCGTCCGCTACCTGGAATCCGACTGGGACGGCGTCGATGGGGAGCGGACCCGGCTGATGATGCGAAACATCCGCCGCTATGGCAGCGGGGGCTCGCGGGCTGATGCGTGGGCGGTTCAGATCACCGAGAACTTCAGCCGGTTGGTGAGGAAGGAGTCGAGGTCCAGGGGGTTCACCATGATCCCCGGACTGTTCACCTGGGCGAGCCAGGCGGATTTCGGTCGGATAGTGGGCGCCACACCCGACGGTCGGCACGCCGGGGACCCGGTCTCCCACGGCCCCAATCCGTCGCCGGGGTTCAACAAAGGCAAAGGCGGCACGCCGACGCAGATGGTGAAGGCCGTGGCCTCGGTGCAGCCCGGCTTTGGCAACACGGCCCCCTTGCAACTGGACATGGAACCCTATCTGGCGCAGGATGAGGGCGGATTGGAGAAGGTGGAGGCCCTGATTCAGAGTTACTTCGATCTGGGTGGGACGCTGCTGAACATGAACGTCGTGAACAAGGACATGATCCTGGCGGCCCACAAGGATCCCTCCAAATATCCCGATCTGATCGTGCGGGTGACGGGCTTCAGCGCCTACTTCGCCAACCTGTCGGAGGAGCTGCGCCAGTTGGTGGTGGACCGCATCGTGTCACAATCCTGACGCTGCCTAGATCGTGAGCCGCACCTCGGTCATCCGTGGTCGGTCTGATTCCTCTCGCACAGGATCTCGCTGAGCGGATCGGCGACCCAATGAGGCTTCGTCATTTGCATCTGCACCCAATCAGCCATCAGACCGCTTAGCTGCGTGACCAGCTCGGGCTGCTCGGCGGATAGATCGGTGGTCTGGTAGGGATCGCCCTCGATGTCGTAGAGCTCAACCGGGGCGAACTGCTCGTAACCCCAGTCATCGTAGGTGCGAATCAGCAGATGCTGGCGCGTGCGCACGGCGCGCTGTACGGTGTAAAGGCCGTGGTCCCAGACAATGTAGTCACGATCCGGCCCTCCCGGCTCGCCCCGGACGTGGGCGGCGAAGGAGGTGCCGTCCCAATCCGCCGCGGGCTCGAAGCCCATCAGGTCGCAGAGTGTGGGCGCGAGGTCAACGTTGGTAAGTAACGATGAAACGTGACGACCGCCCGCGGTCCGATCGGGCCACCGCAGAATCAGGGGAATGTGGTGGATACACTCATCCGCACAGACGTGGTCGGAGTAGATGCCGTGCTCCCCGAAAGCGTCACCGTGGTCGGCGGAGATGATGATGACGGCGTCATCGAGCACGCCCTGGCGATCTAGTTCCTCCAACACCAGGCCGACGTGGTGATCCACGTAGGCGATGGACGCGTCGTAGCCTGTGATCATGTGGTCGAAACGCTCACGCGTCGATACATCGTCCGGCATCAGAGGCCAAGGACTCCTACCGTCCTTGAAGCGCTGGCCCTGCGACGTAAACGCCCCCTCATACGCATCCATCCGAGCGATCGCTTCGTCGTCGGGCCAACGTTGCGTCACCGGGAAATCCTCGAACCGATCGGCCCAACCGGCGTCCATCTTGTAGACCCGGTGGGCATCCCAATGGTTGATATGCAGGAGGTAATCCTCACGCTGCGCGTTCCGGCGCAACCAGGGCAAGAGCGCCGCGTTGACCTCCTCGGCGGTCTCCCCGCCGCCCTTCAAGTTGGGGGTATGGAACTCGCTCCAGCCGCACATCCAGTACCAGGCGTTGTGACGGTCTGCGAAGTTCGAGAAGCTGATCGTGTCGTAGCCGTTGCGGCGTAGTTGGCGCATCAGCATCTCGTTGTCGGGCTCAGGGCCGCCGTAATGGCGAGTTCGAATGTGGAACCGGGCGCCGGCTGAATGGTTGGATATGACCCCATTTCGAATGCCGTAGCGACCCGACATCAGGGCGGTCCGCGAGGGCAGACAAGGCGAGCTCCCGCAGTAGTAGCGGTCGAAAAGCACTGCGTCCTCCGCTACCCGATCGATATGGGGAGAGGTCGGGCGATCGTAGCCATAGCACCCCAGATGGTCGGGCCGCAGACAATCAATGTCAAAGAAGATGATGCGCATGTCCGTTCTCTCCTTTCGGTACGAAGAAGCGCCTTCACCTCATCAGCAGGAGGCTGACAGCCATCACGACCATGCCGGCGATCAGGCCAAAGAGGCTGTCGTGGCCCTTGCCATAGGCCCGGCTTGTCGGCAGGAGTTCGTCGAGGCTGATGTAGACCATCACGCCGGCAACGCCGCCGAAGAGCACACCCATGATCTGCGGCGGGATCGCTCCGGACGGCCCGCCGACCAGGAGACGGATGATGATATAGGCGATAGCCGCACCCACCGGCTCCGAGAGCCCGCTTATGAAAGAATAGAAAAAGGCTTTTCGGCGGTTACCGGTAGCGTAGTAGATAGGAACGGAGACGCTAATGCCCTCCGGTATGTTGTGTAACGCGACGGCAACCGCGATCGCCACTCCGACGCTGGGATCTCCTAGAGCCGCGAGAAAGGTCGCCAATCCCTCCGGGAAATTGTGGATCGCGATGGCGAGAGCGCTGAAGAGGCCCAACCGCATCAACTCCTCCTGACGCACAACCGGGCGGTGCGATCCAACCATCGCGTGCTGGGGCTCAGCCACCAAGGCACTGGGGTCGGGCACCGGTGCTGAAGGATCGTGAAGGGGAGCGGTGACCGCCTCCGAGTGGGACTCGTGGGGGTTCTCCGCAGCCGGGATCAAGTTGTCAATGACGCCGATCAACACAATCCCCCCGAAGAAAGAGAGGACGTTGATCCAGTGTCCCATAGGGTCACCGTAGACCTCGACCAGCTCGTCAACGCCTTTGAAAAAGATCTCCACGAAGGAGACGTAGAGCATCACGCCGGCGGAGAAACCTGTAGAGATCGAGAGAAAACGATAGTCGGTGCGTTTGGCGAAAAAGGCAAGGATACTGCCGATGCCGGTAGCCAAACCGGCGAAGACCGTAAGCCCAAAGGCGATCCACACATTCATTCGCTCACCTCTATTCCTCACTTTCCAGGGGTCAGCTTACGCCAAGGAGCCCCTGTCTCTGAAGACGTTACCCCATTCTATAGGATCTCAGCGCTGATGCGAATGAACCGCGTGGCGCAGGGTGCACGTCGTCCTCCCGCAAGAAGGACGCTCGATCTCCTCCGAGACGCCGCCCGTAGGGCCAAGTGAGGAGCTTTGACAGAGGGGCGAGGCATTCCGTTGGCGACACCTGCATTGCAGCATGGCCCTCGTCCCACGGCGAATTTCGGGAATGCCTCACCCTACCAGCGACAACG
>JBNGDU010000297.1:7847-9477 GCA_049975025.1 Anaerolineae bacterium
AGCTATCAGGCTTGCGTCAAGCATCAGGCAGCCCCGATGCTATGCTATAGACGTTCCACGCAGGAACACGAGCGTGAAAGGATTCTCCTCCTTCTGATCAACGGGGAGCGCCCAGGCAGGCGCTCCCCGTTGGCGTTGGAAGCATGGCCCGGCGGAATTCAGGATTGGCCCCGGCTTGGCGCGCTGCCGTTGATGCTCCCCAACTACGGAACGTCGTTTCCCGCTATCCTGAGCACAAAGGCGTGGTCACAGGGTCTCTCCGGAGGCATAAGGACGTGAAGTCCCTCGCCGTCGACCGACCAACTCAATGTCCCCGTGTGCCCCAGCAGCTCGACCCCGGTGATCTCCTCACCTGCAAGCGACTTCACCGTGAGCCGTTTGCCGGGCCATGCGAGGACGGTGGCGTAAAGGGCGTCGTCTTTCTTTGTGAAACGGATGTCCTGCCCGGTAAAGGCCTCGCGCTTCGTATCTGTGAAAGCGCCGCTCGGAACCTCCGTCGGCCCCTCCCCGAAGGTGCGCCACGGGCGGGTTCCGTAGATGGCCTCTCCGTTGATCCCCAGCCATCGTCCGATCTCGCGCAGCATCTCCACCTCAGGCTCCGGGATAGTCCCGTCGGGTCGTGGGCCGATGTTCAGCAACAACGCCCCGTTTTTGCTCACCATGTCTATCAGATCGTGAACAATGTCGGTGACGGATTTGTAGTTGTGATCGCGGATATAGCCCCATGAATTCCTGGATACCGAGGTGTCGGTCTGCCAGAACTCGGGTCGAATCTCGCTGAGCTGTCCCCGCTCTACGTCGAGCACGGCGGTGCCCTCAGGGTAAGCCTCGTACTTGTAGTTGATCGCGACGCCCTTGTCCCAGGTAGCGCCTTGATTGTAGTAGTAGGCGGCGAACCGCTTGAGATAGGGTTCGAAGGCCAGGTTCCCGATCCACCAGTCAAACCACACCAGCTGCGGATGGTATTTGTCGACGAGCTCGCACGTGCGCGCCAGCCAGTCATCTAAGAACTCCGGCGTGGGGGGAGCAGCGCTGAAGTCGTGGTGATCCTCCGGATGGGGCGCCGCCGGTCCGTAGAAGTCAGCGTATTGAGGATCCTGCACATCCGAGGGAAAGGTGTTGCCCCCGTCAAAATACCAGTAATGCTCAGCCCGATGGCTCGACAGCCCGAAAACCATACCCTTCTCGCGAACCGCAGCAGCCAGCTCGCCGATAATGTCCCGCTTCGGCCCCATCTTGACCGCCGTCCAATCGGAGAAACCGCAATCGTACATCGCGAACCCGTCGTGATGCTCGGCGACCGGCACCACAAATCGGGCGCCTGCGTCGGCGAAGAGCTCCGCCCAAGCCGTCGGCGAGAACTTCTCAGCCGTGAACGCCGGGATGAAGTCCTTGTAGCCAAAATCCGTATGAGGACCGTAGGTCTCCAGATGGTGCTTGTACTCAGGATGATCACGCTGGTACATGTTCCGCGGATACCACTCGTTCCCAAAAGCCGGCACAGCGTAGACGCCCCAGTGGATAAAGATGCCGAACTTGCCGTCCAAATACCAGCGGGGCACCTCGTATCCCCGCAGCGACGCCCAGGTGGCGGCAAACGGACCGCCTGCGATCGCCTGATCGACCTTGG
>JBNGDU010000298.1:0-9475 GCA_049975025.1 Anaerolineae bacterium
CCATCGAGGCCGCACAAGCACTGTGTGACCGCGCTCCGGCGGATGCGGTCGTGGTGAGTCAGGAAGTCTATCAACAGACGTCGGGTGCTTTCCGCTATGAGCGGATAGCGCTGCGCGATGCGCCAGGTGAGCCTACCCAAACACATGAATCTTGGGAGTACGTTCTTCTCGGTCGCCGTCACCTTACCGGCAAGGGGCGAGGCATTGTCGGCGTCCATGTGCCTTTGGTCGGGCGTCAGCGGGCATTGCGCCTTCTCCTCTCGACCTGGGATGCGGTCGAGATTCAAGGTGAAGGACGCATCGCGATCGTCTCAGGCGAGGCCGGCGTGGGCAAGACCCGCCTGGTCAACGAGTTCCTCGCCTCGGTGCAGGATGGCGACGGTCAGGTATACCAGGGTAGTTGCGTGACCTACGCCCGCGCCAAGCCGCTTCATCTCATCGCCGATCTGTTGCGAGATATCCTGGGAGTATCGGATACCGATACAATGGCAGTCAAGCGGGACGCGTTGCGGGGACTTCTCGAACGTCTGGATATTCCGGAGGAGCAGTCGCTCCCGTATCTGTCGAGCGTTTTGGGGCTCTCCTTTGTTCCGGGCGTGCTAGGGTCGCACATTGGTCATCTCGACGATGCTGCACTCCAAAAGATGACCCACGCAGCCCTACGGCGTCTCATCATGGGTCTGGTCGCGCGCCAGCCGACTGTACTCGTCTTCGAGGACCTCCACTGGGTGGACCCCGCCTCCCTTACGGCACTGCGTTATCTTGTTAAGACGCTTGCTGATGCGCCTGTGATGTTCGTACTGATCAGCCGTGACAGCGAACTTGGCAACGTGATCCAACCCCTACTAGATACGGCGGTGACGTTGTCGAACGCGCCGGTCGATATTCATCTCGCTCCTCTCTCTCGGACCGATTGTGAGGAGTTGGTGATGTGTCTGATCCCGCAGATAAAGGGTGATGCGAAAGGTCTGCGTTCCGTTGTGGTCGAACGCTCCGAAGGCAATCCGTTCTATGCCGAGGAGATCGTGCGAATGCTGCTGGATCGCGGGGCTCTGCAGCGGCGTGATGGTAACTGGATTGTGATGCCTGAGGCGATGACCGTCGCGTGCGAAGTACCTCCTACATTGAGCGGTCTGATGTTGGCCCGGATGGACACGCTTACCCACAAGATGCGGCGTACACTTCAGATAGCGTCCGTGATCAACTCTCACATCGCCGTCTCCTTATTGAGCACCTTGGTTGACCTTGACGTCAGAGAGACCGAGGCAATGCTGATGCGCCTGTTAGAGCAGGGCTTCCTGATCCAGGAGGCCGGTCAAGGTGTGGGGGCTGAGGATCAATTTGCCTTTCGACATGCCCTGGTACAGGAGACCGTCTATAACACGTTGATAACTCGGGATCAGCAGCAGCTCCACGGCCTGGTTGCCCGTGCAATCGAGGCTGGGCCGGATACCGACTCGCCCGATGTTATGGAGTCACTGGCCTATCATTACAGCGCCAGTGCGGAGCCTGAGCGAGCTGTTCCCTATCTCTTGGGCGCGGCCGAGTTTGCAGCGCGCCGCTGTGCCTATCAAGATGCCATCACTCATTACCGCAAAGTGCTGGATGAGCGAGTGGTCGGTGCGCTACAGCAGAAAGACCTTCTGCAAGCCCAGATTGGGTTGGGTCGCGCGCTGAAATTCGTCGGTGAATACGCTGAGTCCAAAGAATTGCTCGAGTCGACACTTGAGACCGCACTGTATAGCAGTCTCAGCTCGAACATGCTGCTCGTCATGGTGAAGGGGCTGCGCGAACTCGCCGATATCCGGCAGATGGAGGGTGATAGTGAGGAGGCTTATGAATTCCTGGTATCCGGCTTGAATGCCATTCAGGCCGAGGGGCAGGATAAGAACTCAGAGCTTTGGCGTTCAGTCGTGGAACGTCTCTCCTGGATTCGTTTTAGACAGGGTCGCCTGGATGAGGCTTTCGAGTTGGCCAGCGCCGCGACACTGGATGTCGACCAGGACCACGAGAATGATCCTCTCACTTTGGCCAGTCTGTACAACACCCTGGGCGGGATCTCGTGGCAGAAGGGCAATCTCCAGCAGGCGGCTGAATATGTGTCGCAAAGCTTACAGCTCTACGACAAGATGCAATACGCTTGGGGCATGGCAAACGCCTATGCGAATTTGGGCGTGTTGCACTTCACATTGGGGGCATGGCCGCAGGCCAACCAGGAGCTGGCTCGGGCCGAGCGACTGTGGTTCCAGATCGGTGACGTCCACCAGCGTGCCGTAACGCTCAACAACCTGGGCATACTCCGGCAAGCCATGGGTCAGCTTGACAGTGCGAAGGCTGACCTGACGGCCAGTCTCGAGCTGTTCGCCGATACCGGCGAGACATGGGGACGCGGTCGCGCTCATACCAGCCTGGCGCGACTTGCCCTCTCTGCAGGAGATCAGCAGGAAGCTGCCCGGCACATTCAGAGGGCTGAGACTCTGTTTGAGGAGATCGAGCACGTGGAAGTTGAGCTTGAGTGGATGAAAGCGTCGCTCCTCGGCCCGGTGAACCCGGCTCAGGCTGTTGAAGTAGCTGAGCGTGGCCTTGAGTTGGCTAGAGAACGCCATCAGACGGAAGAGGAGGTCAACTGCCTAAGAATCCTCGGCGAAATCAAAGGCCAGGTAGGGCAGCATTTGGAGGCAGAGAGCCTTCTTCGGGAGTCTATGGACCTCTGTCTCCAGACGAATATGCCCTATGAGTTTGGCCTTGCGTTGTCCGCCATGGGACGTCTCTATGTGGCGGTGTCTCAGAAACAGCAGGCCAATCAGGAACAGTGGCTCGATCGTGCCCGGGAAATGGTCCAACGCGCGGTTGAGCAGTTCGAGAAGCTAGGCGCCGCTGTTGAATTGGACAGAGCTCAAGACGCGCTAACGGCTCTTCGCACCATGCATCAGCCCGAAGCGTCTGCAACAATGACCGCTGCTGTCGCAAAACCTAAGGGAAGTCGTCTGTCCTATAAGGGCGGCATCCACGATGTGCCTGAGGGCGAGATAAGGCCGGTGTCGGTGGTATGGATCTCGTCTGTCCCTGAGGATGACGCCAGCGAAGAGGCGATCTTCGAAACTCTGGCTGAGGTGGTGAGTTCCGTTGGTTCGGTGGCGGAGCGCTATCAGGGCAAGATGATCCAGCAGCAACGCGGGTTGATGCTGGTCTTCGGTGCTGTTCAAGTTCTCGAGGATGATCTGGAGCGTGCCGTGCTTGCGGCCTGGCACCTCAACACTCGGTTCTGTAGAGACAACAGTCCCGTCTCGGGGGTGCTGCGACTTAGTATCGGCATTGACACGGGTAACGCCATCACGGGGAGGATTGGGTCCCGATTCCACACCGAGTTCATCGTGCAGGGCGGTCCTGTTGAGACCTCGCGCGAGTTAGCGACCCGCGTACCGCCGGGACAGGTGTGGGCTACCCCCGCTGCCCGCTGGGCCACGGAGCGCATTGCCGACTACGAGTCCGTCGAGTTGCATGACGTGCAAGGGGCGCAGGAGGGGCGTGACGTGCCCGCGGATCGTACTGAGGCGTGGCGGCTCACTGGCCTCCTTGAGCAACCTGAAGCGCCTCGAGGTATAAGGGGCCTTCGCGCCCGGATGATCGGTCGAGAGGGTGTTCTGCGCGAGATGCTGCGGCTGTCCCGAGGGCTCTCGGATGGCGTTGGTGCCCTGATATGGATCGAGGGAGAACCGGGTATTGGAAAGAGCCGGCTGATGACGGAATACGGCTCAGCCATGACCTCAGGTGGCGTTCAGGTCTGGCGTGGTCAATGTACGTCGCAGAGCTCCTCGCGCATCTTCTCGCTCTTCTCTGACCTTCTGATGCAGGTCTTCAGCCTCCGTCCGAGCGACTCACCAGAGGTGATCAGCGCTCGACTTGAATCCGCATTTGCAGCCTGGCCGGATGCGATGCAGTCCACGCGACCCTACCTGGAGGTGGTACTGGGTGTCTGGCCCTCTGGGCTGCTGGGGGAACGGTTAGCGAAGTTGGAACCGGAGCAGTTACGGCAACAGATCTTCGTCTCCATGCGCCGCTTCATCAAGCAATTAGCTCGTCAGAGTCCCTGCGTGATATTGTTGGATGATCTACACTGGATCGATCCCATCTCAGCAGAGCTGTTGAATTTCCTGCTGACTATTGTCGTCAGCGAGCCCATCGTCTTCGTGTGCGCGCAGCGCCGTCAGGGTGGCGATGCACCCAACGACCGACTTGTACGCGCGCAGAGCCTGATACCGGACCTGACGCTGCGACTTACGCTCGACCGACTCTCGGAGTCCGATCGCGACCTGTTGCTCAACGAGCTGTTGCCCGAGGTCGAGATACCTGAGGAGATCCGAAAGGTGATCCTCGAGCAGAGCGACGGCAATCCCTACTTCATCGAGGAGTACCTGCGAGCAATGCTCGACCAAGGTCACCTTGCACGCTATCAGGGACGGTGGCAATTGCGAGGCGGGCTACAGTCGGCCGACGTAGAGGTGCCGGCCTCCCTGGAGATGTTGCTGCGATCACGGGTAGATGCCCTTCCTCCCGAACTGCGCGAGGTGATGCAGGTCGCCGCCGTCATTGGGTCGCCCTTTGAAGCAGATGTGCTGCACGCCGCACTCGACATACCGACCTCGACGACCTCGCTGGATCGTCTCGCCTCGAGACTTCTTGTGCGACGCGGTCGGGATCTCGATCGTTGGGAGTTCCATCATCCGCTGATCGGTGGTGTGGTCTACAAGGGTTTGTTGGAGGCGCGCAGGCAACAGCTCCATCGTCGGGTTGCCCTGGTGCTGGAAAGTCGACAGCGAGAGGGTTCAGACGACCAGGCTGAGATCTTGGCCTTCCAACTGATGCGCGCCGGGATGGGAGCCCAGGCTCTTTCGTATCTCATCTCAGCCGGGGAACGCGCGCTCAGGCGATTTGCCAACGAGGCGGCGATTGAACATCTTGAGGCCGGGGCGGAGACCCTGAGCACGTTGCCCGATGTAGAAGATAGCACAAGATGGCGGTTGGCGGCGGCTCTGGGAGACGCCTATCGAGCAATGGGCCGCCATCAGGATTCGATGGCGGTGTTGCGGGCGGGTCTGGCCTTGACTCAGACCGGGATGCTCGGCGCTACACCTCGCGCTGGGCTCTACCGACGCCTGGGTGAGACGGCGCGCAAGCAGGGGGGCTATGCCGACGCCTTGAGGTATTACAATGCCGCGACGTTGATTCTCAAGGATACGGAGGTGCAAGAAGGACTGGTGGAGCTGGCCAGGACCCACTTGGGCATAGCCTGGGTTCACTTTCATCAGGGCGCTCCCGCGAAGGCTCTGGAGGCGGTCGGGGCTTGTCTCGAGGGGGCCGAGGCAGCGGATGCGATCGCTGAGCTTGCGGCTGCTGAAAACCTCTTGGGCGGCATTCATTACCGTCAGAGCAAGTGGCATGCAGCGGAGCGTCATACACGGCGCGCGATGGTGCTTCGCGAGCAGATGGGCTACACGTGGGGGGTGGCCGGCACGCTTAGCAACCTCGGGGTGCTGGCCGTCCTCGAAGGAGATTGGCACAAGGCCCGTTCTTTCTTCGAGCGTAGCCTGGCGTTGCGGGAGGAGATGGACGACGCCGAGGGTTTGGCGCTGCTTCTGAACAATCTCGGCAACCTCAGTCGCGATCAGGGAGAGTTGGCGGAGGCCGAGGCGTTTTTCCGTCGTAGTTTGCAGACGTTGAGGCCGTTTGCCCGTAGCTACCATTTTGCCAACGCAAGCGGCGGCTTGGCCAGTGTGTTCTGTCTTCAAGGCCAACTTGATCTCGCGCGCGAGACCTTGGCACCAGCGCTGAAACTGGCCGCGGACATCGGTGCCGAAGAGCTGCTGGTCGACGGATACCGCTGGGAGGTTGAGATCCTGGCGCGTGAGCATATGTACCGTCCGGCGTTGACTATGGCTGAGAAGGCACTGGAGAAGGCCAGAGATCTGGGAAACCAAGGTGCTATGGCGACGCTTTGGCGTCTCATGTCGGAACTCAAACTTCAACAGGGCGATATTGATCAAGCGCGTGATCTGCTCACATCCGCTCAGGATGTGAGCGCTTCCGTGACCGACATGCTCGAGCGTGGACGTGTGCACGCTCACGCTGCCCGCATCGCGATCTCTGAAAGGGATTGGGCATCTGCAGAGCCGGATCTTCGCGCTGCCCAGCGGATTTTCCTACAGCTTGGAGCCAAGTTGGATATCGATAGCTTGCGTCAGATAGCCGGCGAACGATATCCTGGCTGACCCTCGCATTTTTCGCACGGAATCCACATGAATCCGATACTTTTGCGCATTGAGTTAACTCCTGTCTTAGGTTAGAATAAAACCGGAAATGGCCTTGGCAGAGAGATTCTACGTAGATCAAGCCATGGGCCTTGTGCTGATGTTGTGCCCGATACTGTGGCAGTGAATCCCAATAATGGAGGTGTTTTCGATGCTGGTTCTCGCTTGTGGTCTTATGTTAGTCGTTCTGGGGCTTATGGCCGCGATGATTTGGAGTGGCTGACCATTCTTCGCACGGATCTTCTGGCTGACCCGCACCATAATTCCATTGATACACACGGGCGCCACCGCTAGAATAGAGTTAGAGCGAACTCAGCTCGCAACGATTAAGGGCGGATAAGGTGGAGGTAGAGAATGCCGTCAGACACAATACAACGAACTTGGATCCTAAGGGTTGCGCATATTGTGATCCTGCTTGCTCTAGTATTGGGCCCTGTGAGCGTCGTCGCAGCTCAGGGGCAGCCGGAGTTTGTGGACGTCATCGTTCAGGCTGGTAACGCTCACGCCGCCGCCGACGTGGTGCGCGGCCAGGGCGGGACGGTGCGCCACCAGTTGGGGATCATCAACGGGGTCTCAGCGCAGGTGCCCGTTCACGCGCTTAAGGGGCTCGCGCACAATCCCAACGTGTTTGTATTCCCCGATGCCAAGGTACAGCAGGCCGGCTCCGCGGTGGTCCCCGCCGTACGCGACGAATTTCGGGCGCAAACCTACGACGGCAACGATGGTACGACCGCGTGGTCTGGACCTTGGCAAGAGTTGGGGGAGAGTGACGGTCCGACACAGGGCCGGCTGAAGGTGGCGTCAAGTGATGGGCATTGTGCCGGCGGAAGCTGTCTGGAGATCGGTGGAGACGGGGTATGGATCTCAGGCTATGGATGGCAGCGCGCTGCGGATCTCAGCGGCGCTGAGCAGGCGGAGCTTTCATTCAGCTACCTGAGGCGTGGATCAGGTGAAGGGCTGGGCGGCGTGCTGGTGCAGGTGTCGGCCGACGGCGGCGCGGCCTGGATAACCTTGGATATGTTCAGCCTGCGATACTCGGATGGCGACCAGGTCACAGCCACCTACGACATCAGCGGCTACGCCAGCGCAAATACCGCCATCCGCTTCTTAGGATGGGGATGGGTCGAAGCTTTCCTCTACATTGATGATATAGGCATCACCTACAAATTGCCTACTCGGTATCGCGACGAGATCGGCCTGAGCACAATGCACGCACAGGGACTCACCGGCCAGGGCGTGACGGTCGCGGTGATCGACTCCGGCTTCTGGGCCGATCCGGCTCTGAGGCTGGATACCGGTGATCAGGACCGATTACTTGCCCACTACGACGCGATCGCCGATCATGTTCTGAAAGCCCCATTTGCTGAGCCCCAGCTCTACTCCGACGACAACGGCCATGGGGCGCACGTTAGCAGTCTGATCCTCAGCAGCCGTGCTGCCCCATCCGGGGGCTACGAGGGCGTTGCCCCTGACGCCGGCCTTGTCGTGATCAAGGCGCTGGACGCCGACGGCCTGGGGCGTTACTCGGACATCATCAGGGGCATTGACTTCGCGGTGGCGAACAAGGACACGTACGGCATCGACATTCTCAACCTCTCCCTGGCGGCAACGCCGCAGTCTTACTACTGGATCGATCCGCTGAACCAGGCCGTGATGCGGGCCTGGGAGGCAGGCATCGTGGTGGTGGCGGCGGCGGGCAACAGCGGCCCGGACGCAATGACGGTCGGGGTTCCGGGTAACGTGCCCTACGTCATCACGGTCGGCGCTTTCTCCGATAACCGCACGACGGACCCATCGGATGACGTGCTGGCGTCGTTTTCCGCTGCGGGACCGACGGTGGAGGGGTTCGTCAAGCCCGAGGTTGTGGCGCCGGGATATGCGGTGCAGGGCCTGATGCCGGATAGCTCGACCCTGGTCCAGAGTTACCCCGATTGGTACGCAGGTTACGATAGCTACTATACGGTGTCGGGTACCTCGCAGGCGACGGCGATGGCCAGCGGGTTGGTGGCTCTGATGCTGCAGCAGGATCCGTCGCTCTCGCCCGACGACGTGAAGTGCCGGCTGATGGCAGGGGCGCGCCCCGCCGTGGATGACACCGGCGCGCTCGCTTATAGTATTTTCCAGCAAGGTGCGGGCTTGGTCCACACGGATGCCGTCTTCGCAGGCGAGACCGGCTGCGCCAACGCGGGGTTGGATGTAGCGGCGGACCTCGCCGGCACCGACCATTTCGGTGGCAAAGCGAATCAGGACGCGGATGGTAACTACTATTTGATGGATGACGGCGAGGACTATACCTGGGCCGGCGGCTACGCCTGGAGCGAGGGGTACGCTTGGGCCGAGGTCTATGCTTGGGCCGAGGGATATGCGTGGGCCGAGGTCTACGCCTGGAGTGAGGACTACGCGTGGAGCGAGACGTACGCGTGGAGCGAAGTCTACGCTTGGGCCGAGGATTACGCCTGGAGCGAAGACTACGCCTGGAGCGAGGACTACGCTTGGAGTGAACTATATAGTTGGAGTGAATGAAGACCCATCATCAGCTTCGAGCGTGGGACCAACGGGATGGTCTGCTGGGGCACGGCGTCGGGCCCGTGCCCCTGCGACCATGATCCGATCTGGCGTTGGGTCGAGCGAGTGTCGCGCCACCAAGCGGGTTGACCTTATTATGATTTGTGTGAGACTCTTGAACCCGACCACTACATCTGAGCAGCGATTGGATAGTTCACAGGGGGGGACATGAAACGATACCTAAGGCATCTCGTCGGTTGGTGTATGCTGTTGACAGCTTTGACGGCGCTTCTTGTCTTGGTGTGGTTCGTATCGCCTTAATGCTTGCATTCGGGCAGGACATTACTGATCCGGTCATGAATAGCTAAGCACAAACACTCGGATACACTTGCCGGACAAGACCTTGGATAACGTCGGTTTTGTGTCTCAAGCGCTCGATCGCTTTGCGAAGCTCACTTCGTAACTCTGGAAGGTCATGACAGCACACATTTTTCAGCTCGACGCGTTTCAAGTAGTTCCACACCCCTTCATCGGGGTTCAGTTCTGGCGCATAGCTGGGCAGTTGCGCCAGATACAAGCGGCGGGCGGCTCCCTGCCGCAGGAACTCCTTGACGACCCGGCTTCGATGTGCGGGCAAACGGTCCCAGATGACCAAGAGTTTG
>JBNGDU010000299.1:0-9385 GCA_049975025.1 Anaerolineae bacterium
AAACGCCCCCGAGACGGGGGCTACGAGCATCTATATCCAAATGCGATCGCCCTACGAGAAGAAGCCAAAGGAAGGTGGGTCAGCCGGAGACCTGCGCCCGGAGTTCCCCAAGCGAGGTGACAGGCGACATCTCGCGCAGGAAAGCAGCGGGAGAAGGACTGACCGCCCAGGCTCGGCGAACTAATGGGCCGATAGGGTCCTCACCCGAGGCACCGGGGGCGCTGGCATAGGCGCCGTGGAAAGCGAAGTAGGCCTGATTCAAGCGCCGGAGTTGGTAGCCGTTCGCGACGAAATAACGGCGCCGAGCCTCCATATACCATTCCGCTTCCTTGATACGACCTTCCGCCAGAAGCTGATCTACGATAACCCGCGTATGGTGCATCTCGGCCCGGAAGTCGAATGCAGGCTGAACATCGTCGCCGTCGCCGGACGGCTCGACGGTCAAAGGGTTCGGTAGTGATTTGCCCCGTTCCAAAAACGAGGCGTAGTAACGGAGAATGACCTCCTGACCCGCCCACTCGCCTATGAGCGAGGCCGTCGTCTCGTTAATCGTACGCGCCTCCCCATTGGTCATGTACTGCCAACCCAGCGGGCGCAGCGCAAGGAAGTGATGAGTCCACTCGTGGGCCACGACATCGGCGACCCAGTCGATCGAGCCGATCTCCAGAAGCATCGCCGGATAGGCTGCCAAGCCGCCGATCGCGGTGACGTAGGCCGAGTGATCGTCGAGACGTCCGGTCACCCGGTCCTCAAGGATGGTTTGATCTGCCGCCGTCAGGCCGGCGATCAGCTGGCGCTGATACGCGCTCTCAATGCGGTCTCTGGGAGAGATCACCAGGATATGGGGCAGCGGCGTAAACGTGCCGCTCACGGGCGGGAAAATCGACGCCAAGCTGCCCAACCCGACATCTGCCAGAACCGAGCTGACCTGGTCCTCCACAATGGCTTCAGCAACCGGCGCGTGGCGGTTCAGCTTTTGGCGTAGCGCAGCGAACGCATCGCGCTCCTGACGGCTCGCGACGACCGGGTCCTCAACCTCGGGATCCGTATAGATCTTGTCGATCTCCCACGCCAGTCTGTCGGCCTCCCGCACGTCAGCCAAGTAGTCCAACACAAACTGCGCTTGCGCCTCATCGTCCATATAGCGATGGGGAGCGAGAAGACCGTAGAGCACCTTTTGGGAGAGAGCCTCAATCTCCCAATCGAGGAAGTTGAACGTCCAGCCAGCAGTGACGTAATCCAAGTTGGCCCGAACGTCCTGAGGCGGCGGGCCCTCGCTTTGCACCAACAGACCAAGCGCGAAGAGAAGGAGAAGCGCGCTCAACCACCGCTGCCATTTCACCCTGACTCTCTTCAAGGCTCTATTTGACACTATGTATGCGGTCTTCATCATGGATAAAGTCTATCGTGTAAACCTCCTTTTTCAAGGTTTGCGGACTGACTTGTCGAAATCGCGATTCTGACGTATAGTTAATTGTCTTTATGCGCATAAGACTGAAGCTGGTGAACGCGCGTAAAGTGTGGTGATGCAACCAGCACTACTGACAAGAGCTACTGGAGAGTTACATGCCGTATAGTGATCAACTACTGACATGCGAGAAATGTGGCGACACCTTCGTCTACCGCGTTGAAGAGCAACGTCTGCAGGAGGAGATGGGGTTTGAGACCGAGACCCCCGAACTCTGCCCCGACTGTCGAGAGGACAAGACGTCGGGTCCGGGCCTTCACGCAGGTGTGGTCAAGTGGTATCGGGACGACAAGCACTTCGGGTTTATCACCCAGCGGGACGGAACGGACATCTTCTTCCACCGCAGCGCCATCGAAGGAGATCCATCCCAGTTTTCCGAGGAGAACACCCCCGTCTGGTACGAGATCGAGACGACGGACCGGGGACCTCAGGCGATCAACGTTCATCCGCGCGAATAGCAGGATCGAGCGCAACTGGTGAGATCTGCGCCCCGGGCACACCGGGGCGCAACATTCCTCAAGGACAGGCTATATGCACGTTGCTGTAAGCGGATGGTTCTGGAACCGTCCCGAGACCGGCAGCGGACAGTACGTGCAGCAGCTCGTGAGGGCGCTGCCGGAGGTCGATCCTGCCCTGAAGTTGACCGTTGTCCTGCCTCAGGCACCCACCACCCTTGCGTCCACCTCGTCCCATCTCAAGTTCGTAGTCCATCCGACGCCTCTATCCAACCTGCGCAAAGTCTGGTGGGAGCAAGTTTGGATGCCGCGTTTCGCGGCTCGAGTCCGCGCCGACCTACTGCATATTCCCTATTGGGCTCCCCCCATCGCATCGTCGCTGCCCTGCGTTGTGACGATCCACGACATCATTCCTTTGGTCCTGCGCGCCTATCGCGGTGACTTCCGGGTACGACTCTACACCTCGTTCGTGGCTGCGGCGACGCCGTGCACGAGCATGATCCTGACCGACTCGGATGCAGCGCGAGAGGACATCATCGAGCATCTCAAGGTAGCCGCAGATCTCATTCGTACCGTGCCATTGGCGGCTCAGGACATCTACACACACGTGCCGGCGCCAGCCGATGAGGAGATGCGAGAGTCGCTCGCCTTGCCGCGCAGGTACGTCCTCTATCTCGGCGGATTCGACGCCCGCAAGAATCTGAAGACGCTATTCGAAGCTTTCAGCATCGCTCATGAGGCGGGCATCGAGGCCAAGCTCGTCGTCGGAGGGCGACTGCCGTCAGCGGACACCCCCTTCACGCCGGATCCCCGCGGATTGGCGCGAGAGGCCGGGGTCTCCGAGGACGCCGTGTGTTTCCTCGGTTTCGTTCCAGAGCAGGCGGCCCCCGCCGTCTACCGGGGCGCTCACACCTTTGTCTTTCCTTCTGTATATGAGGGCTTTGGGCTTCCGCCTCTCGAGGCCCTTTCATGCGGCGTACCCGTGGTAGGGAGTGCGGCGACGAGCATACCCGAGGTGGTCGGCGCCGCGGGCGTTCTCCTGGATCCCGACGATGCAGAGGGAATGGCTGGTGCGCTCATCCAGCTCCTCAACGACGATGCCTTCCATGTCGAGCTCAGGCGGCGTGCCCTCGAACAAGCCAAGCGTTTTGACTGGCAGCGCACGGCTAAGGCCACCTTGGCTGCTTATCAAGCGACATTGAGCCAAGGCTTGGGATGGAAAGCACCTGGCGCACAAACTGCAGCTCCGAAATAAGTAGATTATGGTATAATCAATTCTATGGATGCGCCACAGATCATCGCATATCTGAAGCGGATTCCCATGTGCCGGGAACTCAGCGAAGAAGGGGAGGAGGAGCTCTATCGCCTGGTCCCTTATGTGCGCGAACGCATCTACCGCGCCGGTGAGCGACTTCTGAGTGAAGAGCACGCACCGGACAGGACAATCGTGATCACCGATGGACTCGTACGCCTGACAAGAGTCGTCGAGGACCACAAGAGTGCGGTTGCGGAACTAGATCGGGTGGGCCCGGGCGGCGCACTAGGGCGCGTCAGTCTCAAGATCGGCGATTTTCGAAGGGTGACGGCTGAAGCCGTCGACGATACACACGTGCTCTATATCTACTTCCGCGATCTCGTCCGAACTTATCAGAAGAGCGACTACCTGCGGGAGCACCTCGAGAGCCCCCTCCAAACAGAGAACCTCCTGGACACACTTTCCACGATCCCGATCTTCAACCAGCTCACCGACCGGGCCGGGGAACTGGAGCTGCACCGGATCGCGAAGATCACCCACGAGCAGTATTTTGATCATGGGGAGTGGCTGTTCCGACAGGGAGAGGTATCAGACCGCCTGATCCGCGTGATCGAAGGTCAGGTGGAGCTCACGGTGGTGACCGAGGAAGGATTTCTTAGGGAGGTCGGGACGCTGCGCTCGGGGGATGTCGCCGGGGAGACGGGGCTGCTCGTGGGGGACTTTCATGACGTCATCGCGACAGCCGACGGCTACGCGCGGATCATCTACATACTCCGCGAGGAGTTCAACGAGCTTCTCCAAAGCCGTCCCCACCTAGCCCGCAAGCTCAACATCTCCGAGGTCGTTGAGCGCCGGCGGCGGTTTCGCACGTTCGAGTGGTTGCGCGATGACGAATGGGTGGTCACTATCGTCCAACGCCACTGGACGCGGCTGTCTAGGCAAGTCACCGCACCGGCTATTCTCTTGCTGCTCCTCATACTCGCCATCGTCGCGCTTTTGGTCAACCCTAGCACGGCGCTCACGCTCGTCGGCGCGTTGCTCTTGATACCCGCTCTTGGTTTAATCGGGGTGATGGTGTACCAGTACATCAACTGGCGCGACGATATGTTCGTGCTCACGACACAGCGCATTGTCCATATCGAACGCGTATGGCCGTTTACATTGCAGCGTGAGGAGACGTCGCTCGACAATATCGAGGATATCTACGAGGTGCGCACCGGGGTTCTGGCCAACACGATGGACTTCGGCAACCTCATCGCCCAGACCGCCGGCGAGACCGTGGAGATCGATATGGATTACATCTCTCATCCCGGTGAGCTGCGGGAGCTGATCTCCAGGCAGATCGGGCGCGCCAAAGCACGTGACATCCTCCGGATGCGAGGCCAGATCAGGGAGCTACTGGCGCGTCGCCTACAGATTGAGGAGAAGCCCCAGAAGCCCGAGGAGGAACCGCAGGAAAAGGAGCAGAAGCGAACAGCTTTTCTGCCCTTCATCATTCTCAGATCGGCGCGGGAATACCTATTCCCGCCTGCTTGGTCGCGGGCGGAACAAGGCGACACCATCATCTGGCGGCGCTACTGGCTGCCGGGATTCTTCCGATACTCCGCGGCATTTTTCCCCTTATTGCTATCCACGGCGATTGGGGTCTTCCTGCTCGGTAGAATCCTGATCACGAGCGCGCTGGTAGGTGCCGATGGAGGAGGGATGGTGCCGCTGTCCGACCTTGTGACGGCGCTGCAGGCTGCGGGTTTCTTTGGGTGGTTCGTGATCTGGCTGATACTGGAAGCCTTACTCCTGGGCGCGCTGTTATGGCTAGTTGAGGACTGGCGTAACGACTACTTCCAGCTTACGCCCAGCCACATCATTCTGGTACATCGGCGCCCACTGTTGTTACAGAAGTCGCGGCGACAGGCCCGGTTGGATCGGATCCAGAACCTCTCCTTTGAGGTGCCCACTATTGTAGCCAGGATCTTCGACTACGGGCACGTGCAATTCGAGACGGCGGGTACGGAGGGGCAGTTCGTGCTGCAATGGGTGCGACGCCCAGAGGACGTTCAGGAAACCATCTCGGCTCGGCAGTACAAGTATGCTCAGCGGCAGCGGGAGTATGATGCTCGCCAGCGGCAGTTGGAACTCGTGAGCTGGTTCACCGCCTATGACGAGCTAAACCGGGAACTAGGGTCCGCGGTCAGTGGTCCACCCAGCCCCGGCGGGCAACCCTGAGGTTTGCAGGAGCGGCGAGACAGAATGATATTGAGACGCCGTGCTTGCGTGTTGATCGTGAGATAAAGTGCGGTCGTGAGGCTGGAGGATAAGATCTGATAGCGGCATCGCGACCTGGAGATGTGATTGGAGATATTCGGAGGGAGTATGGCTTTGCGGAAAATCATTGAGCTGGGAGATCCCCGGCTGCGCGAACGATCGCGAGAGATCAAGGATATCACGCCCGAGGTTCGCCAACTGATTGACGATATGGTGGAGACGATGCGCGAGAACAACGGCGTAGGATTGGCCGCCGTGCAGGTCGGAGAGATGTACCGGGTCATTGTGATCGAGATGCCGGAGAACCCGGAGGACGAGGATGACCCTTACAGCGGAGAGCTCTTCTTGGTCGTGAATCCCGAGATCATCAAGGAATCTCGGGAAACTGAGGTCGGCATCGAGGGATGTCTGTCGATCCCAGGATACGTCGGCGAGGTGGAGCGAGCAACGGAGGTCCTGGTTCGAGGACGGGACATCCGTGGCAAGCGCTTCCGGCTGCGCCCCCGGGGCTACCTGGCCCGCGTCTTCCAACACGAGATCGACCATCTCGAGGGCACACTCTACATCGATCGCCTCACCGAGCCAGATCGCATTTGGGAGGTCAAGGCCGGCACGGAAGAGGCAACTGAGCAGAGCGCTCATCGGAGCGCTCAACACGAGGCCGCCCAGGAACAAGGCGAGGCAGAGCAGTCCAAGGAGGTATCGGCGGAAACCGCCGTTGCCTAGGACACGCGCCGGTAGCCCATCGGGCATACGGTTGACCAGAGACCCGGCATAAGGCAAGTATCCAATGCCCCCCGTTGAACGGGGGGCTTATCTTGGGTAACACTTTCGATCTATCGAGACAAAAGCAACTTATATTCAGGAGGACTAGCGTGGTAACAAAAGACCAAATTATGCAAGCCCTGCAGCAGGTGGACGATCCCGAGTTGCGTCGCAGTATCGTGGATCTCAATATGGTGCGCGAGGTTCAGGTGGACGGCAAGGACGTCGAGGTCATCATCGCCCTCACCGTGCCTAACTGCCCGTTGCGGGATCAGATTGCGCAGGACGCAGCCGAGGCCGTCGACGCGCTGGAGAGCGACCTCAACGTCAAGATCACCTTGACGTCGATGACGGATGAGGAAAAGCAGAAGATGCGGGAGAACCTCCGAGGAGCAGGCCAGCAGCAGAGCCAGTTCCCGGCGGGCAATCTCAACAAGGTCAAGACGGTCATCGCCGTGATGAGCGGCAAGGGTGGCGTGGGCAAGTCGACCGTGGCCGCGATGTTGGCCGTGGGACTGCGACGCAGGGGCTACCGGGTCGGCGTGTTGGATTCGGACATCACCGGTCCCAGCATCCCGAAGCTTTTCGGCGTCAGCGACGCCCCCACTATGTCGCCATTGGGCATCATGCCGCCCCAGACCTCAATGGGCATCAAGATTATGTCGATCAACCTGATGCTGGAGGACGAGGAGCAGGCCGTGATCTGGCGCGGGCCGATGATCACCAGCGCCATCAATCAGTTCTGGAACGACGTCTTCTGGGGCGACCTAGACGCCCTCGTTGTGGACATGCCGCCCGGTACCTCGGATGCAGCGCTCACCGTGATGCAGAACCTGCCCGTCACCGGCATCGTGCTTGTGACCTCACCGCAGGATCTGGCGGGGATGGTGGTCCGCAAGGCAGCGCATATGGCCAGCCACCTGGAGACACCACTCATCGGCGTGGTCGAGAACATGTCCTACGTCGTCTGCCCCCACTGCGGTGAGCATTACTCAGTCTTCGGCGAGGGCGACACAAAGGAGATGGCTGAGGCCTTCAACACCCATTTCCTGGGCGAGATCGGCATCGATCCCAAGATGGCGGAGTTGGGCGATCAGGGCGCGATTGAGACCTACAAGACCGATGACTTCAACGGCGTAGTGGACGAGGTCGCGGTCATCGTGGAAGAGGCGCCGGAGCCGGCGTTTGCAGGACAGCAATCGTAGGCCCCGCACGGGGACGAACCCGTTTGTAGTAGGCACTGCAGTGCCTACTACAAACATTTGCTCGCCAGACAACATAACTTGCTAAAGCGCCGCCTTGCCCCGATCCCACCAGGTTCGTAGTCGTCACTTCAGTGACGTGCTTTGCCGACCACAACGGCACTGGCGTGGCTACTACGAACCACGTTGCGTGTTCATGGCTCCATAGCGCGAAGGCGACGGTTCGCGCTACGCCTCCTCAAGGGCGCGATAGAGATGGGACCGGAGGGTCTGAGCTGGTTCGTAGTACCGGGCGGATTGGAGCATGACGATGCCGATGAGCTGCTCCACAGGATCCCCCCAGGCGTAAGCGCCGGTGACGCCCGCCCACCAGAAGGTGCCTTCCGGCGGCTGACCGGAGACCTGTCGCCCGTTCACCTTGACGCCAAAGCCATAACCGTACCCCACCCCATCCATCGTCCTGGCCCCCATCCGTAGCGGGATCATGTCCTCAGGAAGCTGATTGCTGATCATCTGCCGGATTACGTCCGCGCTGAGCAGGCCCGTACCCTCAAGCTGGCCGTCGTTCAGGATCATGCGCATGAACCGAAGATAGTCCGGCGCCGTGGAGATCAACCCGCCGCCGGCAGACCTAGGCCGTTCGCGATCTAGGTAGGGGCTCTCGTCGGGATCATCGATCAGGTCGTAGCCATCGTCATTCGGCGCCGTGTAGAAGGCAGCCAGGCGATGGGCCAACAGCTCAGGGACGACAAAGCCGGTGTCCGACATCCCCAGAGGTCGGAAGATCCGCTCCTGTAGGAAGTCCTCGAAGGACCTGTCGGTGACCAGATCGATGATGTAACCCAGGACGTCATAGCTGATCGAGTAGTGCCACCGAGCACCGGGCTGGAAGGCGAGGGGTAGGTCGGCGAGGGTAGCGACGATCTCCTCCCGCCGCTTCCGGCGCAGCCCTCGTCGACGGTACTGCGAGGCCACAGGGGTATCGTCAAAGATGCCGTAGACGAGGCCGCTCGTATGTGTGAGCAGATGCCAGATCGTCATGGAGCGCGACAGCTTCTTCGTCTCGCCGTTAGCGTCGACCTTGAGATTGCCGAAAGAGGGGATGAAGCGCACGACCGGATCGCTGAGGGAGAGTTTACCTTCTTCCACCAGCATCATGACGGCGGTCGCGGTGATAGGCTTGGTGAGGGAGGCAATGCGCATCAAGGTGTCGACCTGCATCGGGTCACCGCTGGCGCGATGGCGCAAGCCATAGGCCTTCAGGTAAGGCTCTCCGGTGGGGCGGGCCAGGAGCGTGACGAGTCCGGCGACCTTGCCGTCGTCGACGTAATGAGCCATCGCTCGCTCTAGGCCGGCGCGTTGCTCGGGCGATAGCCCGATTTGCTCAATTGCGTTCACAGTATCTCTCCTTTGGCGTCTCCGATTTTCGGGCCGCCGCTGTCACATCCTCATCAGGGGGCGTCTTTGCCCGCCTCCGGGGCCTGGATGATCGGGGACAGAATGTCCCAACTGCGGAGTCCAGGCGTCCCCCAGAAACCCTCTGTGTTCTCGTTTTGGTGAGCAGAAATGCTACGTTGCGGTGTCCTGCCATAGATGACGCATCTCGTCACTGGTGGCAAGCAGCTCCTCCAGTCGACCCTCGGCTTCCACGCGACCGTCCTTGAGCAAGATGATATGGTCAGCGCGCTGGAGGACGGCGCGGCGGTGCGAGACGACGAGGCAGGTGGCGTCACGCCGGTCGAAGACGCGCTCCCAGAGCGCCTGCTCGGTCTCGACATCGAGGGCGCTGGAGAGATCATCGAAGACGAGCAGCTCCGGGTCGCGGACGAACATGCGCGCTGCGGCAGCACGTTGAATCTGACCGCCGGAGAGCTTGACGCCCCGGGGACCGACGAGGGTTTCCAGGCCGTGATCGAGGTCCCCAATGTCCTTCTCCATCACAGCGCTGTAGATGGCGCCGTCGACGTCGCCCTCGGGC
>JBNGDU010000300.1:0-9343 GCA_049975025.1 Anaerolineae bacterium
CAGGGCGGCCCCTGCAAGCATAACCGGACGTTCATTTCAGCTGAGTTGTACTAGATGATGACGAGCCGGAGCAGGATGAGGTGTTCTCTTTGATCCTCACTGACCCGGTGAGTGCCACCCTGGGGCTTGGCTCAACCGCCACGATCACGATCACCGATGACGGAGATCCGTATCTTGTCCACCTTCCCCTGGTCCTGAGGTATTTCCCGCCGCTACCCTTCACTCCCTCGCTTTCCGCTATCAACAATCCAGACGCGGATGGAGATTACACTGTCTCATGGCGCGAACAGCCAGTTGCGTTTGCAGACACCTATGTGCTCCAAGAGGCCACTAACGCTGAATTCACGGAGAACATGCGGGAAGTGTGCTCCACTCCCAACCAGAGCTGTGAGGTTACTGGCCGCGTGGCCGGTACCTATTACTATCGGGTAATGGGCCGCAACAGCTATGGCGAGAGTGATTGGAGTAACGCTCATAGCGCCACCGTGCTGCCAGCCGACACGCCAATACTCAATGGGATTGGGAATGAAGACGGTGACGGGAGTTACACGGTCAGTTGGGCCGCCGCTGCCCGAGCAGAGACCTACAGACTGCAGGAAGATGACAATCCTGACTTCAGCAGTCCCAACGAGGTCTATTCCGGAGCGGAGACATCTTGGTCGGCGACCAGCAGGGTGCAGGGCACTTACTACTATCGCGTGCAGGCGTTGGCGCCTGAAGGCGATAGCGACTGGAGCAACGTTCATAGCGCGACCGTGCTGCCAGCCGACACCCCGACCCTGAATGGAATCGACAACACGGATTGTGACGGGAGCTATGCTGTGAGCTGGAACAGCGCTGCGCGAGCCGAGAGCTACACTTTGCAGGAAGATGATAATCCTGACTTCAACAGTCCTGACACGGTCTACTCAGGTGCGGGGACTTCCTGGACAGCCTCCAACAAAAGCCAAGGTACCTACTACTACCGCGTACGGGCTTTAGCGCCTGAGGGAGACAGTGGCTGGAGCAACGTGCACAGCGCCACAGTCTTGCCGCCAGACACCCCAGTCCTGAATGGCATCGAGAACGCTGACGGCGATGGCAACTACACCGTGAGCTGGCAGGCGGCGGCGAGGGCGACGAGTTACCAACTGCAGGAGGATGACAATTCTGACTTCTCCAGTCCCAAGGACGTGTATGTAGGACCTGGCCTTTCGTGGAATGCCGTCGACCAAGCCTACGGCACGTTCTACTATCGGGTTGCAGCCACTGGCCCTACCGGTCAAGGCGAATGGAGTAATGTGCAGAATGTTGAGGTCCCGGCTCCTCCACCGGAAGTGATCGTAATGAGCAGCAATGCATTCGTTCCCTACTCCGGATCCTCAAGCCTCTACATTGTTGGTGAGATACTCAACAACACGAGCTCCAATGTGGAATTCGTCGAGATCTCTGCCACTCTCCGAGATAGCTCTGGGAATGTGGTAGGCAGCGACTATTCCTACTCTATGATAGACGTACTATCTCCCGGTATGACATCGCCGTTTCGGATCATATTCTCCGACCCATTGTCATTCAGCTACTATGAGCTCAGCGTCAACTGGCACACGACATCCGATCCCACCTATCCTCTTGAAGTACTCAATAGCACCTCCTACTTTGATAGCTATGATGAATACCACGTCGTGGGTGAGATAAGAAACCAATACGGCGAAGAGCGTCGGTTTGCTGCGGCATATGTGACGCTCTATGATAGTGCTGGGGAGGTCATTGGCGCGGATTACAGTTACACCAACCCAGATGATCTGAGCCCAGGTCAGACGGCATCCTTTGACACAGGTGTCTACTTCTGGCAGGGCAAGCCAGACCGGGCCAGAGTGGCACGCCACCTCTTACAGGTGATCACTGACTGGTGAGATATCGTTTGACGCGGCGACCAGCCAGCCCCGGCCGCTTCATCCGTCAGCTTCGTGGTGTGCTGCTCTGGCTTAATGGGATATTCGGCTTCCTGTCACTGGCAGCATTGCTGGCGGCAATCAGGTGCTGGGCTGCCTCGAAGAGCGATGAGGTGCTTGTTTTTAAGCAGTAGGACGGGGTGACGAGGTGATCAGAGTGCGGCGGTCTGCTTTGAACCTGCGACTTAACGGCTTGTTCAGCCGCTGAAACTCGCGTACTGCTTGCCTGCATATCGCCTTGTCTTGACAAAGCTCAGAGCGTTGAATAGCATAGATGAGAGTCGTCGTCACCTCAGCTTCAATGCAGCCCCGGCGATCTTTGCTGGCATAGGCTTGTATTAGAGCGGGGCTCCCCGGTGTCGGTCAGTTGGTGCAGACTGTACCTCGCGAGGAGGATTTGAGATGCGCAGACTAATGCTGGTCGTCCCATTCGTCTTCGCCCTGACAGGGTTGGTACTTATTGGCTCTGTGGACGGCACCTCGACGCCTGAAGTTTGCCACATGCCAGGCCCGCCGCTTCAGGCGCCAGTCGCCCCCGATACCTCGACCTGCGCTGCCACCGGAAATGTGATGTGCGTCACGGTAGTTACGGGCACTATGCGGGTCGTCTACCACATATCCAACCCCGAGGGGATAACGGGATTTGAGGAGTATCACCTGGTCAACTTCGATCAGACCTTGTTATCGTCATCGCCGACATCGATCGATGTGGAGGTGGAAGTCGATGCCTTCGTCGATACGCGCTCCACTTACCCTGTGTTCGCGAGCGAGCTGCCCACTGAGATCCGAGACACCTATCTCCAGCCGATACCTAACGCGATTCAGTCTGATCATCCTGACATCGTGGCGAAAGCCCAGGAGCTGGTTGCGGGCGCTACCAGACAAAGCGAAGCCGTGGATTCAGTCGTGGCTTGGGTTCGTGGCAATATTGAGTACGACTACACCTTCAGTTTTCCAAATGACGCGTTGTCGGTTTTCCAGAACGGCACGGGAGTCTGTCGTGGTTTCTCAACCCTCACCGTCGCGCTACTGCGGGCTGCAGGAATACCATCACGCGTGACCGGGGGCTGTGTGAATTGGCACACGGAGGCCGGTGAAGGGCATGCGTGGGTGGAGGTCTACTACCCGGACGTTGGATGGGTAGCATCAGATCCGCAGGTTAGTGCAAACTACATAACGACAGGCTATTTTGTGCATGGCTTCCCTGGGTGTGGCGGGGATGCTACGGTCATCTCCGAGACTTCGCGTGTCGGTAGCATCCAGAGCGTCGTGTCGCTGCGCACCCGGTATGATTGGGGCACATTTCCGCTGGAATCAGCCCAGATCCACACATGGAGGCGTCATACACTCAGCATCCACCCCGATTCGCCGACCGTGATGGTCACTACAGTCTCACCGATGACCGACCTGCGACTTGAGATCCTGGACCTGCACTGCTGGCAGGGCACGATTGATGCCACTACTGACAGCCTCTGGTTATCAAACTACGTCCGCGAGAACGCCCGGACCGCCTCCTTCCAGGTCGATGCCACTGGCTTGCCTGTAGGAACTTACCAGTCGCCGATCCACTTCGTAAGCGCCGGCGACCCTTTGTCCCGCACAATCACGGCGACGCTCATTGTCGCGGATGGGATCCACAGGGCTTACCTCCCAACCACGTTTCGGGACATCGATGGCTCGCTGCCATCATGCCAGCCCACCGAGAGCGGCATGGTGCTCATACCTGCCGGTGAGTTCCTAATGGGATGTGACCTCGACAACCCCTATGAGGACTGTAGCAGCACGGAGTTGCCGCTCCACGCCGTCTATCTCGATGCCTACTACATCGACCAGTACGAGGTCACCAATGTCCAATTCGACGAGTACTTGGAGGCCATCGGGCGATTGTCAGCGGAGTCCGTCGGCTACGAGAATGCTCCCTATGATGATGCCCCCGTGACAGGCGTTGACTGGTACGACGCAGTAGGCTATTGCGCGTGGGCAGGGAAGCGGCTACCCACGGAAGCTGAGTGGGAGAAGGCGGCTCGGGGCAGCAGCGACACGCGCAAGTATCCGTGGGGCAATGAGGAACCGGATTGCACACGGACCAACTTCGAGGACTGGCGCGGGCCCTGCATTGGTTTCCCAACGGAGGTGGGGAGCTACTCTGCCGGCGTGAGCCCCTACTGCACCTATGACATGGCGGGGAATGTCCTGGAATGGACAAGCGACTGGTTGGATGGCGACTACTATAAAATCTCGCCTTATGAAAACCCCCAGGGTCCAGATACAGGTTATGCAAAGGCAATCCGCGGCGGAAGCTATAGCACTGGGACCAGAGGGTACTTCGGGGTTCGGATCGCTGATCGCAACGTCTCTGTGGGTCCCTCCTACACTTCAGGTGACTTGGGCTTCCGCTGTGCGATGAGTGCGCCGGCCAGGTGAGCTGCAAGGCCAGGGTGAGATCAGCGCCGTTGGTGGAAAACCTCCGGACTCAAACCGGGAGTTCCGGCCGATTCTGCTGAGCGATTACTTCCGTGACAGAATCATTGCTGGCGACCAGGACAACCAGGCTCAGATCTACTTCTAGAGATGACGTGTACGTGGATCTTCTTTGGGGAATATGTCTTAGGGACAGAGGAGGACGAGGGAGTGAGCAATTGCCGGGCGTCGCGCTGTTACCTCTTGTGACTCCGTTTGCCGGCATCCGCCAAATCCGTATTCAGCCGCTGAAACGTGATTTATGAGTTCACTACCATCGAGCAAGACGCCGGCCGGCTAAGCAACGTCAGCACAACCGGCGCTCCATCTCCCGTCCCTCGTCCCTCCAGCCAAGATAGGCCACGCCAAAAAAGAAAAGACGCCCCGCGGTCAAACGGAGCGTCTCTCTTGCCGGCTACTTACAACAGTGTACCCTACAGGAACTGGACCCACTTGGCTCTTGCACCGATTGCATCGCTTCCGAGACGCTTTGACCATTGCCCGTGTCTCCCTGGTGGTCTTGTGATCGTTGATCAAGGTTATTGCTTCGTTGTGATTTGTGATCAGGAGCAAGAGCACTTCATCGTCCTATACCTCGACACCCGCAACCGCGTGACCTCCCGGGAGATCCTCTACAAGGGGAGTCTCAACACCTCGTTGGTCCGGATGCCGAGGTCTTTCGCGGCGCGGTGCGGCGCAACTGCGCCGCCCTGATCGTGGCCCACAACCACCCGTCGGGCGACCCGAACCCCTCGCCGGAGGACGTGGCGCTCACGCGCCGGCTGGTGGAGGCGGGAAAGCTGCCGGAGGCGGACGTGCTGGACCATCTGCTGCCCGGTCATCGGGCAGAACCGCTACGTGAGCCTGCGCGGGCGGGCGCTCGGGTTTGAGGTGGAGTAGCCATCTCGCTGGACGGTCTGCGATGTTGGGCGTGGGTGGGCGCGCGTCGCCGCCAGGCCCCTGTTGTGGATCGTGACGCCTGTAGCGGTCTTGCGGTTGCGGTGGGGTACCGGGTCTATGCCCTGCGTTTGAGCAACTTGGCGAGCAGGACGATAGCGACGATGAGAGCCGCCGCTGCTCCCACCACCTTCACCGCGCGGGTGATGGGATAGTCCTTGATGATCTGCTCATAGGCGGCCCGGCCCAGTGGCGCGTCGGGTACGCGCTTGACGCGCAGGTACTTCTCCACCTCTGTGCTCTCCAGGAGCCAGGCTATCACCGGATTGAAGACCTGTATCCCCTCCTGAGCCTCCACGACCTCAGGTCGGGCCACGTGGTAGGCTTGCCCCTGAGAGGCGATGACGGCCTCGCCCGCTGCCTGCAGGTTCCGGTGCCAGTCGGCCTCCTCACCATAGGGAAGGGGAATCACAAAGCCCTCGTCCGTCCGCTTGGCGAGGACGGGCGTCACGTACTGGCGGCCGGATCTCCGTCCCACATGCTGCACGATGGCGTAGGGACTGTAGGGCCGCCCGGCGAAACTCAAGGTGAAAGGATTGAGGATCTTCTTGTTGAAGCGCGCCACGGCCTCTATCACTTGCTGCCGATCGATGTTCATGAGCTCTGTCAAGATTCTACTCCTTGGACTTAAGCCGCCGAGCACTTGTCTCGGCACGAGGTTAGGTCGGTTTCGTCAACGGTCTCTACCATGATTCTACGCCGATTTCCGGACAGAGACAGCGCTCAACACCTGATTCGCTCGGGCTGACTGTCTCGGGGAGATCCCAAAGAGCTTTTCAGTCAAACGCTGCTATCCGACATCCGATTCTACGTCAGCCCAAAAGCTTCGCGATGGGAGGAGTCTCCTACCCCTCTTCCATCATCCGGTCGAAGTCTTCCACCGTCACCGCCGGTGACGTGCTGAAGGAGATCCCCAGCAGTTTGGTCAGGGCGACCGAGAGCTTCATCGCCTGCTCTAGATCGGGGAGGTCCACGATGAGAAGCAGGTCATTCTCTCCAAGCAAAGCGTACCCCGACTTGAACTCTCCGCCATGCTCCTTGATCAGCGCCGTGGCTTTGTCCGTGCGCTCTGCGCTGATCTCCTTCACGGCATCCAGCGAGTACCTGCCGAACATGAGATATGTAGCCATCATCCCTCCTTTTGTCTGCGCTACTAAACGGTTCATCACCCATCACGCTCTTTGGGATTCCCCGAGACGGACGTCGACGAGCCGCCTGCCGGCGAGCGGACACCGGTTGGTCGCGCCCTTCGGTAGGGGCGCAGCGTTCTACTCAGATATGAGGACGTCGAAGGCGGCTAGACAGGTCGAGGCAGCCGACGTTTCTGTGGGGACGTTGAAGTGCGGTGCACCTCAACAATAGCACGCTTGCGGTTGGTTGTCAATGGGCCCAAAATCCGAACTCACCCAGAACCGAGGGGTTCGTTCCATTCTCCAGGCTCAGCTTCAAAATGCAGACACGGGCCTGTCGTTAGCACTATATCAAAGGAGTCAGGGGTCATGCCGTGCGGGTAAGTGAAGCGGTAGAGCGGATTGTTCGTCTGCGTAGGTGGGCTCGATGGGATAGCAGACACGGAAGGTCGTGCCTTGGCCGTCTCGGGATGTGAACGTGACCTCACCCTCGAGGTAGTCCTCGGTCAGCAGCTTCATGCTATAGGTGCCGAGGCCGCGGCCCTCCCCTTTGGTCGAGAAGGCCCGCTGAAAGACCTGCATTTTCACGGACTCAGGCATGGTGCTGGGGTTGTGGACCCAAAACTCCACGGTTTGCGCATCCATCCTGCTGCATCCAACGGTGATGGTGCTTCCCTTGGGTTCAGCTTCCAGGGCGTTCTTGATCATGTTGCCCAGAACGCGCTCCAGCAGTGTTCGGTCGATCACGACCGCCAGGTCGTCCGTGGTCGGCGCGAGTTGAAGCTTCCGTCCTCGTGCCACATCGTGCGTTTCCCAGATGTCGAGTAAAGACCGCAGGAACGCTGTTGTCTGGAGCGTCTCGGGCGTCACAACGAAGTCGCCATGCTCCAGTGCCGCGAGCTGGCGCTGCGCCTGGATCTCATCGACCAGGCGTCGGGAGGCATTGTTGACGATGCTGAGCACCTGCGGGTACTCTTCAGGTTTGAGATCGAGCATCAGCTCAGAGCCATGGCTGATCACACCAGCCAGATTGAGCAGATCGTGGAAGAAGGTCCGCTCCAAGGCTTGGCGTCGCTTCTCATCGCTGATGTCGGTTGCTGCGACGATCACGAAGTCATCGTCGCCTACCGTCCAAGGGATCGTCCAGATCCTCAAGTTCAAGACCGGAGGTGTTACCCCACTGCGCCTGATGATGCGACACTCCTGAACTGCGCGCTTGCCCTCCTGGGCGGTGAGGACAGCCTGGATGGCCCCGCAGTAGCGGCAGTGGGCGGTTGTGCCGCAGCTGTTCTCGCCTTCGAAGGCGTGGCTACACTGCAGCGCTTCACCAGGACGTATCGCCAGAAGCTCTGAGCGATCATCCAGGCCAAGGTAATCGACCATCGCGCTGTTCGCGTAGACGATCTGGCGGTATCGGTTGACCACCATAAGGAAGTTGGGCACGGCGGAGATCAATTCCTCGGTCATACCGAGGTTCGCAAAGTAGCTGATATGTCGCTGCAATTCGGCGTCGGGAGCCAGCTCCGCCGGCGCGAATTCGGTGGGCTTCGTCTTGGGTTCCGTACACACGGTCTCAGTCTCGCTCCTGTTCGACGTTAGGATAGGATGGGGTCGATCGATTTCGATAGAGCATAGGGTCAACCCTACGCTAGAAAAACTCGGGATGCCTCTCTTGAATCTGTTGCATCAAGTCGCCGAAGATGGTCGGTGCGTGCGGGACCAGCAACTCCAGCATCTTGAGGCCCATCCGCCGGATCTCCCACTGGGCCTCCGGCGTGATGCGCAGCCGGAAGAAGTGCAGGAGTTCGCGGAAGTTCATCGTCACGACGATCCGGGTGGCGGTGGCGTTGGGGAGAACGAAGCGGGCGTCCTCCTTGCGGACACCCAGGTCACGGAGCTCTGCATAGGTGGTCTTGACCTGCTCCATGAACTCGTCCCACAGGGCTTGCGCTTCCGGCGATTCGCTCACCGCGTCGGGAACGACGATCTCCGGATCGGCCATGTCCACGTAGCGCTGGCTCTCCTGGCTGTAGGAGGCGAGGCGGTGCCGTACCAGTTGATGGGAGCACGCGCGACTGATCCCCGAGATCTCAAAGGTGGCGCTGGCGTGCTCGATGATGCTCTCGTGTCCCTCGCGCAGCCGCGCGCGCAAGAAGCCCGCGGGATCGCCGCGGCTCTCGCTGCGATAGCAGACGCGACCCGCGTGCTCGATCAACGCCTCCGTGCTGCCGTCGCCCTCCAGATAGCGTGTGATGGCAATGAGATCGACTTGCATGGAAATACCGACTCCTTTCGCTCAACTTGGTCTCCGAGAAAAACCCCAGATTCACCGCTGAGGGCGCAGAGACCGCAGAGATGACTTAATATGGTTTCTCCCGGATTGCGTGCTCTGTGTTCAAGGCTTGGCGGCAAAATCCGCGGTCAGAGAGCGCTTTGACAGACGTCACATCGCTTCAGGGGATGCCGGCTCGACCAAGATCGCCGGCCCGATCTCCGGTGGCTGCGGCACCGGAGAAGCTGATCGGATCTCCTGCGCCCGCTGCGCCATCTGTGCACGGAGCTTGGCGGCGTCGCGGGGATAGGCCCAGTAGAAGCCGGAGTAGAGAATCGCGCAAATTACCCACGGGAAGGGGATGGTCCAGAGCATCGCCCTGGTGAAACCGATGCTATCGGCCAAGCTGCCGGCGATATAGGCTGCGATGGCGGCGAATCCGCTCTCGATGAAGGTCGTCATGGCGAAGGCCGTGGCCCGAAGCTCCGGGGGCACGGCGCCCTGCATCATCGGTTCCTTGGCGCCCTTGCCGGGCCAGCTGATCAACAGGGCCGTGCCGAAGCAGAGGAGGAAAAAGGGCCAGAACCCCCAGC
>JBNGDU010000301.1:0-9334 GCA_049975025.1 Anaerolineae bacterium
GCTTAAGCGACGCTCCAATTAGGGAATGCCAAGGGATGTCAGACTATCAAGCGGCTGGGCATCGATGGACAGCCTAGCCGAGCTACTTCGCTTGGCCTGCCTATCTTAGTTCTGGCCGTAGAGTTGGCCCTTGAGCATCATAATCTCACGCTTGAACTGATTGTCTTGCTCCAATCTCGCTCGCACACGCTCGTAGCCGTAGAGGACGGTGGTGTGATCGCGCCCACCCAGCTCTGCTCCAATCTGGGGTAGGGACGCGTCGGTCTCCTCCCGCATAAGATACATCACAACCTGGCGGGGTTGGGCGATACGGCGCGTGCGTCGTGCGCCTCGAAGCTCGTCACACGTGACATTGTAGAAGTCAGCCACTGTCTTGACGATGTCGTCAGCCGCGATCTCGGGGCGATTGGGAAGCAAGTCGGCCAAGGCTTGCTCGGCGACCTGTTTGCACAGAGGGAGATCCGTGAGCTTGGCCATGGCGAGGATACGGTTCAGCGCTCCCTCCAGTTCCCGGATGTTGCTCTCAATGTTGGTCGCGATGTAGCTTAAGAGGTCATTGGGTACGTCCACACCTGTCCGCTCTGCCTTGGACTGCAGAATGGCCATACGGGTCTCGTAGTCGGGCGACTGGATGTCGACGATGAGCCCCCATTCAAAACGGGACCGCAGCCTTTCCTCCAACGTGACCATGGCCTTGGGCACACGGTCACTGCTCAGGACAATCTGGCGACCGTTATCTCTCAGCGCGTTGAACGTGTGGAAGAACTCCTCCTGCGTGCTCTCCTTACCTGCGATGAACTGGATATCGTCGACGAGCAGGATGTCGGCTGTGCGGTACTTCTCGCGAAACTGCTCGGTCGTATGCATGCGAATAGCTTCGATAAGGCCGTTCGTGAACGTCTCAGACGTGACGTAGAGTACGTGCATATCCCTTTGGAAACAATCGTGCCCGATGGCGTGTAATAGGTGGGTCTTGCCCAGTCCAACACCCCCATGGATAAAGAGCGGATTGTAGGCTTGGGCAGGGGATTCCGCGACGGCCTGAGACGCTGCCTGCGCCAGGCGATTACTTGGTCCAACGACGAAAGAGTCGAAGGTATAGTCCGAGTTCAGGCCGGGATCTCGGGATGGCTCCCTGAGCGCGGGCTCCTCTTGCTGAAAAAGCGCGGGTGTGGTCTTCTCGGCGCGCTTGGCTTCCCAGACCACAAAACGGGCCTCTATGCTTTTGCCGGTCAACCGGGCTAGGGTGCGTTGGATCACGCCGTAGAGGCGATTTCCCAACCACTCGACGGCGTACCCGTTCTTCACGCCGATGACCAGCGTGTTCCCATTCTCTATGCCGATGCAATGGGTGTCTCGTAACCACGTATCGAAGGTCGCACGGGCCATTTTGAGTTCAAGCTCACCCAGGGTGGCCTGCCATAATCTCTGCGGGTTAATTTTGTCCATACACATCCTTTTGCGCCATCGTGGGGCAGGAATCCCCGACTGGGTAGCACACACTCAATGCACGACAGCAGAAGTGGTTGTTCAACGCTCGATCACCACTATCGGGGACGGCTATCTCCTAGGTGGTGTTCTGAGCGTCAGAGGCGATGTCTGTCCAAAAGCTTCCTTGCCTGCTTCAGATCACCATTAACATTCTACCAAAAAGGTCGGCTTCTGACAACGGTCTAGGGGTCTCTAAACCTTAAAAAGTGATAAACTTTAATATTGCAGATCGTGCTGTGGATAGCAACTAATATTAACACTATATGTAGGGATCTGAGACTCGACAACCACTAGATATGCCGTTGTGGCTGTGGATAGGTCTGTGGATAAGTTTCCATGATTTGCAGTGACATCGTATTTTGTGATGCGATGGTATGCGCAACACCTATTTTAAGATCCAACTCGCGTGGTAAGGTGACATATTCATTGACGTCTTTCATCTCGCCAGATTGTGCGTAGAGTCTCCAGGTTCCGTATGAACCCCATCCAGTCGTCGACCGGCACCACGAGAGCGGTCTCCTTGGGATGGAACAGGAAGGAATGGAACCACAGGCGTAGCCACCCGTAGGGGAGAGGATAGCCTTCTAGAGGAATCACCGGTACCGTTCTTCCCATAAGCCCCTGATAGGTCCGCCACTGGGCGGGCTTCATTTCGTCCGGCGGGAAAAGGGTGGCGAACTCGACGGTGCGTACGACGCCAACTCTGCGGTAGGAGAAGGCCACGGGGAGGAAGGGCGTGTGCACCACAAACCGGTTGTATTCCAGGGATATGTGAGCCCGCCTGGCCAATAAGGTGTAGGCGTAAAGGAGGACACCCACCAACGAGACTGTGAACGCAAGTGGCGCGTACGTCTGGTTGAGCTGTTCCGTTCTGGAGGCTATCCAATAGAGGGCGACGCCCGCGGGGACAAGCAGAAGCGCCGGTCCACGCCAGTTTTGGGTCACCAATCGATAGGGAAGTAGCGGAAAGCGTCGCTTCCTTCTCTTGCTCATGAGCGGTCCTCGCCGCTGACCTGCCCCCGATAGTACCGGCAGAGATCCTGTAACACACAGATTTCACACCGGGGGGTCCGAGCCTTGCACACGGTACGACCGTGCTCGATAATGTTCAGATGAAAGGTGAAGTAGTGCTCTTCGGGTAGCAGGTCCTCCAGGAGATCGTGTGCCTTTTCGCGTGAGGTTCCCTGAGGTATAAGCCCCAAGCGTTGGGTGACACGATGGACGTGAGTGTCAACAGGGAAGGCTGGGCGATCCAGAGCGAAAAGTAGCACGATGGCGGCGGTCTTGGGACCGACGCCGTTGAGGTCCAGCAGCCAGTTCCGTGCTTCCTTGAGACGCATGTCCTGAAGGAAGTCCAGGGAGAGCTTTCCTTGGTCTCCTGATATCGCGTGGAGCGCGCTTTGGATTCGAGGCGCCTTGGTCGGGGCCAGCCCGGCCGGCCGGATGGCCTCGGCTACGTCCGCCTCTTCTGCGTCGCGTACCTCGGGCCACGTGGGAAATCGATCCCTCAGTTGGGTGTACGCGATGTCTCGATTGTGATCGTTGGTATTCTGGCTTAGGATCGTGTTCACCAGCGTGGCGATAGGATCTCGATCTTGTCGGTTGTCCCGTTCTCCGTACTCGTTGATGAGAAGCTCGTGGATCTTCAGGGCTTTCTCCCGGATGGCCTTGTCTGCGGTATCCTGGGTCATGGCTGTCGCTCCCATACTTCGCGGGCTCTTCTCGCCCACTCCTTCTCGGCCTCAAACGTCAGATGTCTTTCAGCTTCTTCCCACGGGACCCAAACCGAGATGAACTGCGACGCGTCTTTCTCCGGGCGGTCCGCGCGGCGGTGCGTCAGGGCGCGCATCAGGAAGTAGTACTCGGTACGTAGCACGATCTGACCGTCCAGAGGAAACGTGACCAGTTGTTCTCCCAGATTCGTCAAGATCTCAATATCGGTATAGCCAGACTCCTCTTGTACCTCTCTCAGGGCGGTCTCGGCGATCGTCTCATCGTCCTCTACGTGGCCTTTGGGCAGGCGTACTTCGTCGCGCTCCGGACGTATGAGCAGCAATACTTCATCGCCTTCGGCATCTATGACGACCCCGCCGGCTGCGGTATACGTGACCTGATTACCTCGTGGTGGCATACGAACTCCCTTGACTGGCTGACGACTGACCCGGAGATGCGATATCCGTGTTTGACGGCCCTAATGATGGTCTGGTTACAGAATCTTACAAGCCGCGGGAACACTCAAGCAATGGCACCCAATCTCCGCCGACCTAGGTATACAGGAGATCACGCCTTCTGGCAAAGCCCTCTTGTAGGGCCCATCTCAGGATGGCAGGAGCTTTCGGCTCAGTTCCTGGACCGTACTTGTGTAGTGATCGAGATCCGCCTGCAGTTGCTCGACATCGCCGCCGTACCGCATCCGCTTGGCGAGGAAAGCGAAGGCCTCGCCGTCTACCGGTGGGACGGTCAGGTCTCGTGCATTGCCCCGGACCATGCGCAGGCCGTCAATCAGCCACCTGAGGAACGTGTGGGCTTTGTGAAGCTGAGTGTAGTCCCCATCTGAGAGAACGCCGGCGGCAGCCAGCGCCGCCATCGCTCGTCGAATGTTCGTAAGGCGCAGTGCGGGTCTGGAGCCGCCATGGGTGATCTGCAGAGCTTGCACGAGATACTCAACGTCGACAAGCCCCCCTGGGCTGTATTTGGCGTTGAACGTGCCCCCGGTCACCAGATGCCGGATCTGACGCTCACGCATAGCCCGCATCGCCGTGACGTCAAAGGGCTGTCCGTGATAGACGTATTGATCTCTCAGCTTGACGATCTCCTCGCCCAAGCCGATATTGCCGGCGATTGGCCTGAGCTTCACCAGGGCTTGTCGTTCATAAGCCCAAGCCGGTCCGTCCGGAGCGAAGTACCGGCGGAAGGCCTCCAATGAGACTGCCATACTGCCTGATTTGCCGTAGGGACGCAGTTGCAGGTCGATTTCAAAGATGCCCTCACGTTTGGCCCTGATCGCCTGCAGGAACTGCTGGACAACTGTTTCATAGAACTCGGCGGTGGTGATCACTTCAGGGCCGGTTGTCTCGCCATTGCCACTGTAGATAAACATCAGCTCTATGTCGGAGGCAAATCCTAACTCACGACCACCGCACTTCCCCAGAGCGCAGACGCTCATCTCACTCACGGCCCCATCCTCCTGCAACGGGGTGCCAAACTGGGCTCGCAAGTCCTCGTGGCACAGATGGTAGGCGGCGTTAACGACGACTTCCGCCAGTGATGTCAGCTCCTCGGAGAAGTCCCAAAACTCCTTCGTGTGGCCGAGTATGTGGCGCATATCGATGCGGAACATCTCCCGATCCTTGAAGTCGTTCAACGTCTTGCGCCAAGGGGCCTCCGGTATCGGTGGCTCCGGACGGGCGTGAACCACGGCCAACTCCGCTTCCAGCTCTTCTTGAAGCTCGGGGCGCGTCTTCTTTGTCTCCAGAGCGTCCATGTCCCGCACGACCGGGAAGAGATTCGCATGCTGCATCCTGAGGAAGTCATCCCATAGAAACTCACTGACCCCCAGCAGACGAGCAAGAGCGTTGAGTACCTCGGGGTTTTCCAGGGTAGCCAACTCGTCCGGCCAGTCTGGCTGGCGAAAGAGTTGGCTGATGAACTCCCGGAAGTGTAACAAGGCGGTCTCCGGATCCGGCGTGCGGGGCAGCAGATGGGTGAAATGCTTGATAAGGACCGTGGCCGCCCGGAGTTCACGCTGTTTGTCCTCAGACGTGATCTTGCGCCCATTGGCGTCTGTCACGTAGAGAGTGTCCTGGGCTCGATTGCCCACGGATTCAACGTTCATGCGAGCGATGTAGATATGCGTATAGGCCAGCGCGTTGGTCAACTCGTAGAGAAAGCCCAAGGTGTCCGGCGCCGAGATGTGGAGTATCGTATAGTGACGTGAGGTCGCGTTATCGATGGTGATCTCAACGGGATAGAGCGTTGGTTCGATCTCGCTTTGCTCCTGGAAGGCAGATGCGGCGCGCTTAGCCAAGGTGCCCCTGGCTTCCCGTGCCTCTCCGCGTTGCATCATCTCAAGCAGAGACGACAGCTCATCCTCGTACGCCTGCCAGGTCGTGGCATCGGCCTGTTTTTCCACCTCGCGGACGGTGAAGGTGTCGACGATCTTGCGGCGTCCATGGGAATGACTTGCGCGGCGATCTTCCTCTTCCGTAGGTTCGTAGGTGAAGACGTGCCCATCCTCAATAGAGAATCCGTAGACAAATAGAAGGCCGCAGATCAGCGAGAGCTCGCCGGGATAGTCATAGCCCACAATCGTCACACTCCAGCGAGCTTCGTCCTGTGGAATTGCTTTGACCTCTATGAGGTGGTAGCGGTTGAGCCTGGAGGCCGCGGTCGCGTGATGCCTGATTTCCTCAGGGGTGAAGACGGCGGCGTAAGAGGCGTCCATCCGGGCGGTGTGCTCTACACTGCTGTCAGCGAATAGGGGCCGTGTCTGCGACTCATCCATCGCGTTTTCTCCTAGATATCTCAGGTAGACGGACCGAATTGCTATCCGGTGCTGTTCGTAGCGATCCATGAACGAGGACTCCCCTTCGAAACCCAACCGGCGCGCAAGTTGTCGCAAAGCGTCGGGGTCGTCCGGTAACGTGTGTGTCTGTCGATAGTGCATCATCTGCAGATAGTGCTCGATGGTACGCAGGAAGACATAGCCATCGGTCAAGACGCGCTGATCCTGAGGCGAGATAAGCCCCTCGGCGTAGAGATACGCTAGGGCATCGAGCGTATGAGGGGTCCGAATCCCGGGTCTCTCACCCCCGTGTTTGAGCTGCAGGTACTGCACGACGAACTCGACATCGCGGATGGATCCCTGACCAAGTTTGACCTCTCCCCACGTTCGTCCCTGTTGCTGTAGATGCTCTTCGGTCAGTTGTTTCATCGTCCTGACGCTCTTTTGGACGGTGTCCGACGACAGATCGAACAGAATCGGTTTGGCGCGGTTCAGGAAGTCTCGTCCGGTGGCTGCATCACCGGCGACGGTCCGAGCCTTCAAGAGTGCTTGCATCTCCCAAGGTCTGGCGTGCTTCTTGAGATAGGAAATGTACCCGTCCACCGATGTGACGAGGGGGCCGGAACGACCCCACGGACGGAGTCGCATGTCGACGCGGTATAGGAACCCCTCGGTCGTCACTTTGGTCAGTGCCTCGATGAGAAGCTCCGCCAGCCGCCGATAACGCTCTGTGTTCTCTTCAGCCAGGAAGAGGAGGTCAACGTCTGAGCTGTAGTTCAGCTCCCTGCCGCCCAGCTTCCCCATCGCCAGGACGACGAAGCCTTGGCGTGAGGTGTCTGACGCTTGTCCTGCAGCTCTCAGCGAGGCCTGGACAAGACTGTCGGCCAAGTAGGACAATTGGGCTGTCACAGCCGGCAGATCGAAGAGATCCAGTAGATCGCAGGCCCCTATCCGCAGGAGCTCCCGTCGTTGAAAGCGCCTTAGCGCGTCGAGATAATCGACCGAGCAATCAGCGCTCTCGCCGTCCGGCATCTCCGCTCGGAGCTGCTCCGGGCTTTTGGGCCGTGATAGCTCTCTATGTTCAACCAGGAGGTCGAAGTACTCGGGATTGCGGAGCAGGATCTCGGTTAGAAATTGGCTGCCGGCGAAGAGCTTCACGAGAATCTCCGTGGCACGGAGGTGTTGGCTAAGGTAGCGCAACTGATCGCCAACTGAGTCCGTTGCCCTAAGGAATCTCTCAAGGTTGACGACGACGCGATCCGGATTTGCTGCCTCGGACAGCATCATCAAAAGGTAGGGCAACAGGTCGGCCATGGCGCGCCGGTTGTCGGCCATCTCCGCGATGCGCACCAGCCGGCGATGAGCGTTCAGCCAATCTGAAAACCCTACCGGCGTTAACCAGTGCCGTATCTCCTCGGCTTGAATGGACTCGGAGAGCAGGGAGCGGGATCCTTGGTAAACGTTTGGGTACATTGGATTATCACTTACGTTATCAAGGTCATTATAGGAAGCCATCTCCAGCTTGTCAACGGAAGATTTCGAGTGAGAGCTTTGAGCCCCGGGGCAGCGGATCCGGCCTCGATCTTGAGGCGTCTGGGGCCGCAGTGTGAGCTTGGCGCAGAAGGGGCTCAAAGCTCCCATGGACACAGACCATGTCAAAATGGCCCATTTGGGTAATAGACAGTCACCCCTCCGGCGTTTATCATGAAGACGACAGAGCAGGTGTATGGACTAAATCTAGGAGGAGAGGTGCAATGTTAACGACGATTGAGGATGTGGTCAAGATGGGCAACGGAGTGGAGATGGTGGACCTCCGATTCACCGATCTCCTCGGGATGTGGCATCATTTCACAATGCCCGCGCGGGAGCTGAGCGAGGAGTTATTCGAGGAGGGGATTGGCTTTGACGGCTCGTCGATCCGCGCTTTCCAGGAGATTCACGAATCCGACATGATTCTGATTCCGGATGCCGACACGGCGTTTATGGACGAGATCTTCGAGGTGCCGACGCTGGTCATTATCTGTGACATCTATGATCCGGTGACGCGCCAGCCTTATACCCGCGACGCACGTTACATCGCTAAGAAGGCCGAGTCGTACCTCAAGCAGACGGGCATTGCTGATATCAGCTACTGGGGCCCTGAGGCGGAGTTCTTCCTGTTTGACAGCGTGCGGTACGGCGGTGGCACCAACCGCTCCTTCTACCACATCGACAGCGCTGAGGGGTGGTGGAACAGCGACCAGGAGGGGGGTAAGGGTGGCCAGATTCCGGCCAAGCGCGGTTATTTCCCGGTGCCCCCAACGGACACCAAGCAGGACGTACGTAGCCGGATCGTGATGGCACTGGAGGCGGCGGGTGTGCCCGTTGAGGTCCACCATCATGAGGTCGCGACGGCTGGTCAGTCCGAGATTGATCTGCGCTACGCCACCTTGGTTCGTATGGCCGATAGCGTTCAGATCTACAAATACCTGGTCAAGAACGTGGCACGCCAATACGGTCTGACGGCGACCTTCATGCCGAAACCCTTGTTCCAGGACAATGGCAGCGGCATGCACGTCCACCAGAGCCTTTGGCGAGGGGAGTCCAACGTCTTCTTCGACGAGGCCGGATACGCTCAGCTATCCGATACGGCGAAGTATTACATTGGCGGCCTGCTGGCCCACGCGCCCGCGCTGCTGGCGATCGTGGCGCCTACCACGAACTCGTACCGGCGGCTGGTTCCGGGCTTTGAGGCACCGGTTAACCTGGCCTATTCACAGCGCAACCGCTCGGCGGTTTGCCGCATTCCGGTCTACTCGAAGAGCCCCAAGGCTAAGCGGGTGGAGTTCCGCGCGCCTGATCCCTCCGCGAATCCTTACCTGTGCTTCGCCGCGCTTCTGATGGCCGGTTTGGATGGTGTGCAGAACCAGATTGATCCCGGCGATCCTATGGACAAAGACCTCTATGATCTCCCACCGGAAGAGGCCGCCAAGATCAAGCAGGTGCCCGGTTCACTGAGCGCGGTGCTCGAGGAGCTTGAGGCCGATCACGAGTTCCTGATGCGGGGCGACGTCTTCACCGAGGATATGCTCGAAGCCTACATCACGTACAAGCGGACCGCAGAGGTGGATCCCGTTCGGATGCGACCGCATCCCTTTGAGTTCACGCTCTACTACGACATCTAGTTCTAATGCATTGTCCATAAGTTCGCCCGTGTTAGAATTGCCCTAGTCGTATGGGTGATCGTCGCTTGCGGGGTGTAAGCAGCCAGTAGGCGCTTGCTGGTGTACGCGCCTCGCAAGCTTTTGCCTGCGAACTAGGGTATGAAAGAAACACAACATCTGCCCGAGATGCCGACAT
>JBNGDU010000302.1:0-3357 GCA_049975025.1 Anaerolineae bacterium
GCGTTTCAAGCTGAAGCGCCCGAGCAAACTGTACGTCATCTACCAGGCCAAGGCGCACCACCTCCCGCTCTGGCTCCGGGGCTTCCAACGGGAGGAGACGCTGCAGGTGGACATCCAGAGCCCCGGCGGTCTCTACACCTTCTTCGTCTACAGCCGCGATTTCCCCGAGGGCGCCTTCGCCATCGGCGGGCCCCACGCGAAGGGATACAGCGGCGTGGTGTTTATGAACTATCTGATGGCGGTGAAGCCGATCTAGGAACAGTTATCGGTTGCCAGTTAACGGTTACCAGTCTTCCGTCTCGTGAGGAACGTTCATACAGAAGCACCACCGCGCACGCATCGACAGCGCCGCTTCCGGTCGCTAGAGAGCATCAGGTCGCCGATTGCAAGTAATTAGGCTGAGCAACTTGGTAACTGATAACTGACAACTGGTAACCGGTAACCGATAACTGGAAACTGCCTGGGAGGCAACCATGTCCCTATACGAGACCTATTCCCTTACCGCCCGCGAGCCGGAATACCTCACCGACCCCTTCGTCGCGCCCGACTGGCTGCGCTATGCGCGGACGGTGTGCCTTGATGGATATTCGCCGCCGGTCACGCCGACCGTTGAGGATTTCGATGCCCGACAGGTCGCCGAGATCGCGCTGGATCTGGGCGGCGACACGGTCCGCATCCAACCCATCGGCTACTGGGCCACCTACCCGAGCCGGGCGTTCCGCGTCCTTCCGGACCTGGGGAATCGCGACCTCTTCCAAGAGTCGGTAACCGCCTGCCGCGAGGCCGGGCTGCACGTCTACGCCTACTGCCCCTATGCCCACCCGCACATGACAGCCGAATGGCTGAGCGAGCGGCCGGCGTGGGACGACTGGGTCTGCCGGAATCCCGACGGGACGCCCCGTGGCGGCGTGTGGCACTACGGGTCGGCCTTCCGGTTGGCCGTCCACAGACTCGGGGCCACATACCGCGAGGCGATCCGGACCGTGGTGCGAGAGTACTGCAGTTACGACGTCGACGGCGTCTACTTCGACGCGCCGTCGGGCCTGCCGATGTACACAGAGCTCTGTTTTTGCGACGAGTGCCGGGCGAACTTCCGCGCCTTCGCCGGTATGGACATCGACCGGCTGCAGGATCCCGACGATCTGGAGGCGCGCGTGGCGTGGCAGCATTGGACGGTCAAGGTGACGCAGGAGGACCTGCTCGACTTCCGGAAAATCATCCACGAAAGCGGGAAGTTCATGGGGTGCCATAACGGCGGGGCCTGGCGGGGGGACTCGCTCCGCCAACAGTATCAGATCCCCGACGGCTTTATGGTCGAGTTCAGCCGGCAGACCTACCAGCGCATCGTCCACGGCCTGCTCGGGGCCTCGATGGCGCGGGGGCCGGTGGGCAGGGCCGCACAGGGCCCTGTCCGGCGCAAGCTGGCCCAGATGTACCTGGGCAGCTACGACGTCAAGGACTTCGGCCAGCCGGTCCACGCGGATCACTGGGGCGCGCACAACACAAACCTCGAGGACAGCGACGAGATCCGGATGGAGGGCCTGGTGACCCTGGCATGCGGCAATGCGCCGATCTACAGCATGGCGAACCGGATGGTCTACGGGATCGGCGACGGCAGCCGCGCGCCCGCTCAGGAGATCTTTGGCCTGATGGCCGAGATGGAGCCGCTGCTGAAGGACAGCCTGCCGGTGCCCTACGTCACGGTGGTCCCGTCGTGGGACACGCTGCGGCTCTGGCAGAGCGGGCGGGAGGCCCACAACACGGCGATGACCGAGGGCTTTGCGCTCGCGATGTTGGACGGTCGGGTCAGCTTTGACGTCTTCCCCAATACCGAGATCACCGTGGACTGGCTCGAAGCCCAGCGCGTCATCGCGCTCACCGGCGCGTCCTGCATGTCCGACGCGGAGGCGGACCTGCTGACGCAGTGGGTCGCCGAGGGCGGCGGGTTGCTGGTCACCTGGGACACGGGGCTCTACGACGCCGACGGCAGTCGCCGCCGTGGCGCGCTGCAGGAGCTGCTGGGCGTCGAGATGACCGGAGAGCCCCTCGGCACCCGGCCCGACACCTATCTGCGGGTGTGCCGCTCCCACCCCATCTTGGGCGAGCGCGCGCCGGCGCAGCTGATGATGGGCGACGTACGCAACGTGCCCGTCGACGTCGCCGACGACACAACCGTCCTCGCCGACGTCTGGGACCTGGGGCGCGGCGCCTCCCGCGGGCCGGGGATCGTCACGCGGGCGTACGGCGCCGGGCACGTCGTCTACCTCAGCGTCAGCCTGGAGGCGATGTACACGGCCACGCGGATCCCGTCGCTGCGCGAGACGCTGGTCCGCGCCGTGCGTTGGTTGGGCCGCGACGCGCCGCCGCTCTTCACGCTCAAGGCGCCGACCGGCGTCTACGGTCTCCTGCGGCGGACGCCGGACGGCGACCTGCTGCTGTGGATCTTGGCGAACGTGGGGTTCAAGGACGCCGCCGTGGGGCGGATGCGGCAGTCCTTCGTGCCGGTCAACGGCGTCGAGATCGGGCTGCGCATTCCGGCCTCCAAGGCCGCGCGCGGGGTGCGCCTGGTACGGGCGGGGGTGGACCTGGCCTATACGAGGACGGCGGACGGGATCAGGGCGAAGCTGCCGGCGATCACGATCGGGGACGTGGTCCACGTCGCCCTGGCGTGAGCGTCACGCCCAAGGAGCAAAGCAGTTCGGCCGCTGTCATTCCGATCACCGCCACCGCGCCGGGGCGCGCGGTTCAGCCGAGGATGACATCGTGAGCTTGACGCTCAACTCGCTCCGAAAAATGAACTGCACGTCGTCCGCACGGGTGCATTTCACCTCTGGGGAAACAACAAGACATATGACGTAGAAACCCCGGGTGCGCTTGCGTCTTCGCCAAGGCCTAATATAATAAAGATAGGTCTATAGGTTTTCGGAAGCGCCGGGGTGGTTCGACGGAACCCCTCACCCAGGACAAGCGTGACCTGACACCGGTCACCCCGTCGAGCCAACATAAACGCAACGCAGACAACTCCGGGCAGTATGCAGATCCACAGGCGCGTCTAGGCCGACGCCCGTCGACGCCGGACGCGCCACAAATGAAAGGAGACCGAGATGGTAACTGAGATGCAGGCAGATGTTGAGACGCGAGAAGAGACGGAAACCCCGAAGGTCGACATTAACCACGCCGGCGTTGAGGAGTTGGCCACACTACCCGGCATAGGGCCCAACCTAGCGGAGCGCATCGTGGCCTATCGAGACGCGCGCGGCCCCTTCCTACTCAAGGAGCACCTCACCGAGGTGCCGGGCATCGACAACGCCCTCTACGAGGACGTGAGCGACGAGATCACCGTCACCGTTCCCTCGG
>JBNGDU010000302.1:3367-9239 GCA_049975025.1 Anaerolineae bacterium
GTGGAAGAGGAGGCCCTGGAAGGCGAGGAAGAGGGTGAGGCGCCGGCTGAGCCGGAGAAAGCAGAGGAGATCGAGGAAACAGAAGAAGTTGAGGAAGTCAAGGTAGTTGAGGAAGCTGAGGAAGTTGAGGCCGAAGAGGAGGAAGAGGTACCCCCGGTCGTGGGCGCGCCGGTCGTCACGCCGCCGCCACCACCCGCCGAATCCTTCGAGGAAGCTGAGGAGGCCATAGCGCCGGAGGAGGTCCCGGAGGCCGCCCCGCTGCCACCGGAGCCCGCGCCGGAGCCCGCTCGACGTGGTCTCTCCCCGATCTGGATGACCCTGATGGCCGCGATTCTGGGCGGTCTCCTGGGTCTGTTCTTGAGCATGCTGGTCTTCGCCGGCATCAACGGAGCCGTCGACATCAACCGGACCCAGGCCATGGCTGACCTTCGTGGTCAGATGAGCGAGACCAACCTCCAATTGGACGCATTGCAGGGCACCGTGAGCGAGCTCCAGGGCGACGTCAGTGGCATCCGGGAGCGGGTGGAGGTCCTCTCCGGTCTCACGGTCCGGATGGAGGAAGCTGAGAGCGCGGTTGAGGAACTCAACGCGGAGACCTCAGCACTGCAAGAGGAAACCGGCGCCCTCCAGGACTCCGTCGAGGGATTGGGACAGGATCTCAACGAACTGGACGAAGCCTTACAGGTTGTCGAAGAGCAGACGGAGCGCGCCACCTCGTTCTTCGAGCGCCTGCGCGAACTGCTGATCGATGTCTTCGGTGAGCCGGCGACCGAGCCGGGTGGCTTCATGCCGCTCAGCACGGAGGTGGCTTCATGAGCAACCGCGACGACACCTCCAGCGGCAGCCCGTTCCTCCGAGCCTTGGGTACAATTCTCAAAGTCCTCTTCCGCCTGGCGCTGGTGCTCGTCGTCGGCGTGCTTGTGGGAGTAGGAATCTACTACGCCGTCTCCTGGGTCTATCCCAATGTCGTCGTGCCGGTGCAGGAAAACACGCGCGACATCGACGACCTTGAGCAAAGCCAGAACGCGATCGCGCAGCGGCTGGATCAACACATCGAGAACGTTTACGGGCGCCTGGCCGATCTGGAAGGCGAGGTCGTCAGAGTTCAGGAGTCCGCGGCCGTTCAGGAGAGAGACACCACAGAAGCACTCGACCGGCTGGCTACCGTCGAACCGCAGCTCGTGGCGCTGCAAGCCACCGCAGATGCGCAGGACACGACCATCGCAGCCCTGGAGCGCGACCTGGCGGCCGCAGAGGGAGATCTCGAGGATCAGGCTGATGCATTGGACGACGAGCAGGACAGGGTGAGTGAGCTAGCCGCGGAGCTGGGCACCAGCATCGAGGCAATTGAGGGTCAACTCGAGGAGGTCTCGGCAGAGCAGCCGATCCTGCTCGGGCGGCTCGCGATGGCCCAGACCGCTCAGGACCTGCTGCGCGTCCGGGTCCTCTTGCTCGAGGACAATCCCGGCGCCGCCCGCGACACACTCCTTCTGGCGATCCAACACCTGAGGCAGGGCGCTCAGTTGTCGCCCGAGGTCGCCGAAGCGGCCGACGACCTAGAGGCGCGCATGCGCGCACTCGACGGGTTGATCGAGTCGCGTTCCTTCACGACGGCACCGGCGCTGGAGTCGCTGTGGGCCGAGGTGATGTCGCTGGTGCTGCCGCCGCCGGAAGGCGAGGCGATGATGGCCGAGATCGAGGCCACGACCCCACTGACCGCGACGGTTGCGCCGACGGTCACGGTGACGGTGACCGGGACCATCACCCCTCTTCCATCCCCGACGCCGACCTTTACGCCAACGCCACTAGCGACACCGACGATCCCACCGACACCGACCGTCACGCCGACACCATCGGAAACGATCACACCGACCGCGACTCTGTCGCCCTGATAGGTAGATCAAGCGACTCGGCCCAAAGGCCGGCTACGTCCCCAGATGAGAGCGATGGATCGATAGGACATATCGCTTCTGCATTGCACGTCTTTCCGCTCATCTTGGGACGCTCCCCCGGCCTTTGGGCTCTTTGCGCATACGGAGGCCGCTTAAGTGAAGAACGAAGACCGCCTACGTCCCTATATTCAGAACCCGACTTACTGGCAGTACAAGCAGCAGCCGGTGCTGCTCGCCGGCGGTAGCAAGACCGACCATATCTTCCTGCTGGACGACCTCAAAGACCACCTTGACGACATACACGCCGTCGGTGGCAACTGCGTTCGGAACACGATGAGCCAGCGGGAGGCGAGATCTCTGAAACCTTACCTCCTCCGCGAGGACGGGCAGTTCGACCTGGAGAGCTGGAACGCGGATTACTGGCAGCGCTTCCAGAGTCTGCTCCGGTGGACGGCGGAGCGTGACATCGTGGTCCAGATCGAGGTCTGGGACCGCTTCGACTACTCACGTGATAACTGGGACCACAGCCCCTGGAATCCGGGCAACAACGTCAACTACACCTATGAGGAGACGGGGTTCTCCCCGACGTATCCGCTCCACCCCTCAGCCGACGTCCATCCATTTTTCCACACGATACCAAGCATGAGCCAGTATCGCCCACACTACGACCTGGTCCGAGGCCATCAGGAGCGGTTCGCGGAGAAGCTGCTCTCCTACAGCCTGCCCTACGGCCACGTTCTCTACTGTATGAACAACGAGACCTCCACCGATCCGGCGTGGGGCCGGTACTGGATCCGGTTCATCGCGGCTCGGGCAGCCGATGCCGGCGTGACGGTCTACACCACCGACATGTTCGACGACGCCTGGCGCGGTCAGGATTCGGTCCATTTTCCCGTTGTGCTTCACGACCCCGAGGTCTACACCTTCGTGGACGTCTCTCAGGTGAACAGCCGCAACTTCCACGAAATCCATTGGACGCGCCTGCGGTGGCTGTTGGAGCAGGTGAGCCGGCGGCCCCGACCCGCCAACAACACTAAGGTCTACGGCGGCAACCACTCAATGTGGGGGTCCGGCGGCAACGCGCACGGCGTCCACCGCTTCTGGCGCGACCTGATCGGCGGCTGCGCCGGCGCGCGATTCCACCGTCCGCCCTCGGGTAACGGGCTGAACGAGCGAGCTAAGGCCAGCCTCCAGGCGGTGAGGAAGCTGGAGACGCAGGTCAAGCTCTGGGACGTCGCGCCGCAGATGGATTTGCTGGTCGACCGGGCACACGAGGTCTACGTCACGGCCCGGCCCGGCGTCGCCTACGTTCTCTATTTCGTCGACAGCGCCGAATCCGTCAGCGCGGAGCTGGACCTGGCCCCCCACCCGGTGCCCTTTACCCTCCGGTGGCTCTCCATCGACAAGGGCGAGTGGGGATCCGAGATGTCGGACATTGAGGGCGGCGAGGTCGTCCAACTCGCCCCGCCGGACCGGGGCAACTGGCTTGGGGTTCTTGTCAAGGCCTAGCTGGTGCCACGCACGCGTCGAAGACCCTAAGGGTGCGGCAGTGACCGGCTTCGCGGGCATGACGTCAGTCCCTCGGCACGGCACCACCCGCACCCTTAGGGTCGGTTCTACGACAGCTGCTTTGCACCTCCATGCGCAGCCCGGTAGCCTAGCATGATCCGGCTTCCCGGCACCATCACGGTCGCGGCTGTGGGCAAGCTCCGCACGCCACACTGGCGCGCAGCGCAAGCCGACTACGCAGAGCGACTGCAGCGTTACACCAGGCTGGAGTTAGTCGAAGTCCGCGACAGAGTCGGCGGGAGGCTGTCAGACGAGGCCGCGATGGCCCAGGAGGGCGAGGATCTACTCAACGCCGTCGCCGGCGTCCCATGGACGATCGCGCTGGACGCGGGAGGCAAGCAGGCCGGCAGCGTCCGCTTTGCCCGCTATCTACACGACCGGATCAAGGTCTACCGCGACGTCGCGTTCTTGATCGGTGGCCCCGTGGGCCTGGCCCCCGAGGTCGTGGAGGGGTGCAGTGACCGCCTCTCGCTCTCGCTGATGACCTTCCCCCACGAGTTGGCCCGCGTGATGTTGCTGGAGCAGCTCTATCGGGCGATGGCGATTCTCAGTGGCGAGCAGTACCATAAGTGAGCCGTGAGGGGAACGAGTAATCAGGAACGAGTAACCGGAGGGGCCCTGAGCGGGCAGCAATCAGGATCGTCCTGGTCACCGAAGCCGAACGCTTGCCTCTCGGGAGGGTTCGGGTTAGAATCTTTATTGTAAGCTCGCCAAGGATGGCGCCCGGGACCTCGGCTTTCATCCCCTTGTTGGGCGGCTGATAGGTCGCGGATAGGCAGCCAAGAAGGGGGTATGGTAATCTAGGGGTGTGAATCCCTAGAGACTGCATAACAACGAGGTCCGGTGCTCACCTTTCTCAGTAAGGGGCGGGCGCATCAGAAATAGCGCCATGATCGACGAGCTAGCGGCAGCGCTGTGCGTCTCATTCATTCGGCATCATCTTTATTCAAGCCAAGGATACAGTATGAGTCACACAGGAGGGAACTATGCGCGCGCTGCTGATCTACCCCGAATTCCCGGACACCTTTTGGAGCTTCAAGCACGCCCTCAAGTTCATCGGGCGTAAGGGCACCTCGCCCCCGCTGGGGCTCCTGACTATCGCCCCTATGCTGCCCGCGTCGTGGGACCTGCGCCTCGTCGATGTCAACGTCACCCCGTTGACGCAAGAGCACCTGCAGTGGGCGGACTACGCGCTGATCAGCGCGATGACCGTGCAGCAGGACTCCGCCCGAGAGATCATCGCCCGCTGCAAAGCGGCGGGTCTCACCGTGGTCGTCGGTGGCCCGCTCTTCACGATGATGCCTGAGGAGTTCGACGACGCCGACTATCTCGTTCTCAATGAGGCCGAGATCACCCTGCCTCGCTTCCTCGCCGATCTGGCAAGCGACCGAGCCGAGCGGATCTATGCCACCGAGGGATACGCCGACATTCAGGCATCTCCCACGCCGATGTGGGAGCTCGCCGATTTGGACGCCTACGATGGCATGGCGATGCAGTTCTCCCGCGGCTGCCCCTTCGCGTGCGACTTCTGCAATATCACCGCGCTCCTGGGCCGGAAACCCCGGACCAAGACAGGAGCGCAGATCGTCGAGGAGCTCGACGCGCTCTACCGCCTGGGCTGGCGGCGCAGCGTCTTCTTCGTCGACGATAACTTCATCGGGAACAAGAAGGTGCTCAAGGAAGACGTCCTGCCGGCGCTCATCGAGTGGCGCAGGGACAAGGTGGGGCTTCCGTTCAACACCGAGGCCTCGATCAACCTCGCCGACGACGAGGAGTTGATGGAGATGATGGTCGAGGCGGGGTTCAACAAGGTCTTCATCGGCATCGAGACGCCCGAGGACGAGAGCCTGGCCGAGTGCCGTAAGAACCAGAACCGGGGCCGAGATCTGCTGGCCGACGTGAAGAAGCTCCAGCGCCACGGATTGCGGGTTCAGGGCGGCTTTATCGTGGGCTTCGATCACGACACGCCCTCGGTCTTCCAGAAGCAGATCGAGTTCATCCAGCAGAGCGGCATCGTGACGGCGATGGTCGGTCTCCTGCAAGCGCCTCCCGGTACGGAGCTCTACCGCCGCCTGAAGGAAGAGGGGCGGCTCCTCGGTGAGATGATGGGTGACAACGTCAATATGATGACCAACGTGCTCCCCAAGATGGGGCTGGACACCCTGCGCGACGGCTACCGGCAGATCATGGCCCATATCTACTCACCGCGACACTACTACGAGCGCGTCAAGACCTTCCTGAAGGAATACCAGCCGCCCAAGGTCAAGTCACCGTTGGAATGGGAGCACATCGTAGCGTTCGTCCGCTCTATCTACAAGTTGGGCATCGTGGACCAGGGTCGTCGCCACTATTGGCGGCTCCTGCTGTGGACGCTCTTCCGCCGGCCCGCGCTGCTCCCGATGGCCGTGACC
>JBNGDU010000303.1:0-9169 GCA_049975025.1 Anaerolineae bacterium
AAACACAAACGCGGGTCTGCCTCAAGACAGACCCGCGCAGAGGACATTAGGTCAATCGGAGGAGCTTATCTCCGGCGACGGCTGCGTCCACTCAAGATGAACAGATAGTAGAGCATCGTGGAGATAGCCTGAGCGAGAGCCGCAATGTAGGTCAGCGCCGCCGCGGAAAGCACGCTTCTTGCGTTTCGAATGCCCTGCTTGCCGGACACAATACCGGCATCCTGCAACAACTGCAGGGCACGTCGGCTCGCATCAAGCTCGACGGGTAAGGTCAACAAGGCGAAGACCACCGCCCCACCAAAGAAAGCCACGCCGATCGTCGCCAAGGACTGAGAGCCCATGAACAGGCCTATGGTGAAGAGTATCGGACCCAGCCACGAGGTGAAGTTCACCACAGGCACCAATCCCGATCGCAGCCTTAGCAGAGCGAACGCTTGGGCATCCTGAAGTGCGTGACCGAACTCGTGGGCCACAATCGCAGCAGCGCCTATCGACGCAGAATTGGCAACCCCCCGTGACAGCCGCAGTATTTTCCGGCGCGGATCGTAGTGGTCACTGAGGGTCCCCTCAACTCCTTCGATGCGCAGCGACAGACCGGTCCTCCGTTGTAAAGCCTGCGCGATCTGAACTCCTGTCGCACCGGCCGAATTGGGAACGCGCAGGTAACGCTGATAGGTGCTCCGCACCTTCCACTGAGCGTATAGCGCCAGCAGTAACGCCGGCAAAGCGAACAAGAAATATCTCGGATCCCAGAACATTATCCTTGACCTCCCCAGGTCCGATCCTCACGAACCGTGGCTTTGTGCCCATCTGAGCAGGTAGTCCAGCGCCCCTGACACCCACGGATCGGACGTAGCATACAACACACGCAACTCGGTAATCCACTCAACGTGGGTATTTTACCGCACGAACATTAGACGCGCATCAGAACTTCTAGGAACCGCACTGACCTGTGCAAAACTAAAGGCTGCGAACAACCGAAGACACCCCCGGAGCTCTGGGGGCGTCTCTGCCAACACAAGAAGGTCAGCGCCTCGCTCAATACGAATATCTAGTCCTCTTCGTCCTTGTCTTGCGCCCTCTCGCGCCGGAAGTCGATAAAGCGATAGCCCATGCCCCGTTCAGTGAGGATATAGCGAGGATTTGAGGTATCGGGTTCGATCTTCTTCCTCAGGTAGTTAATGTAGAGCCGCAGATAGGAAATCTCGTCCTTGTACTCATATCCCCAAACCTTCGACAGAAGCGTGCTGTGCGGGACCGTCCAACCTGCGTTCTCAACCAAGTGCCGCAGAAGCCGGAACTCAGTGGGACGCAACTTGATCCGCTCTCCGTCAACGATGACCTCCGCCCGGTTGAAATCGATGCTGAGATAGTCATCGATCTTCAGCACTGCCGCTTCCTCAGGCGTCACGGTCTGGAAACGCCTCAACACGGCTCGCACGCGGCTTATCAACTCGCGCGGGCTGAAGGGCTTGGTGACGTAGTCATCAGCGCCGAGGTCAAGGCCACGGACCTTGTCATCCTCAGAGCTACGCACGGTGAGCATGATCACCGGAACGTTGGAGATCTCACGGATCATGCGCAGCGTTTCAAACCCATCCATCTCAGGCATCATGACGTCGAGCAGCACGATATCAGGCATCTTTTCCCGGACCTCGTCCAGGGCTTGGAGTCCATTGGACGCCTCGATGACGCGAAAGCCTTCCATCTCCAGGTTGATGCGGACAAATCGGATAATACGAGGTTCGTCATCCACAACCAACACGAGTGGATGGCTCTCGGTCTCATTCACGGATGAAGGTAACAATCTGTTCATCTTCCTCGGTGGGCAGCAACTCAACACTGTGAATACGACTCCAGGGATATAGTACCACATTGGTCTCGGGCAACAAATAGGGGACCTCGCGACCGTCGCGCAGTCGGGGGCTCGACAGCGCGAGGTACTGAGCAGTAGGATCCGGCATGTCATCGACCTCGCCGACCACAGCGTCCTCGTTCAAGATGTGAACCAAAAGCGTATGCGGCATACGTCCCTCCTACTCACAGGCTAGATATCCTGATCTCCTCGGTAAATGTGAACGTTCAGACGCATCGTGCCGAACGCAAGCGTGTCACCATCGTGAAAGGCGTACGGCAAGTAGGGCGTCACCCGTTCACCGTTCAAGAACGTACCATTGGTACTGTCCAGATCCTCGACAAAACACGTGCCGTCCCGCGTGTAGATCCGAGCGTGACGTCTAGACACGCCCTGTTCCAGCCCTCCGTCAGTCGTCATATCCAGCTCCGGGAATATGCCATGAGCGGCATCCAGGCGACCAACCAGGATCTCTCTGTCGGCCGACAAGGTTATCTCGCGGCCCGTGTCCAGTACCTCGACCTCAATGCTGATGCTCGCAGAGTCGACACCGGCGTCCCCATCTTCCCGTCGCGGTCGAGCAGGACGACCATCTTCCTGTTCGGGAAGCGGTTCCGTGCGCAGCGGCCCACCCGACGGCAGATACGTTCCGCACTGGACACAGAACAGTGTGCCCGGTAGATTGTCAGCCCCGCACGAGGGGCAGATCACCTTGCCACCTTTTTGAGCCATACTTACCTCCAGACTAACGATGTGGGTGTCATGTCGATAGAGCACGCGTGCCGTAGCGGAGCACCTTGCGTCCCTTGACGCTCGGGGCACTCCCCCGCGCCAGTCGCGTCACCTCCAACATCGCCGCATTGCCCAACTCCTGATATCCCAAGTCAAAGAGACGGGTAGCCGCAGACTGCAGATACTTTGTCGCCATCGAGGAGTCGCCCGACTCCAGTGCTCTCCAAGCCTGCTCCTGCAGACGGAAGACGCTCAAGCGCGCCAGTGTGTTCAGCATTCGCGGCGGCACCTCCCGCTCACGTGGCGTGTAGGTGAACGTGGCATCAACATCCTGCAACAGGCGCACCGGCTCCCGAGAGGCCACCTCCTCCGCCGTCAACTCCAGTCTCGCAAGTCTGTGCTCACCGGGTTCGGTCTCATGGACCGCCAACTCCAGAACTAACTCACTGGTCTCTGCGCTCGTGATCCCCCCGACGCTGATCGTATCGCCCTGACCGGCGGGTAGGATCTCCATGTGAGGCGTCGCACGGTAGGCCCCCTCAAGCCGAACGCACGAGGCGGTATTCAGCTTGAGCCTGGCGTTCCGAAGCGCGAGGTTGGCAAGATCGGCGATCTGTGAGTTCAGCACACATCTCACCTTGGACGGCGCACTGATATATTGTGACGTGCCGCCGCCACTACTCGCCAGATCGTCAAGGAACATGTCATTCCAGTCCTCACCGATGCCAAAGGCGGAGATCCCGATGCCGGTGGCCGCAGCTCGGCGTGCGGTCGTCAGGGCAAGATCCTCGTCGCCATAGGTACGACCATCGGTAAAGAGCAAAACGTGATTGACACCGCCGGGATCAGGATGTCGCCTCAATATCTCGATACCGGCCACAAGACCTTGGTAGATCTCCGTGCCCCCTTCCGCAGCCATGCTACTGAGGGCAGAACGCAATACGCGCTGCTCACTGGCGTAATGGAGGTCAGCAACGACCTCGGCGCGATCGCTGAAGGTGACCAGAGCAAGTCGGTCCTCGGGGCTTAGCGCGTCAATCAGATCGGAAATCGCGACCTTCACGTTATGCATCCGGGCGCCCTGCATGGAGGTACTGCAGTCAACAACCAGCACCAGGTTCAGCTGCGTCTGAGAATCGCTGTGCAACGCCCGCGCGTGGACGTCGAGCAGCACGTAGAGCATCTGTTCGCCGTCAATCGGCAGGAGCTCAGTCCGGCTCTGCAAAAGCGATAGCCCCACGGGTGCTGCCGCGGTCAAGCCGCGAGCCGCCCGTTGACGATCGTAAGCCCGGCGGTAGGCCGGATCACTCAGAATCTCGTAGGCTTCCCGGATGAGCCGAAAATGCCCCGCATCCCCGTGACCGGTGTCTGGATGATAACGAAGCGCCTGTCGTCGATACGCCGCGCGCACGTCTTCCAGGCTCGCGTTCGACGCAACCTCGAGGATGCCGTAGTAATCCTTCGCCGGATCGATCCGGACCACCATGCCTTGCTAACTTCCTTCTATCTATCAGTCGTCAAGCTCAACTTGTGACTATAACCGCACCTCAGCCAGCACCACCGTGATATTGTCATTGCCGCCGGCAGCGTTGGCAGCTTCAACCAATTGCTCACAGGTCGACTGAGGTTCCCGGTATGCCTCGATCATAGCCCACATCTCCGGTTCTTCCAGCATATTCCACAGGCCGTCACTGCACAGAAAGAGACAATCACCCGACTGCAGCGCGCAGGTTGAAATATCCACCTCCAGATGCTCGGGTTGACCGATCGCACGATAGAGCACGTTGCGCTGAGGATGCGCCAGCGCCTCTTGTTCTGTCAATTGTCCCATCTCGATCAGACGGTTCACAAAGGAGTGGTCTTTCGTCAAGCGCCTGGGTTCGTCTCCTCTCCGAAGAAGATAGGCGCGACTATCGCCCACGTGGCCGACGAACAAGCGGTCTCCGAGAACCATGCCGTAAGTCAACGTACTGCCACTACCTGGATAGCTCTCATTCACGGCCCTATTCGCTCGCGTCACCGCGTCTCGGACTACGTCAGTCAACGCGGGCTGATTCGCGCCACGCTCAGTGCCCGCCAAAAGCGGAAGGTAGATCTGCGAAATCAACTGGCTTGCCGCGACCCGTAGCGCCAGCGAGCTAGCAACCTCACCGTGACTATGCCCGCCCATGCCGTCTGCGATCATAAAAAGGCCGAAGGGCGGCGCTGCCTGGCTGGCGTCCTGGTGGCTCACAAACACGAGTAACGCGTCTTCGTTGTGCCCACGCACCCTGCCGGCATCGGTCTTCCAGCCGGCGACGAAAGCACCGGGGAAGTGAGCGGACGCCGAAGTCACTTCACGGGACTCGGGCGAATCGCCGTTCCCCGTCTCCGCCACGCCCAGGTCGCCGGCACTCTCGTGAGTACTGTCCAACTCCTCACCATCCCGGCCTTCAGCGATCTCATCGGTCACCGCGACCGACAACTGACCATCGGCCTCTCCATCCAAGAAACCACGCAACCATCGACCGAAAACCTTCATAGGGCCTCTCTCATTCGCACACCACAGACACACAGTCCACGTCTCCGTATCTCGGCGACATCCTGTCAGACTAACTCACACAGGGAGCGCGTACACATAGTGATCTGTGGAACCGAAGTAAATGACACCGTCGCCCGCCTCCGGAGCGCCGGTGATCGGCCCGTCAGTCTGGTAGCGCCAACGCAGATTGCCGGATCTCGCGTCCAAGCAGTACAGAGCACCGTCAACACCCCCAATGTAGAGAGCGTCCTCGTACACCGTCGCGGAGCCCGTAACCTGACCACTCGTCTCGTAACGCCATACGAGACGACCATCGCTCGCCTCAAGCGCGTAGATGTACCCGTCGGCGGAGCCAAAGAAGACAAGGCCTTCCCACACGGCGACGGTGGAGACCACTGGACCGCCCGTCCGGTACTTCCACGCGGACCATCCAGAGCGGTGATCCAACGCGTAAAGGTTCCAGTCCAGCGAACCGATGAAGACAAATCCCTCGCTCAACACAGGAGCTGCCAGGATACCTCTCCGGGCCCGGAAACGCCAGCGGAGCTCACGATTCAGTCCCAGAGCATAGACCATACCCGCCGAGCAACTGAAAAGAATCAGGTTCTCGGTCACGTACGGACGCGCGCGGATCTCAGCATCTGCTCCATAGCTCCATGCCTTGCGGCCTGTACCCCCATGAATGGCATAGAGCTGCCGGTCATCAGAACCGATAAAGAAATGACCGAACTCCACATAAGCAGAGGAGAAAACGCGACCCTTGGTCGGTAGTGTCCATAGAAGACCGCCGGAACGCAGGTCCACGGCATAGACGATTCTGTCCGTCGAGCCGAAGACAACCACCCCATCCGACACACAGGGCGATGAAGCGATGCCACCCTCGGACGGATACTTCCAGAGAAACTTCCCATCCTCGACATCCAGAGCGTACACGTTGTGATCGTAAGACGGAACCAGCACCACATCGTCTGTCACGGTCACAGATCCCCGAACCTCGTCTTCGCAGGCGAAACGCCACAGCGGCTTCAGCGCACCCTGAGGGGCAAAAGCGGTCGTATTCCCCTTGGAAACCGAGGACAAACCTCGCGCCGCGGACGTCGAGAGCAAGGCGCGCTTGAACTCCTCCGCTGAGCCCCATCGACGGTTGACATCATACTCCAGCGACTTCTCGATAACCTCCACAAGCTCTCGCGACACCGTGGGGTTTGTCTGGTGAATCGGGCGCTCTTGGAAGGAGAACGGCGGCTCCATCCGCGGATCCTGCTTGCTCAGGAGATGGTGCATCGTCGCGCCCAACGCGTAGACATCACCACGGGGCTCGGCGATCCCCCGGTACTGCTCGGGAGGAGAGTACCCCTCAGTTCCGATCATCGTACCCTTCTCACCGCTTTGAAAGAGCTTCGCGATGCCAAAATCAACCAATCGAATACGGCCGTGGTCGTCGAGCATGATGTTCGAGGGTTTGAGATCTCGGAAGATGATGGGGCGCGGCTTATGATTGTGAAGAAACGACAGCACATCACAAAGCTGAACCGCCCAATTGACCACCTGAGACTCCGAGAAGAAACCATCCACCTCCGAGACCCTCGCCTCCAGATCCCTACCGCTGACGAACTCAATCACCAGATAGCTGCGGGAGCCCTCGGTGAAGTAGTCGTAGACCTGAGGAATAGAGGGATGGCTCAACGTCGCAAGGATACTGGCCTCCCGTTCGAAGTTGCGGATGATCATCTGCCGGACTTGGGGATCGCTGGCTGTGTTGATCATCTCCTTGACGGCGCAGAGGCGCATCACGCCCGGAAACCTCAGATCCTGGGCCTTATAGACCGCCCCCATGCCGCCGATCCCAATCACGCCGAGGATCTTGTAGCGATTCTGAAGCTGAGTTCCAATGGACAAGAGCCCCTCGCGAGACTTCTCCTGTCGCGGATCGCTGGCGACCTGACGGGTTGCAAGTCCATCCGCGGGGGGCTTAGGAGGCCGGGCGCTCGCCCCCAACGCGACGGTCTCGGGCGCAGCGGTCTCCCGAGAAGCGTCCCCGTCTGGCGGCTGAGGTACATCAGACGATGGGGGCTCGCCTTCCTCCTCCTCATTCGTCTCCAACGGTATCGGTTGGTTCAACAGACGGGATAGACCCCGCTTGCGACGCGATCCAGTCCCACGCGACAGATCGATCGTGCCGTCAGATCCATCCGGTTGTGAGCCGGCGCTTTGTTTATTTTCAGTCATAAACCCGCTTCCTCCCGGAGGTTAGACTGATTATACGGTAAACCAAAGTAAAAAGCAAACGGAAAAATGTGTGACCCATTCCACCGGTCAACTTATCACCGCAACCGCCGGGCCCCGCCGCTGGGCCTCCCAGGTTAGGCGTAGGTAGAGCCGCGGACCGGAAATTCGTACGGTGATTATACCTGACAACTTGTACCCGTCGAAACTTATGATATGCTAGGGCTGAGGAATTCATACAGAATTATTACCAAAGCCAATTGGAGAGGTGCCTAACAAGATGCCTGTCATACCGTCTGCCATACCGATGGACATGGAACTCGTATGCGGTGCGTGTGGTCACCGGCAAGCTTTCGCTCTCCCCACGCCGACCTGCGATGCGTGCGGTCACGACTGGATGGATGTTCAGTACGATTACGACCGGGTCAGCCACCTCTGGCCCGACCTGCTGCGCCAGCGGCCCTTCTCCCTATGGCGCTACCGGGAGCTGTTGCCGCTACACAGCGATGACTTCCAGATCTCGTTGGGTGAAGGAGGCACCTCCTTGCTGCGTGCCCGGAACCTGGGCATGATGATGGGCACACCCAACTTGTTCATCAAGGACGAGCGCCAGAATCCCACCAACTCCTTCAAGGACCGCCAGGCTGGGCTGGTCATTTCGATGATGAAAGAAGCCGGGGTCACCGAGTTGGTCGTGGCCTCCACCGGCAACGTCGCCATCTCCTACTCGGCGTACTCAGCCCACGCCGGCATCAAGCTCTGGACCTTCCTCCCGAGTCTAGTGCCGCCGGAGAAAATGCGCGAGATCGCGATCTACGGCAGCGAAGTGGTCAAGGTCACCGACACCTACGATGCCACGAAGAAGGTCGCCGCTGAGTTTGCCCGCCACAAAGGCATCATCGCTGACCGGGGCATTCGCAACACGGGCACGCGCGAGAGCATGAAAACCATCGCCCTGGAGATCGCGGAGCAGCTGGCGGAGGAGCTCGGTCCTCCGCAGCCGGGCATTCCGTGGCAGACGCCGGACTGGTACATCCAGGCGGTTAGCGGCGGTATGGGCCCCGTCGGCGTATTCAAAGGATACCAGGAACTCTACAGAATGGGACTGGTCGATCGCCTACCCAAGTTGGGACTGATCCAGGTCGAGGGATGCGCGCCCATGGCCAACTCATATCGCAAGGGACTGGCAAAGGCCGAACCCGTGGACCATCCCAACACTCGCGTGATCACCATCGCCACCGGTTATCCGGGACCGGCTTACGAGCACCTCTACCGCATCGTCTCCGAATACGGCGGCGCCTTTGAGGCCGTATCCGACGAGGAGACCTTCCGGGCCCTGCACGTGCTGGCGAAGATGGAGGGGCTTTCTGTCGAGCCGGCAGCCGCGTCCGCTTTCGCGGGCTTATTCAAACTACTGAACCAGGGGGTGATCAAGCGCGACGAGACCATCGTGGTGAACTGCTCGGGCCACACATTTCCGGTCGAGAAGTTCCTGCTGGACGACGACTGGGTCAAGGTGGTCTCGACGGCACCGAAACCGATGTCACAGCCCCTACCTCTTATGGCCGAACCGGCCCCCTCCCCCAAGCCCGCGTCAGAGGATCTGCTGGGTGCCTTGGACCAACTCGACGCGCGGGTCCGACGCATCGCCATCATCGAGGACAATCCGGACGCCGCGCGACTTCTGCGCCGTATCCTGCAGACTCAGGGCGATTTCCAGATCGCCGAGGCTCATACGGGAGCTCAGGGACTTGAGCTGATCAGAGACGATCGCCCCGACCTCGTGCTGTTGGATCTCATGATGCCTGACATGGACGGATTCGCCGTCCTGGACC
>JBNGDU010000304.1:0-9146 GCA_049975025.1 Anaerolineae bacterium
GGCCGGGAAAAACCGGGTGGGGAGGTAGTCTAGACTGTCGAATACCTGGCTTTCACCGGTGCGCGCCTGCGAAAGAGCGCGCAGGATGCGCTGGCGTTGGAACTTCCCGTAGCCCGGAAAGGTGCGCTCGACGCCGCGACCGTAGATGAGCAGGCCCACGCGGTTGCCGTCCTCGAGAAACGTGCCAGCAAGCGCGGCCGTGGCCTCCACGGCGTGCTCGAAGAGAGATTCACCATTGACTTCCACGTTGGTCCGCTCACGGGCGTCGAGTATGAGGCCGACGTCTGCGATGCGCTCCTGTTCGAACTCGTTTGTGAAGAGGTCGTGGGGATGTCGTGCGCTCAGACGCCAGTTGATCCATCGCGGTGGGTCGCCCGGGCTGTAAGCGCGAACGCCGAAGAAATCCGTGCCCGAGCCGCCCTGACGCGACGGTATCGGCCCGGCGTAGCCTCGGGTTCTCAACGGGCGGATCAGCACGCGCCGTAGCTCCGGCATGTCAGGAAGAACGGTCAGCTTGGACAACAGCGGATATTGCCGCACACGCCGGAACAGCCCCAGGTGATCGTGGACCACGAGGCGCGCTTCCTGGAAGCGATAGGCGCCCCGCGGCCCCTGAACCTCGTAAGCGAACGTATGGCCAGAGCCACCCGGAAGCGAGATTATCATGCTCGAAGGACCTGTGACGGTCAGCCCAGCCGGCACGATATCGGTGATTGAAACCTCGTCCAGGTTGTCGCCGTCATTGAACACGGTGATCTCGACGGTGACGGGCGCGTTAGGGGCGACCAGGTCGTCTTCCACTCTGCGCTCAAGCCTCAAGTTGAGAGGCGCCGGTCTATAGATGAGCGTGGCTGTCAGATAGAGCGCTAGCGGAAACGCCAGGATGATGAGTTCCTGGCTTAGCGTCGCTATCCCCAGGAGGACGAGAACGTAGGTGAGGATAGCAAGCAGAAGGCTGCGTCTGATACTCAAGCCTAGATACCTTTCATCACCGGCACAGGAAGGCCGCGCACAAGCTCGTCGATCACGTCGTCAGCCGCACGGCGGTCGGTCCAGAGATCCGGTTCAAGCAGTAGCCTGTGGGTCAGCGATGGATGAGCGAAAAGCTTGACGTCATCGGGCACCACATAGTCCCGGCTCTCCATGGCAGCCCAAGCGCGGGTGAGTTTGAGCAAGGCCAGGGCGCCCCGAGGACTAGCGCCCACCGCCACGTGGCGATGGCGTCGGGTGGCCCTTACGAGCTCGACCATGTAGCGCTCGACGTCAGCGTCGACGTGTACCGTCTCTATCACCTGCCGCATCGCGTGCACCCCGTCGGCATCGGTGACGGCGTTGAGTGAGAAAGCGTCCTGACGACGTTCCCTTCGCTGCTTTAGGATCTCCTGCTCCTCGTCTGCAGAGGGATACCCCACCGCAAGCTTCATAATGAAACGGTCAAGTTGAGCCTCCGGCAGCGGGAAGGTGCCCTCGTACTCGATGGGGTTTTGCGTTGCTATGACAATGAAGGGCGAAGGTAACTTGAGGGTCTCTCCCTCAAGGGTGACTTGGTACTCCTGCATGGCCTCCAGGAGCGCGGACTGGGTCTTGGGAGAGGCGCGGTTGATCTCGTCGGCTAGGATGATGTTGGCAAAGAGCGGCCCTTTGCGGAGTTGGAATTCGCCGAGCTGGCGGTCGTAGATATAGCCTCCGGTGATGTCGCTGGGCAGCAGGTCTGGCGTGAACTGAATCCTCTTGAAGGATAATCCAAGCGCGGTGGCAAAGCTGTTGGCGATAAGGGTCTTGGCCAGACCCGGATAGTCCTCGAGAAGGATGTGGCCCCCTGATGAGAGACATGCCGCGAGGATCTGTTTGAGGACTTCGGTCTTGCCGATGACAGCGCGTTCGACCTCACGGATGATCTGCCGGCTTTTCGCCGCCACATCCGTGATGGTGTAGGTTTGAGTATCAGCGACTTGCGCATCACTGACTGGGTCTGTCGTCATAGTTTACCTCGGTTGGATGAATTCTGAGTTGCTTTTCCACGTAACGTAGCGCTGGTTCGACCTCGTCCTCGATTGCGGCAATCCGAGCCTCAGGGTTAGTGTGCTTTCCGTGGAAGACACGCGCCACGAGGGAGCGGAACCAAGCAAACGGTCGGCGCTCACGAGCCAAGCCGGTATGTAAGGCCGCCTGAAGGTAAGGTTCCACGTCGGGGGGCACATCAAGATCATCTGTCCCCATGCGCCGGATCATCTCCCGCCCGGTTAGCCGCTCCTCATAGGCGATGGACTTCAGCACAAACTGTCCTATGTGATGGTCGAGCCGTTCCCGTGAATAGGAGCTTTTGGAAACGAGATCCAGCCGCTGCAACCACAGGCTCAGGTTTCCCTGTGTCTTTCGCTCCGCACGCGGCGGACGTTGCTTGCTCCGAGAGCTCCGGAGCAGGCTGCGCATGGCTATGTAGGCCATTAAGGCCACCAGCACGCCCAGACCGCAGGCCTGCGGAAGGGCGTTGAGCACCGTTTTGGCAAGCCAGAACTCGTAAGCCAGGGGATAGACAATGGCGTCTCTGACGAAGTTCTCAAGCATAAAGGCGAGCGGAAGCGCCAGCGCCAGCAGAATCCCTACGAGAACGAGGACGTACTTGAGACGGTCTCTGAGCCGTTCCTTGAGTGAGGTCACGTCGTGGCGCTCCGACAGGCTTCGGCGATCTCCTGCAGACTGGTCACGGCAGCTCTTTCGTCATTGGGCGTTTGATCACCTGACCCATAGCGGGCCTGTTCGAAAAGCTGCGTCAGGCGAAGGACCGGCGAAGCAGGAAGCCGAGCCCGCAACAGATAATCGACGAACTCTCGAGCGGTTACCGTCGTGCCTCGCTGCAGCGCGAGCTGCTCTTTGACGATGCGGCTCATCTCCGCGTAGCAGCGTAGGATCGTGTTTCGGTAGTCCCCTCCACTTTCGATCTCCAGGATCGTCGCCTCGGCCTGGTCTGCGAGTTGATCGAGGGGCGCTTTCTCCTCGGTGTAGGCCTCTCGCACTCGTCTGCCGATCCACAGGACGGCCAGAGCGACCAGCAGGCCGATGAAGAGACTGAGGCCTCGGGCTATCCACGGTGACACCGCCTCTGCATCAAAGTCCTCGGCTTCAATCGGCTCGGGCATCGGGGGCTGTTCCTGAGGGACTACTCCTCCCGTTTCCTCGGTTTCCAGCTCCATCTGTTCTGACTGAGTTGCCAGGAAGTAATAGAGCACGGCCATGAGCAGCCCGATTCGCAGAGCTGCTCGCAACACGCGCTTTCGTGCTTCTGGATCGAGCAGCACAAGGATGAGCGCCAACGGAAAGGCGAACAGTGCAATGGCGAAGGCGGTGCGCAACACATCCACGAGAACGTCACCGCTGCCCATGGGCACACTGCCGGGCGGCGGACCGGCGAACCGCATCCCGGTCAGTTGCTGAGCCAGGAAGCTCATGATGCGCTGCAAGGGCATCCCCGGGTCCAGTACAAGATTGGGAAGCCCTACAACTAGGAAGAACATCGCGACGATGGCGATGCCGGCTAGCGCAACTCGAATCCGGTAATCTCTCATAGGCTTCATGCACTGACGCTTCGCGTAGTGATCAAGCGGCCGTCAGCCTGCAATCTAACTAATTGAATTCTACCAGGAATACACCATTAGGCTATACGAAGCTCTTGGTTCTGCCATCGGGCACCTTGGACACGACCCTCGTATTCCACCAGGTGCTGTACAAGACGCGCTAAGGTTGCCGGGGCACCCGACGTGTAGAAGAGATGCTCGGCCTGCTGAGACGATGTGTTGAGCAATCCACGGTTCGCCAGAACTCGGCTCACCTGGCGTGCGACTGCGGGCGCCGGGTCGATGACGGTGACCGAAGGACCGGCCAGAGCCTGGATTGATGATTGGAGAAAGGGGTAATGCGTGCACCCGAGCACCAACTGATCGATGTCCGCAGCCAATAGGGGCGCCAGACAGGCTGCGAGCCGAGCCTGGGTCTGGGGGTTTGTGACTTCGCCGGCTTCTACGGCTTCGACGAGACCGGGGCACACCTGCGTATAGATCTTCACGTTCCGACCGAATCGCTGTACCAACCTCTTGAACAACGGTCCCTGGAACGTCGTGGGGGTCGCCAGCACGCCTACGGCTCCGGTTCGGGTTCTCTCGGCAGCGGGTTTGACCGCAGGCTCCATGCCCACGAAGGGAATCGCAGGGTAGGCGGCTCGAAGATGCTGGAGCGCTGCTCCCGAGGCTGTGTTGCATGCGATCACGATAACTTTGGAGCCCAGGCTGAGGAGGAACTCGACGATGCCGACGGAGAAGTCGCGGATCTCGCTCAACGCGCGAGGCCCATAGGGCACGTGAGCCTGGTCGGCGAGGTAGAGCGTTCGCTCTTGCGGCAGCTGCCGGACGATCTCGCGCCAGACCGACAGTCCGCCGACGCCGGAGTCAAAGATACCCACCGGGCCTTGCGCATTCAGGTGTCTGTTCATTGAGATGGTGTCGTTGATGCTTCCTGAGCGGGAGAGCCGTAGTTGTGTCCAGCCGAGGGCGTGGACAGGTTAGGTCGGCTTGTCGGTTCGTGGCTGCGGTCGATACGTCGCGCCCGACATATCGCGGCGCGTCGGGCGCTGTAGGTTCGATAGATCAGTCCTGCGGTGTCAAAGCGTATTCGTATGTCGCCAGCTCAGTGGTGTCCAGCGCCATAGCGGAGACCGCTATGACGACCTTGGAGACATCGTCACCAAAGGGAATCGTCCAGCTCCCAGTATGCGCGTCAGCCAGGATAAGGCGCTCCACGGAGATCCCTTTGCCGTAGCTGACAAGCTGGACCACCCATTCCTGGGGGAGCACGTTGGCGTGGCGCACGAAACCCTCGACGATCCACTCGCTGTCTTTGGACTCCGCATCATCCACAAAGCGTTGCTCACCGTCCACGGTCAGCTGGATGTCATCCAGCGCCAAACCGGCTTGGTTGACGGCAGCATCGGTGACGTACTCGAAACGGAGCACGATCTCCTGACCGACAAAGGGCGTCAGGTCGGCAGTCAGCTCCTGCCAACCACGGCTTCGCCCCGTGATGCCACAGCCGAGATTTCCGTTGTTAGGATCCTGTGTCGTGCAGGAGAGCCCCGGATCATCGAGGATATTCCAGGCGATCCGCGGGTCGCTCAAGTCAGCTGGAATGGTCCCGTCCTCAGTCGTGCCCACAACAACGTAGGCGTAGTCCCAGTCTTCTTCAATATGGTACCAACTCCAGAAGCGCAGTTCAGCCGAATTCGCTTCGCTCAGGTCGACGATCCTGCTCAGGCGGGGATTGGACTCATCGGCTCGATTGGACCACCAAAGATATCGACCACTGTAGGCGTCGGCATGTAGCAACTTGGTCTGCGTCTCACCGCTGAAGGAGAAGGTCAACGGCGCGTCATTTTCGACTTCGATGTAGTCAACGCCGTACTGGGAAACCGTCCTGATGTCCTGAACGGGATAGTCTGCTGCTTGCCGGTAGCTCTGGTCGAAGTCGGGTTCCAGGACTTCGATCTCCTGGTAGCCAAACTGCCCTTGCGCCATCTCCGGAGCGTCGAGGAGATTCGCCACGATCCAGTCCGCGAAGAGCTCTCGGTGATCGAGGGCAACCCCAAGTTCCTCGAGCACAGCATCGACGCTGTCCAGACCGTTCTCGTCGTGGGCGACCAGCGATTGGGTGGCTTCCTCACCGAACCGGTCGAGGAAGTAAGCCATGAAGAGGTAGGAGGCGCCGTAGTGGGCGGAGGCTGAGCCGGTTTGGTCGACCTCGGGCCAGGTGTTGAGTTGGGTGTCGGGGGCGTCGAGATAAGCGTACTCACTGCCGCCGACGTCATAGTAGCCCGGTCCGCCGAGATAACGCCGGTTGTTCAGCTCCATCGCCAACTCCGAGCAGCCCTCGTTGAGCCACGTTGTCTCATTCCGATCGTTGTTCCAGTGGATCATGTGCTGAAACTCGTGAGCGAGCACGCCGTTGTAGAAGGGGTCGCCGACGCCCATGCCCCTGTCGACGTGGATGTAGAACATCTCCTGCTCGTTGGAGTCCTCGCGCACTTCCGTGACGAAGGAGTCGGCGCTGGAGAAGTACCCGGCAACGGTACGACCCAGGTCGCTGGCGTGCAGGATGCTGAGATGGGGATCCCCGTCCACACCGGGGGTCCATTCACTGCCGAAGAACTCACGGTTGGTCGGGTAGGTATGTTCCTCGAAAAGGTCGGCAGCTTCCTCAATGTCGCCCTGATTGATTTCCAACCCTTCCTCGACCCACATGTAGACGTGTTCCGTCTTGTAGACCAGGCGCGCTTCGATCTCGAAGTTACGGTCTTCGTCCAGGTTGGAGACTTTGAAGGTGCGAACTGTGCCAACAGGGTAGTCAGGGCTTGTGGTCGAGGCTACGCGGGGTGTGTCCGGCGGCACACCGCGAAAACGAATGCCCAGATCGTGAAGATCGGCAATGGGCATCTCAGCCATAGCCAGGCTTTCGACTGTCTCTGCGGCTGCATCAGGTAGGGGAACTATGGTTGGTGGGGCCAACGTAGCTTCCGGCGGTGGCGTCTCGACTTCGAACCCGAACAACCCGCGACCGTTTGGCCTAAACGTCTCTCGCGACGCTGGACTGAGGTATAGCACACCAGCGGCGCCGCACAAGACGAAAGTGCACACGCCAAGCGCCAGCAAGACGGCAACAATTCCAACAATACTGAGTGTGAGTCGACGCTTCTCCACTGTTAACCCCCGCTATAGGCCTGTGTACGTAAAGAGCTTCATCGTGCTCGGCGCTTTTGATATGCTTAGCTATAGAGCCATAGGCCTCGATGTGTTTAAGTGTCAAGCCGATCTCAAGCTGAGCCACGGTGGGGCTGCACCACCGCTGCCCGCATCGTGTTATCCGAGCAAATTCTACCAGATTATAGACCGGTGACGCGACAAATCAAGGAGGTTGCTCAAACTGCGGTAAGAGCGGCGGTGGCTGTTCGCAACGTGACTGTTCAGAACCCGGGAGGCCGTGTACACTAGCCGGAAGCAGTGGCGCTTTTTGGTTAGGGGCTCCTGTGTGATATAATGCGCCAGCTGTGAACGACAAAAAGACGTCGATTGGGATAGGACCGACTAGGCGTTCAGGTGATGCCCTGGCCCCGGCCTTGGCAGCCTCACTCTTCGCCCTCGCCGGCGTCGTCTACGTGCTGACGGCGGCCCCGGGCACACTCTTTGGCGATCCCTCCGAATACCAGTTCATCCCGGCGATCTGGGGGATAGCGCATCCGCCCGGTTACGCGTTTTATACTCTCCTAGCCGGTGTCTGGCAGCGACTGGTTGCTGTGGGGACCGTTGCCTATCGCACAAACCTACTCGCGGGTGCAGCCGGCGCCTGGACGGTTAGCCGCATCACTCTGATCACTTTCATTGTGGCTCAAGGCCAGACGAAGCGTGAAGCGAAGGCCAGTCGAATCTGGGCGCTTCTCTCGGCTGTCGCCGCGGGCGTGGGGCTCGCACTGATGCCCGATCTGTGGCAACATTCCATCCATGCCAACGCGCACATTGTCAGCGTGGCGATCACGTCGACGCAGCTCTGGTTATTGGTGCGATGGCAGGAGAACGACCGGATCGCTTGGCTGTTCGCTCTGGCCCTCTTGGTGGGGATCGGTGTAGCCCATCATCCGATCACCGTCTGGGGCGTACCCGCGTACGGGGCGTTTATCCTGTTGCATCGTCCTAGAACTCTGACAGACCTCCGGACGATGATCGGCGGTGTCATCTGCGGATTGCTGGGGCTGCTACCATGGATCTACTTCCCGCTGCGGAGCCCGGACGTGCCCTTCGGCCCCACCGATATGGGGACTTGGTCAGGATTCCTGCGCCATGCGACGGCGCAGGGATTGCGGGTGAACCTCTTTCACTTTGGACCCGTTGATTGGCCGGATCGTTGGCTTGTATTCTTCAGTTTGCTGAAGCTCCAGTACAGCTGGGTTCTGGTGGCGCTGATCTTGCTTGGCATGATCCGGCTTATGGTGCGGAGGACTCAACTCGGCGTGCTTTGGACCTTGTTTCTGCTGGGCCACCTGGGATTCACACTTAACTCGGTACAGGATGTGATGGCGTATCTGCTCCACCCCTTTGCGGCACTGGGACTGCCTTTGGGGCTTGGCGTTTTGACCTTGGTGGAGGGTCTCGGGCGGAAGCGCATAGGACTGGCCTTTGCTGGCGTCGCACTGTTGGGCCTGGTCCTGAGCGGTCGCGCTATCCATATCTTTCCCCGAATCTCAATGGCTCGCTGGCGTGACGCCGATCAGTTCGTAATGCAACTCCACGAGCGCTTCAAGGACGAGGGGGAGGGCGCTGCGTTTGTATCGGACTGGGAACACCTGACGCCGTACTTCTACTGGACCTACGTCGAAGATCTGGCCCTGCCACCCGAGGATCTTCGCCCGGTCTACGTGACCGGCGCATCACCGTGGACGGAGAGCGTTTTCGTACATCTGCCCGCAGGCGACGTCTATCTCTCGAATTACCGGCGAGACATCCGAGAATTGGGTTTCCGGCTTCGCCCTGAGGGCGGGTTGTGGCGAGTATTGGAGCGGCCTGCCATTGAATCTGTCGACCCGATGTATCCTCTTGACGATATCTGGGTTGATGGGAGCTTGGAACTACTGGGATACGATCTACCGGTGTCCACAATCGAGCAAGGGGGCGTGGTGCCTCTTACCCTCTACGCCCGCACGGGGACGACGGAGACCCACATCTTGATGCCTTTTGGGGTTCTTGGCGAAGTGGAGCAGCGGTGGACCACTGACAGTCGTCGCCTGACGCCAGATTGGCAGCCCGGCGAGATCATCGCTGAACGGTACGAGGTCTTCGTCCCCTACAGCCTACCGCCGGGCCGATACCCGCTGTCATTGGGCTATGCCGACCTAACGGAGGGGCGTGGAGATCTTTCTTTCACGGTTGGAGGTGAGCGGCTTGTTCTGGGTAGCGTTGATGTCACAACCAACCCGCGGGCCCCTCGTGAGAGCCGCGTGCTGGCGAGATCGCTGGCGAATATGGGCAACGATGTGGCCCTGGTTTCGTCTCTCACGCGGTCCAGCCTGGCGATGCGTTGGGGGGATTGGGATGCCCCGCTGCGGGTTCGAC
>JBNGDU010000305.1:0-9136 GCA_049975025.1 Anaerolineae bacterium
TTATGGCATGCGAACCAGGGTCCGGCAAACGGCGCCCACACCATCCTCCGGGAAGCTTAACCGCGCTTGGAGCAGCCGTGATGATGAACCAAGGCAATCGATGCCGGTGTAGCCCGGGCGCGATCAACAGCCGGCACACCTTGGCATCCGGCGTCGTCAGTTCCCCCAGAGTCGAGGATTACGCCCGAGTCACCCGCAGCTCTCCGGTCTTCGCCCCGGCAGGTAGATACACCTCCACCGTGCCTGGGTATCGAGCCTCCGTCCTGACTGGCTCACCCTGCCACGTCGCGGTGTACTCACCCGGCGCCAGCACGGCGATCACGACCGGAGTGTGGTGCGGCGGTCCCGTGTGGCGCAGGCGGGCCGTCAGCACGGTCCGGTCCTCCGCGATATCCAACGCCTCGACCCACATATCCAGACCCACCGTCAGCCGCCCGGGCCTGTGATAAGCGCCATACCAAGCCAACACCGGCGTGGAGAGACCACCGAAGTGGTGCCATCCGGCGCCGCGTCCGTTCCGCACGATGAAGTGCTCGAAGCAGTTGTACGATCGCGCTACCTCCTGCTGCCATACGTCCAATCCGGTGCTCGCGATCCGGTGAGCCTCGTCGGCGCGCCCCAAGTCCAGCATCGCCTTCCAGAAGAACCACTGGTGCGGCATCCAGACGGCGCCGTTCCAATAGCCATCCTCGCGATAATACGGCGCCGACTGATCCACAGTCGATAGGCCATAGCGTGTCCACATCCGGCCCTCAGACATCAGCGCTGTGACCAGGCGCGATTCCTGCTCCGGGGTACAGATCCCGGCGACCAACGGCGAGGCGCCATCCATACCCAGATTGTAGTTCACACCACTCTCGTGCCGCAACAAGCCGGCGGGCTCACCTTCCTCGTCGTGGCAGACGTAGCCGAAGACACCCGCGTCCTCGTCCCAAGCGTGTCGCTGAAGCGCTCTTGAGAGCACGCCAATATCCTCCTCGTACTCATCCACGGGTTGGCCGAGGGTCTCTGCCATCATCCGCAGGACTTTCGCCGTACGGATTATCTGAGCCGTGCTGACGACTGGCGTCACCGTCGACTCCAGACCGTGCTGATGGACGTAGACCTGAGCAGGATAATCATCCCAGCCGCCCGAGTTATAGAAGTAGTCCCACGTGCGGATCAGGTTCGACTTGAGGTCGCGGGTGGTCGAGCTTCCCAGTCTGCCCGCTAGGAACCTGTGATACTGCTGCAGTCGCGGGTAGAAGTACGTGAGGAGCGCCTCCGACTGCGTGCGGTTCCACAGCTCCAGGAAAACGTAAAACTGCGTGGGGACCGGGCTGCCGTGGTGGATAAAGGCGGCATCACCGGTTCCCGGCCGAGTGACGTAAGCGTTGAGATTGTCCAGAGCGCGATCAAGATCCAACTCGGCCAGCCCCAAGCCGATGAAACCCGAGTCCCAGGTGTAAAGACTGTCCCACCACCGCCCCGGCGTGTAGTGCCGTATCCACGTGCCGCGCGTGCGGACGGGATAGACGACGTTGGTTAGGACCGTGGCTGCCATACGCTCCTGGCTGAACCGGTACCGGGCTCCCGAGGGATTAGGGGCAAGATCAACGGCGCGCGTCACAGCTTCAGCGTGGTGGGCGTCCCAATCCTCTCCGGCAGGATCGAAGTCCGCCAATCGCGCGCGGACGTCATCAGGATCGCCACAGCAGACCAGCCCTTGGATCTCACGTGTCTCCCCCGGCGCGAGGAACATAGGCCCCTGAAATACGTCGGTGAAGTGACCCTCCCCGGGCCCGACCAGCATGTCGTGGACATGGTCGTGCACGTAAAGCCGCAACGTGGTGTCCAGGTCATCACAAAGGAGCCCCCGCACCCGAAACGGGATGACGTCGCCGGATGCTCTGATCTGCTTCTCGCCCCACGCCAGGCCGTAGGCTTGGTCCAGATAAGCATACTTCAGCACGAGCGTGTCATCGCGGAGCGTCGGCAGCCGCTCAGGTGCGTGCTGCCACTTCATCGGCTCGAAACGCAGCTGACGAATATCATCGGCCGGCACCAGCGCTAATCCGTCGATCTCGATCGGGACCCCATGGGTAGTCGGGATCAGCGTGAAGATCACGTCGCCGCTGAGCGTCTCCCCCAGGGCGATCTCTTTGAGCGCGACGCCGTCCTCAGCCTCCCCGTCACCGCTCAGGGTCACACGGCGCTCCGCCGATCCCAGCAGCTCCAACCTCACCTTGGCGCCCGGCGGCAATCGGTAGCGCAACAGCAGAACCGTGTAGCGCAAAGGATTGGGCAAACTGACCCGGTAGGTCACGGCGTCGCCCTCGTGAAGGCCGAATCCCTGTCCGAGGCCCAAACCCTGGACGAATCCAGGCACCCTTGCCTCTCCGCGGATGAGACCATCGTAACTCAAGTTCGCACGGTGGGCGGCCTCGCTCATCGAGAGCACAGCATAATCCAGGCCCTCCAACCAAACACCGCTGTCGGGCAGCTCCACCCGGCTCAGGCGCAGCGGCAAGCTCCCTCGACTCCCCGCCGACGGGAAGTGCAGCGACGCCACCCAGTGGAGCACCAGGTTCTGGGGTGCATCGGCGTGGTTGACACATGCCGCGCGGATCAAAACCGCTGCCTCATCCACGCGACAGTAATCCACATCGGCGTAGAGACGGTCTTTCCAGATGATCTCGTGGCGATGGCGGAAGAACGAGAGGTCCGGCGCCGCCAGCCAGGGATGGTACCCCGACTCCCAAAGCACATTGGGAACCTGTACGCCGCGCCGATAGAGAGCGGGGAAGACACTTAGGTCGAAGCGAAGGCCGGTAGCGGGGTCTGGGACGTGACTGATACCCATATACCGCTTGGTATAGGGTCCCCAACTGGAAAGCCGTAGATCGTGAGACCCTGCGAGTTGCTCCAGCGCCTGCTCAAAGCCCATCAGTCAGCACCTCCGATGCAGTCCTCACAATACCCAAGCCAAAGCGTCGGACGCTGAAGCGTCACACCCCGTTCACACAGTGGACGCCGACGGCGTCCGGGTCAAGGGCATGGGGAGACGCGATCACCACATCCCGCGCCTCTCCGGGTAGCAGATCGAAGTAACTGTCCGATGGCAACGCACCTGGTGGTAACGCAAAGTGGACCGCGTGCGCGTAGACCTCGGACGAGATCCTCAGCACGCAACGACGGTCCGTCATCTCCACCAGATCGACGTCAAGATCGCAAGGCTCGATCGCCAGCTCGCGGTAGTCACAAGCGCGGAGGGTGGCGGTCGGTATCTCCGCCCTACCGGGTACCCGTGCGATCCACAGACCCTGCGTCGGGTCGTGTCCGGCCTTGTCGAAGCGCGCCACTTCGGTCCGCTGCAGGGCGGGGCTTGATGCTGAGACCGTCCGCAGGTCTCGGATGGAGCCGTCCAGACTGACGTAACCTACCTCAAGCTCCAGATCGACCGGCTCAGAAGTACCGTTGGCGAGCACCACCCGAATCCCCTCCTCCTCTGCCGGACGCGCGATCAACCTTAGCGGAGCATAGGCCCGCCGCACGAAGTACCAGGCGGGCTTCCGCCGGCGTGCGTAGTCGACGATGGTCCATCCCACCTCGCCCCAACAGTCCTCGAACATCCAGAAAAGGCTACCGTGACAGTTGGTGCGCCCCCGCATAGAGTCCAGAGCGTAGGCGTACATCAGGCCCTGGACCAGCCCGCTGTAAAGCAGATAGTCATCGGGCGAGAGGGTGTCGGGATCGACGTAGTGCTTCCGGATACCGGCATCGACTGTGTTTTTCTCAAAGGTGTTCGTGTGATGCTGCCACACCTCGCCGGTCCGGTCGAAATGCGCGCCGCCAAGGTATTCCAGAACTGTAGCTTTCGGCGGCGCGCCCACGTAGCCAAACTCCGAGACAAAACGCGCGTCGCAGAGATCGTATGCCTCGGGTGTGATGCGCTTTGTCATATCGGGGTTCATCATGCAATCGTTCCAGTGGTGGCGGTCGCCCACATCTGATGCATTGGGTGTCTCGCCGCCGTAAGGGGAGCTGTTCCAGTAAGGGGTATCAGGGCAGTTCCGCGCTACCACCTCTGGCAGTAGGTAGTTGTACAGATAGGCACCGCAGCGCGTGCGCTCATCCCACCAATCCACAAAACCCCACGTATTCTCGTTATTGCCGCACCAGAGCACAACGCTCGGATGGTTGCGCAGTCGCTTAGTCTGATAGTCCGCCTCCTTCTCCACCTCGACCTGAAAGGCCGGTAGATCATCAGGATAAGGCGCGCAGGCGAACATGAAGTCGTGCCAGACCATGATGCCGTGTCGGTCGCACGCTTCGTAGAACGCGGCGCGCTCGTAGAGACCGCCGCCCCAGATCCGGAGCATGTTGAAGTTGGCGTCGCGCGCCTGGCGCACCAAGGCATCGTAGGTCTCGTCAGTGACCCGGGCGTAAAGCGCATCAGCCGGGATCCAGTTGGCGCCTTTAACGTAGATCCTCCTCCCATTGATGATGAAGGCAAAAGCGTCGTCCGTGTCCAATGCTACAAAGCGCAGACCATAGCGAAATTCCGGGAAGGCCGACGTCTGCCCATCGATCGTGAGCTCTGCTCGAACCCGATAGAGGTGCTGCTCACCAAGGCCGTTCGGCCACCAAAGCCGCGCCTCGGTGATCGGCACGCGCAGCTTCACGTGATTGTACCCGGAGCGGAGCAAGACCCTTGCCTCGGCGCTGAACTCGCTTCCATCGGCATCGACAATCGTGACGCCGACCCACCCCTCCCGCGTCCTGTAATAGTGGAATTGGTCGACCAACACCGTTGCGGTCACGAAGACGTCATCACCATGCTGAACTGGGCGCAGTGACACGTCCCGGATGCACGCCGTCTCCATCACCCTCAGCTTCACATCGCCGCCGATGGCTGTCGTGGGCAATCGGGGGCTCCAATCCCATCCCCAGGTGTACTGGGGCTTGCGGGCAAAGATGCGGCGAGGATCACCCCGGTTGGGTCGCCCGTTGCCGGCCTCCGTGCTGGCCCGCACGCCATCGCAGTGGTCCATGTCAAGCTCGGAGACCGTCTCCACCCCAGCCGTCAACCGCACCAGCAGCACGTTCTCGCCGGGCTCCAGCAACGCCTTCACGTCACGCACGAAAGGTCGAAAGGCCGAGTGATGGCTGCCGATATGCACCCCGTTGATGAAGACCTCGCCGTTGGCATCCAATCCGTTCATCTCAAGTTCGAGAACGTCGGCCTCTAGCCATTCGGAGGGTACGTCGAAGACGCGCCGGAACCACCAGGAGCGGTGTTCCGTCCACGCACAGTCAAAGCTATTCAGACCGACCAGCGGCTCTTCAATGCGACCCGCCATCATCAAGCCTTGGTGAATATCCCCTGGAACCGGCTGGGAGATCCAGCCCTCCGATGTCGTGGTGAGCCGAGGCGCGTCGCTCAGGGGATGACTCAAGGGTTCATCCCGCAGCTCCCAAAGGCCGTTCAGTGAAATCTCACGGTACATCCTCGGTCTCCTCCCTCTTCGAACCCTGACAGGCTTGGGCAGCATCCGCTCGCTTCGAATGTCGCCTTGTTCCGGATTATGCACAATTCAGAACAATGATAGCACAAGCCGCCAACCCTGCCTAAAGCAGCATCTTGGGGATTTCCCTGCTTCGCGACGTGAAAAGCTGCCAGTTATGACTGAAGCGCTGCAACGTCTATAGCTCTTGTCGTTCTACTCGTGAACCAGCCCACCAAAGCAGCGCCAAAGCCATCAGCGAGGTAGCCATGGCCCAGCGGAACATCAGCGCACCACCGCCCTTCTCAAAGAGCCAACCGCCGATGAAGGCACCCAGGGCCGCCGACATACCCATGTGGACGCCGCCAAAGAGCCCCTGAGCCGTAGCCTGAGTACCGGCAGGCGCTGACTCAGCCGCGTGAGTCACGCCAGCCAGCCACATCGCCGAGAAGGCCAAGCCATGCAGAAGCTGTGTCGGCAGCGCCAACCAAGGGGTGCCCGGCACCAGCCAAACGTAGGCCGCGGCTTGTGCCAGACCGGCTACAATCGCTATCCCTAGCACACCGTGAGATCCCCATCTGCGCAATAGACGGGGACCCAGGGCCCAGACCGGCAGCTCGCTCACCGTGGCCACGACCAGGGCGATCCCCATCAAGGACTTTCTGACACCCAAGCTGTCAAGATAGAGAAGAAGGTAGCTGGTCTCAAACGCCAGATAGAGACCTGCGACGAAGACGACCCCGAGGAAAACCACCCAGGAGGCATCGGTCATCAAGGTACTGAAGTCCTGACCAAATCTACGCCGCTCGTGGCTGAACCCCGCAGGCATGACCGCGGCGGTCAAACCCGCCCCCGCCATGAGCGCCAGAAAGCCGATGAAGGCCCAAGTCAAGCCATAGGTGTCGGTCAAGAACCCCGTGAAGAAGGACGCGACGCCCCAACCTACCGCACCCCAGATACGCTGCAGACCATACTTGCCTCGCTGCTTGCCCAGCAAGGTCATCACAGCACTATCGGCCAGCGGCATGATCGATGCGCCGAAGAAAGCGTAGGCCACCACCAACAGGAGCAGGCCCCAATAGGCCGTTGTCAAGGAGATCCCAAGAACCGCAGCCCATGTCCCCGCAATAGCGAGGAGCCACAGCGCCTTGTGGCGTCCGGTTCCATCGGCGGCGGCGCCCCAGAGCGGGGCGCTGATCAAAGTCACCAACGGCGCCAGCCCCCTCAACACCCCGATCTCACGTCCATCGAAGCCCAGATCACTGTAATAGAGTGCCAGAAAAGGCAGCAGACATGCGCCGGCCCCATAATATAGGGCGTAGAACGCCTTAGAGAGCGCTAGGGGCTTGCCGAGCGGTTGGGTCATATAGGATCAATGATCAAGAAGACCAAGATTCATGATCGCATTACCAAGCGTCCTTAGTCGGGCAGGCGTCACAGCACGCTCCCGTAAGGCTCACACGGTCATACCCCAGAGACCCACAGCGATGAGAAAGAGGCCATAGACAAGGCGCAAGCGCCCAAGAACCCGGTTGATCTGGTCAGGTTCCTTGAGGTCCAGCGCCTCGATCAAAGGGCGCTCCAGGATGTTGGGATGAGCCCGGCGGCGTCCCCGCACCGTCAACAAACCCTGGAACGCCGTCATGGCCCCAGCGGCGACCAGAGCGAGCAGGATCGCAGTCTCAAGCACTAGGTGCCCTACTTACGACGTCGGCGATCGAAAGAGTTGCCATCAGAGCGCCAGACCGGCCTCGACGGCTGCGCGCATCTTCTCAAGACCGGTGCGCGCGACCAACTTGACATCCTGCTCCCAATAGGTCTCGTTGAAGAGCTCAAGGGAGAGCATGCCGTCGAAGCCCGCGACCTTCAGATCGTGGAGAATCTGAGCGAGGGGGGCGACGCCATCCCCAGGATAGACGCGGTCGGCGTCGGTAATGACCTCCAGCTCTGGCTTTTGGGGGTAGTCGTTTATATGGACCAGCCCCAGCGTCTTCGGCCCAACCAGGCGTAACCCGTTGTGAGGACTCCCGCCCTTGTACATATGGTAGACGTCGGCCAACACGCAAGCATTTCGATGCCCGCTCTCCATGGCCACGTAGACCGCTTCGCCAAGCCGTCCCAACGTGCGTGAGATCCCCCAGAACTCGACCACAGGTGTCACGCCAGTGTCCTCTGACATCTCCAAGAGAGCACGGTAGCGCTCGGTCACGACAGACAATGGTATCTCGGCATCGGTGATCCCCGAGGGTGGCGCTGCCAACCGCTCGCAACCGATCTCCGCGCACATCTCCAGATTCCGCCGCGCCTCGTCCAGCGCCTCCCTTCGTCGGTCCACATCATCCACGGCCCACTCAAAGAAACCGATGGCGTTAGGAACGTCCAGCCCCGCACGCTCGATGATCTGCGCCAGCTTCGAGAGCGATCCTCCGTTCTCCACGTACGCGTCCAATTCCCGAATCCACGGTTCGATCCCGTCGTAGCCCACCTCGGCAGCGAGTTCGATCTCCTCGACCAGGCCTAGACCATGGCCACGCAAGGTACTCGTGTTGAGACAGTAACCAAAAGGTCCCCGATTCATCCGGCCCTCCTAACCTAGATCATCATCAAGATCAGTCAATAGTGACGACTCGCTGGGTCAGCTCTCCCAGGCCATGGTTCGCCGCGCCTCAGACGACCCAGCAGGTCGTCTCTACGACGGCAGGTCCTCCCTAACATCCACTACCCAACATCCAAGTACCCGGCATCCAGTTCACGCCTGCACCGAGGTCGACTTCGCCCGCCCTTCGGGCTCGCGGACCAACGTTTCGGGGAGGAAAAACCCGAAGATCAGCACTGCCATCAATCCTGAGGCCGCCATTGCCAGCGCAGCAGAGGGAAGGGCCAGGGCATCGGCCACGAATCCCACGGCTGCCGGCCCTCCGGTGCCTCCGACGTCGCCGATCAGCCGCCAGACGCCGAAGAACTCCTCCCGCCCGCGGTCCGGCGCCAGGTCCGACCCCAGCGTCATCATGCCACCGGAGCTCAGCCCATTGCCCATGCCGATCAACGTCGTGCAGACCAGCAATCCGCCGAATCGATGCGTGAGAGGCACGCAAGCCATCGCTAGGGCCTGAATTGCGAAACTGGGCAGGTAGGCGTACTTGCGACCCAGGTGATCCATCACCCATCCCGCCGGAATGAACATCACCATCTCGACGGCGGCAGCGATGCTCAGCATCAACCCCACCTGGTCGACATTGAGCCCAACGACGTTCGAGGCATAGAGCGGGATGATTGTCCCCCGACCCGAACGGATCATCTGCACAAAGATCTGACCCAACCCGGCAGGGATCAGCAGAGGCGCCTGGCGGCGCAGCATCGCGACAAGACGCTCGCCGAAGGAAACAGCGCCGACGCCTGAAGCGAGCTTCGTAGTCCCAGGCGCAGGTGCAGCACGGTTCGCGCCGCGGCCTGGGAGAAAAGCGACCACCGACGCGATAGCCGGCAGACTGATAGCCCCTGCGACCAGGAAGGTCACGCGAAGCCCCCATTCGGCCGCGACGTATCCGCCGATAAGGGGGCCAATAAACCTGCCGATGCGAAGCAATCCTCCGAAGAGCGCCATGGCGCGTCCGCGCGTGGCCGCAGCCGCGTGCTCCGTGATATAGGCG
>JBNGDU010000306.1:0-9135 GCA_049975025.1 Anaerolineae bacterium
GGCCTTTGAGAACGCCGCAGCCAAGCTCCGCGACCTGGGGCTGCATGCTGGGATGACACCGCTGGATGCCCGCCTGGCGCCGTTCCTGGCCTGGTTGGCAGACCAGGTGGCGGTCATGGAGACGAGCGACGAGGAGCTCCCGGGCACCTTCCGCCGCTTCGAAGCTGTGCTCGTCACCGCACGCTTGGTCGCCATCATGGGATATGCCCCACCCGCCGTGTCCCGCTGCCTCTCGGCCCGGTTGGACACGCTCTACGAACTGGCGGAGACCGGCAACCACGACATCTACATCGATCAAGATACCTTCGGCGACTACCCGAACAACTCATTCCGCAAGAAGCCGCTGGTGGACCCGCAGCTCAACGGACAACTGCCAAGCATCCACGACATCTACGCCCTGGCGTACGCCCCGACAGATATGCTGAACACGGCCAACCGGGACAAGATCGATGCGGTGATCAACTACGTCATGCACCCGGATTACCAGGCCTTGCGCGATGGGTATGGCGTGATGCGCGCCGGGCCACGACGCTATTACGCCATCGGCTGGAGCGTCCACCTCCCCGGCTACGACGGCGACTTCGAACTCGAGCGCACCCCGACCGCGACCCTGGTCCAACGCCTCGAGCTGATGGCGCACTTCCCCACCGCCCGCAGACATCGCTGGTTCGGGGAGGCGCTGGCCCATCTGGAGACCTTCCGCGAGGAAGTTGCTGGTGATATCACGGTCTACCGCTTCCCGCCGAGCTACCTCAGGGAGAGCGCGGGCGGTTACTGGGTCACCGGCGCCTACATGCGACTGGAGGACAACCGGCGGCGCCCCATCGCGCTCACACTCGACTCGACCTTCCGCATGGCCTACCTCCAGCACCTGCTGCGCTCCACCACACCTGGTGCGCCCCACTTGTAGCCAGTGGGGTGCACCTAGCACAGAGGCACACATATGCTTCGACAGACGACCAACAGGTAGGGCGCACCAACGACCTCGCGCCGGGGCGTGCACCCCACCTTACCCGGAAAAAGGAGAAACCATGAAACTCTACATCATCACCGACCTAGAGGGACCCGCGATGGTCTCGCGCTTTGCGCAGACCCGCGACTATCAGGACGCACCGGAGCTGAAACGCGAGGCGGTGGCGCTGCTCACCGGCGAGGTGAACGCCGCCGTGGACGGTATCCTGGACGCCGCTCCAGAAGCCGAGATCGTCGTCTGGGACGGACACGGCAATGGCGGGATCGACGTGATGGCGTTCCACCCCAAGGCCAAGCTTATCGCCCGCGGTCCCATCAAGCCTCCCTACTTCCTGGACAGCTCTTTCGACGCGCTGCTCTTTGTCGGTCAGCACGCGATGGCTGACACCCGCAACGCCCCGCTCTGCCACACCTACTCCTCCCGGACCATCGAGTATTACAAGCTCAATGGGCAGTTCGTCGGTGAGTTCGGCGCGAGGGCGATCATGGCAGGGACTTTCGGCGTTCCCACGATCTTCATATCGGGTGATGATAAGGCCGTGGAGGAGGCTCGAGCCCTGGTCCCTAACATCTACGGCGCCGTTGTGAAGGAGGGGCTGGGCTGGGAGTTAGCGCTCCACCTCTCGCACGAGACCGCCTGCGACCTGATCCGCGAGACGGTGGCTGAGGCCGTGCGCCACATCGACGAGATCCCGCCGGTGCGCGTCGAGCCGCCCTACGAGCAGGAGATCCGCGTCCGCGACGACGTCAGCATCGGCGGCTACCTGGAGGCCGGTGCTGAGCGGGTGGACGACCGCACGGTTATCTTCCGTAGCGGCGACATCTGCGATCTCCGTATCTAGCGATGCAGGTACCTGTCGGCCTGACGCCGCCCAGCGAGGTGGGCCTCAAGCCGGCATTCCGCACCACCATATCAGCAATCCCCATCGGCCGCACCACGGGAACGCCGGCTGGGTTGAGGCCTATATTGATCTGACGGCGTAGCAACACGAAGAGGGCCCGAAAGGCCTATCACACAGGACACACAGGCATTGAGGGCGCCCTCCGGGGGCGCCGGGAGGTGATGCGCACCGTGTTCAGACGAAAGGATGTCCTCCTCGACCCCTTGCCGGCCGCAATCTGGGAGGTCTGGTACGGGGATACGTTCGATCGAGAGACTCCACGGAGCATACAAGTGAGCGGTGTCGGACTGATGGCGGGCCTCGCCGAACTCTGGTCCCGCCACCTCTTCGACACGGTACAGCCCAACGGCACGCGAGGATTCTCAGCCTACAACCTCTGGTGGGTCGACGAGCGACGCAGCATCGCGATCAGCGGTCCCTGGGAGGGCCAGACGCGCCTGCGCCTGTGGATCTATGGAGGTCGGCGGCGCAGCCACCGTGCCTATGCAAATAGGAAGGCGCGAGCGTTGATGGAGATCATCGCCCACACCCACGCGACGCTCACCATCGCCGGACGGTCAGGCGTTCCGATCATCGAAGCCGCTGTGCAATCGGCCACGCCGGAGGATTTGAAAACGCGGCTATTACAACTACCGGGCATTTGACCGGTTTCGGAGACATCGATGCAACTGGTTTCGACAGAAGACGCCTGTGCCGCCTGTCCTCGCGACACGGCCTAAGAAACCATCTCATCAGCTATCCGGCTGTTGTACAGCTCGGGGCGCAGGAAAAACTCGGGGTTACCGTCGCGTGGCAGGTAGAACACGAATCCGTCGATGACGCCACCCGCACGGTCCCAAATCCGGACGTCCCTGGTCACATGAAACCCGTTCGGCGGGTAGTAGGTCCGCCATATAAGATCGCCGAACTGGAAGTAGGCGGCCTGCGCGACCTGGTGTCGCATTTGGACAAGGAAGCGCTGGAGTCTGCGGAGGTCATCTAGACTGTTCAATGGTCGCACTTGGGCACTCCTTCTGGAGAACCGATTCTACAGTCCATTGTAGGTAGACCGGGGAATCGAACAAGACAGCGGACGCATAGGTGGTCTTTCGGCGCGCCTGGCAGCGGCAAGACGACGAGAGTCAAAGAGCGGGGCCTTGACGAAAGACCGCGTGAGGCAGGGTTTCCTCGAGTGGGCCACAGAGATACTCTCCAAGCACTGCGGCCCGTACCCCATCAGTGATTTCAGGCTGGTCAGTGCCCCAGTGACAAGAGGCACTTCGCGCTTTTACCTGAAGTCCAATCCGCAGTATACTATCCGTAGCAACTGGAAACCCTGGCGCGCCGCCATAGCTCCACGCCGAACTTGCGCCGGACCGCCGCTGCCAAGCAGGCCATCCACAGGCCGTGAATCTTGGATTTTGCGTCACTTTCATCGATGGATCTCTTGCTATTCAGTATCTCGCTTAAGCTGAAGCGTAACATTTTCCGTCCTTGTTCGTCATATAAGTAGACAGATACCCATGAAGCGCTCAAGCCACAAGGACTAACACCTTCTACGTCGGGCGATGGAGGGCGACAAGGAGGCTTTTGGTGAAGGAAATCCCCCTCCATCACGCGGAAGCTATCCCTAGCCGCGCGGCAGCTGGCGTGCAGCGCACCATGCAGCCTGCCAACCAACCGTCACTCTAGATCGCATGAGCCGAGGCGCGACTATCATGAAGACAAGCCGCACACTGTTGCTAGCCGTCTGTTTGCTCGCCGGCGCGTTTGCGCCTATAGCAAACCGCGTCGCAGCTCAGATCGCACAACTGGACTCCGTGATCTATCTGCCCATCGTCATTGGATCGGGATCCAGTTCGCCCAGCCCCAATGCTGTGGAAAACGGGGACTTTGAGGCGGGTCGGACCGCCTGGGATGAATACGAAGACAGCACGTTCTTCGATCTCGAACTGATCGTGCCGAACGATAGGCTATTTGACCCCATCACGCCCTATGACGGTGCCTGGGTGGCGTGGTTAGGAGGTGAATCAGGGTTAGAGACCTATATAGAACAAGAGATCCTCGTGCCGGAGTTCGAGCCCCAGCTTACCTATTGGCATTGGATCGACTCGATCTTTGCGTGCGATGCCAGCTATGGCGGAGTCTTCCTGGATGATGTGCTCGTCGACGATTACCTGCTCTGTGGCGAGAACGACACCGGAGGATGGGAAAAGCGTACCGTCGACTTGGCTGCCTATGCCGGGCAGACAGTCACGCTCCGTTTTCTGAGCCAGACGACCGCGGAGAACTTCTCTAGCCTGTACATCGACGCCGTCTCAGTTCGCAGTAGAAGTCACCCGTAACAATTCCGTGACTTATCCGTCGTATATGTATAGATGATGTCAGTGGGCCGCCGAGTGAGCATATTGAGCATGGCTATCTTAGTGCTTCTATCCGCGTGCACAGGACTGTCGAGCACAGACACCACGCAGCCGCTGTTTAGGACGCCTGAGGCGGCTGGAACGGAAGCTGATGGCTCATCGATGCGACCGGACGTACCATCCGGATCGCGAGATGAGCCATCCCTGCCGGAGCGCACGTCTACAGCGATCCTCCCGCCAGCATCAGACACGCCCGGCATCGCCAAAGAGGTGGCGGCGACCTCCACGCCCCTACCTCAGCCGAGTGCGACATCCACGCCCGTCCCGTCGCCGACCTCAGCGCCAACCAACAGCCCGCCGCCTTCGCCATCGCTAACATCTACGCCGATGGACACCGACACGCCGCAGCCATCGGCGGCAGCGACCCTGACGCCGTCGCCGACCGATACCCCATCGCCATCTCCGACAGCGACGGATACACCTACACCCACCAGCACCCCACGACCAAGTCCGACATCTACTGGCAGGCCGAGAACGACAGCGGCGCCGACGGCAACGCCCGAGCCTGACTCCGGCGTGATCAGCGGGCGGGTGCTGCTAGAGGGCGAGCCACCCAGCCAGGCCGTGACGTTGGTCTTGGAGAATCAAGCCTATCGGGTGGTCCGCGAGATTGAGGTCTCTGACGGAGAGTACCGCTTCGAGAATCTGTCCGCCTCGACCGAGGGATATAACGTGGTCTTCACCCAGGATCGCAACCCTCAGTTCGAAGTTGATAATGTCGTGAGCTGGGCGTGGATCGGGCCCACGCCGGTCGGAGATGGGGACACCGTTCGCCTGGCGGATCTGGATATCGGCCTGCTCGGGCTGCATCAGGTCAATCCGCCGTTGGATGCCTCTCTAGATGCCGGCACGATCACACCGGAGAGCCCGCTGGTCTTCGAATGGACACCTTATCCGTTGGCGTCCAGGTATTGGCTCGATCTCAGGTCTGGCAGCGCGCTGCAGCTGATCTGGCAGTCGGACTTCGTCGAAAGCCCCTCGGTGGCTTTTGAGGGCGAACTGACGGACGGCAAGGCGATAGATCCCGGGACCTATTGGTGGCGGGTCAGCGCCCAGGTCGATGGGATAGCCATGACGGTCTCGGGTCCTTTGGCAGGGTTCACGATACGTCCATAGCCGCCGACGCCACCGTCACAGCGGAGCTGGCGTGTGTCTGGGAGATATGCGTACCGCACGATCGTGTTCAAATAGAGAACAACCTGAGATACGAAAGGGGGTGGTAACAGAGCGCGAAGCCGCAAGAGCATTACGTTGTTTCGATCCATACTATACTTACGTAAGGAAGTTGTAACGTGAAACGGAAAGCGTTGGTATCTCTGATGTTGGTGTTGATCCTCGCGTTGATGAGCTTCGCCATGGCGTCGGCGCAGGAGCCGCCGGAGGAGCCGGCCATGGTCTATGTCGGCCACGGCATCCCTGGTGTTGTGGTGGATGTAGCAGTCAACGGCGATTGTGAGCTACCCGGTTTCGAGTTCGGACAGTTCGCCGGACCTCTCGAGCTTTCTGAGGCCAAAATCCAGGTGTATCCTGCGGATGAGGAAAAGCCGTGCACGGGAACAGCCGTGATCGAAACTGATGTTGACTTTACAGCAGGCGAGAACTACACAGTGTTCGCGCATCTAGCCGCGGATGGCGACTTCAACGCCTCCGTGTTCGTGAACGATGTCTCTGATGCTGTGGCAGGACATACGCGCCTGACGGTGCGCCACACCGCTGCCGCGCCTGCCGTCGACATTTATCTCAACCGAGGTTGGGAGCGCGGTCGCTCGATAGCCGAGGTCGAAGATCTCGCGAATCTTGAACAGGCAGGTCCGCTGGACATTCGCCCGGGTGCCTACATGGCCTCGATCTTCGCTGCCGGTACCGAGGACCTTGTGCTTGCCCAACGGATCGTGCTCAAGCCCCACAGGTCCTTCATCGTCTATGCAGTCGGTGACCTCGACACCGAGACGTTCACCCTGCTAACGCAGATGATCGAGCTCGGCAAAGTGCCGCCGCCTCGACCCGAGCCACCCGTTGGTCCGCCTATGCCGTAGCGACATTACGTAGAAAGCGGCTGGTCTAGCCGAGGGGTCGCCCGGCATAACTGAACGGGCGACCCCATTCCCTGTGTCACAAGATGCCCAAGGCAATTCAGAGCGGCAAGGAAATGGCCCACAAAGGCCGAAAGTAGGGTTGCGATTCGGAAGGTTTTGGCGCAGCCAAGCATCAGCCGTCAATCGTCAATCGCAAATCGTCAATCGTCAATCTCCCCGCATCGCCTCAATCCGTGCCGCCATCTCCTCCTGCGAGGCGATGCGGCGCTTCACTGGGAGCATCACGCGGAAGCGGCTGCCGGGACAACGCTCCTCGTCACAGCCAGGGCTCTCGACCCAGATGCGACCGCCGTGGGCCTCCACGATGCCGCGAGCGATGGCCAAGCCTAACCCTGCGCCCCCACCCTTGAACTTGGTCTTGCCCGATGAGTGGAAGGCCAGGGGTTCGACCTGGTAGAATTTGGTGAAGATCACCTCCTGCACCCGGGGATCGATGCCGATGCCGGTATCGCTGACGACGATCTCGACGAAGTCGCCGGCATCGTCGTCCTCCCGTAGCGGCACGGGGCGCGCGGAAACGCTGACCTCGCCACCGTCAGGCGTATATTTCACCGCGTTGTAGAGGAGATGACGGAAGACCTTACTTATCTCGTCGGGATCGACGTAGATTCGGGGCAGGTGCGGCGACCACTCCTCGGTGAACTTGAGGTGACGCGCTTTCATAGGCTCCCCAAGATCCTCGCAGAGCGGGACTAGCAAGTCCGGCAGGGCCACCCACTCCAGTTTCAGAGGCAGCGAGTTGCTGTCGATCCGCACCATATCCAGCATGCTATTGAGGATCTCGTGCGCGCGGTCCGCGCCGTGCGCGATACCCTCAAGATAAGTCCAACACTGCTGTTCAGCACACAAGCACGGATTCTCCAGAAGCATCTGGCTGAAGCCCTTGATGAGTGTGAGCGGGGTCCGCAGCTCATGCGAGATGATCTGTATGAACTCCGACTTGTTTCGATCCAGAAGCTCCAGCTCCGCCGTCCGAACCCGGACCCGGTCCTCCAGCTCCCGGGTGAGCTGCGAAAGCTGGCGGTTGGTGGCGTGGAGCTCTTCCACCACAGCAGCCAGATGCTGGCGCTGGCGGTAGAGCTCGAGGAAGACCTTCACCTTGCTGAGGAGGACTTCGCCCGAGAAGGGCTTTGTGAGAAAATCGACGGCGCCGGCGTCGTACCCTTTGCGGTGGTAGTGCGCGTCGGAGTAGACGGCAGTGACGAAGATGACGGGCAACGTCGCCGTCCTCTCCCGGCTTCGCAGGCGCTCCACGAGTTCATACCCGTCCATCTCGGGCATCAGGACGTCCACGATCGCCAGAAAGAAGTCGTGGTCCTCTGCCAGGGCCAGTGCCTCCTCCCCAGAGGTAGCCCGCAGGGTATCTAGGTCGAGTTGCTTGAGCAGCCGACTGAGCACGCGGAGGTTATCGACGCGATCGTCGACAGCAAGAACCTTCGGTCGCGCTTCACCTATCGTATTCATCTATGCAGCTAGACCCCTAGTATGCTGGAAGGGACATGGGTTTCGGGGTGCAGCGCACCCCCTCTGGACCCTGTAGACGGACAGAAAACCAGTCAGAACAGGAGTCGCATAGTCCCCAAACGCCGATCCGGATTCCCCTACAACACCAATGGTATACGCAGGGTTAGAAGATGTCAAGACGAGATCGACATGAGGACGTTTCAGAATGGGGTCAAATCCGTGACCAAGACCACGTCCAACGGCGACTTCGCCGTTCTCAACCCTAATGCCTGATGCGCCTTGCTTAGAGTTACGCTGTTGTGTTACCCGGTATTTGAGCTATGCTACCGGGTATGGATGATCCTCTGACAATAGCCACAGCGCATCTAGCCGAGATCGAAGCACTGCCGGTGAAGAACACGCCCAATGAGCGCGTCGTCCATCGGAAGCTCGCCCGTGAGTTGAGCCATGCCAAGCCTGACTTCGTGCTGGCGGTGGCACGCGAGCTGCACCGCCTCAGTGACGAGCCTGGCCACGCCTACGCCCTCCTAAGCTACCACAAACCTACCTTTGACACACTGGGCGAGGTGGAGATCCAGGAGTTCGGCCAGGGCATCAACAGCTGGTGGACGGTCGACGGATTCGCCCGTAGCCTTGCAGGTCCGGCGTGGCTTAGGCAGCAGATCTCCGATGAGGTGATCCATACCTGGGCGCGGTCCGAGGACCGGTGGTGGCGACGCGCAGCGCTGGTTAGCACCGTCGCGCTCAACATCCGCTCCAAGGGTGGCTATGGCGACGTGCGACGCACGCTGGAGGTTTGCGAGATGCTCGCGGACGACCAGGACGACATGGTGATCAAGGCGCTCTCCTGGGCCCTGCGGGCGCTCGTGGTCCACGACCCCGACGTCGTCCGAGGCTTTCTGGCGGAGCACGATGACCTGCTAGCCGCAAGGGTCAAGCGCGAAGTGACGAACAAGCTAACTACCGGGCTGAAGAATCCCCGAAGACACGCTCCCCGTGGCACCGCTTCCTGAATGGGCACTCATTCCCTCTCAGGAGCCGGAGGACACCCGGATGCGACGGAAGGCGACATGCTGATCGCAACTGGGAAGCTTGACCAAGAAAGGCTCAAGGGCGACGTCGCGATAGTAACCGGTGCGGGCGGCGGGATCGTATCCGATCCCGCGCGGGCGCTGATCTGGCTTGGCGCGCGGGTGATCGTGGGGCGAGCATTGATGACTATCGGATTTCCACGCCTGACACAGTATCCACAGATAGCATGCTAAACTATCCGTACTATGGACGTCAACACAGTTATCG
>JBNGDU010000307.1:0-9101 GCA_049975025.1 Anaerolineae bacterium
GATTTCGCCAGCGCGATGACGCTGCTCCACGCCGAGCTGGCGGACACGATCAAAATAGTGCTGACGTGGTGAACGGCAGTGTCAGTTACCAGTTCCCAGTTGCCGGTTATCAGTCAGTCTTTTCAACAAGGCACGTCCCCGTCCTCTAAGAATTGCCAATCTAGCTGATGGGTAACCGCCTCTCGACGGCGCTATCGTCGTTGTGCCAGGCGCTCTCGCCTCTCGCGAGGTTCATTGTAGCAGCCCGAACCAACTACCCATCTCATCAGCTCAAGCTTTTGAGCGCTCAGGGCTTGGAAGTCCTGGCCAAGCCGGTCTGCCACGCCTGGCCTTTCTTGCCCGCGTAGACCATATAGTACGCACCGCCCAGCTCGACGACCTGGGGCGTTAACACGCCATCGCAGTCCCAGGCCTCGGGGTCGTCCGACGGCACAAAAACGGGGTTGTAAGGATTCGCTTCAAACGTCCGGAAGTCCCGGGTGCGGACGTGCCCAATCCGCCAGACCTGACCGTCGAACCCTCCGTACAGGACATGGAAGTACTGGGGGCCCTTGAAGAGCTCCGTCTCCCGCACGGCCCGGCTATCCCACGCCTGTCCACTGCCTCTGAAGACAGGATTCGCCGGGTCCTTCACGACCGCTGCAGGGTCACGGGTCGGCGCGGTCGCGTGGCACATCGTCAGTCCGTCGTGATAGGATTTCGTCGCCTTGCCTGTGTAGACGATGTGAATCATGTCCCCATCTATCGCGACCGAAGGATGGGTCGAGCCATCCGCCTCGTAGGCGTATTCTGCGGAGATCACCGGCGTCCGCTGAACGCGCGTCCACACGCCTAGATCCCCATCGCTGACCAACAAGCCGGTCTGCTCGGGAGTGCCTTCTCCTTTGCCCCGATAGTACATATAGTATTTGCCGTCGGCTGGGTTTAGAAAAGGAAAGGGGTACTCGACCCCCGTGTCGTCGAATCCTCGCTCCGAAGGGAGGACGATGGGATTGCGGGCGTCCTGCGTGATGTCGGTGAGATCGCCGGCGGGCGCGGTCGCGTGCATCATCAGCCAGCGTGCGCCCCGTTCGCGTTTGCACCAGATGTAATGCACGGTCTTTTCAACAACGATAGCGTGGGTCGCGGCGGCCCACTGCGGCGGACGGAGGGCCAAGATCGGATTGCCCGTTTTGATCCGCTTGAAGCTCGCGAAAAGCTCGAAGGAAATAGCAGTCACATCGGTCAAAGTGTCTCTCATTGTCCCGAACACATCGAGTGCAAAGAGGCTGATGAACAAAGCGAACAGCAGGGTCAGGATCCTGGGGGCCCAAAACAGAACCTGCTTGACCGAATTCTCCATAGCGAACACCTCCTCAGTTGGAAATCTCGCTCTCGAAAGCGACTTCGACCGACATCCCCCAACGGAGGTCCGGAGGCGTTTCGTCGAGGGTGATCCGCACAGGGTAGGTGACGTCCCCGCCGACGACGGTGGGTTGCAGGGCGATCCATGTGACGCGGCCGGACAGGTCACGATCGAGCGCTTCGACATAGACCGTGGCGCCCATGCCGACGTCGATCTCGGCGACGTCGTACTCGCTGAGGTCGGTCGTTTCGACCTGCGGCGTGGTCAGGTCGGCCAATGTCATCAGGGGTTGCCCCGGCACGACAGCCTCGCCCACGCCGATTTCCAGGCTCACGATGGTGCCCGCAAAAGGCGCCAGCAGCTCCGTACCCGCGAGGCGCGACCTGGCGTTCTGCAACGCCACCGCAGCCTGCTCAACCCGCGCCTCAGCAGCAGCCAACGCCGCTGCGCTGGCACCGCCGCGGACACCTGCCAAGCTCGCCTCGGCACGATCGCGCTGCGCCCGCCGTTGCAAGATCAAGGCATCCTGCTGCGCCACCGTCATCCGCTGTTGCTGTGGAAGCTGCGCCAGGCGGGCCTCCGCCCCCGTCAGAGCCAGCTCGGCCGACCGTAGTCGCAGGATGTTCACCTCCTCCTGCCACGCCTCGACGCCGAACTCCCGTTGTTGGATCTCGTGGATGCGCGCCGCCATCTCCTGAGCCTTCGCGTCCGCCCGGTCGGCCTCGGCGGCGGCGATGGCCGCCTGCTGAGTCTCGTCGGTGATCTGGCTCCGCCGTGCGATGGCTTGTGCCAGCGAGGCCTCAGTGACGGCAAGCTGTGCTTCGGCCACAGTGACGTCGATGGATCTGGGCAGCGCCTCTAGCAGATCCAATTGCGCCTCGGCAGCCAACAGGGCGGCTTCGGCCTGGGCGATCTCCGCTTGCAGATCGGTTGTGTCGAGCACCACCAGCACTTGGCCCGACGCCACGGCCTCGCCCTCGGCCACGGCGACCTCGGCGATCTGACCGGAGGTCGGGAAACTCAGGTCGGCAAAGCGGGGCGGCACGATCTCGGCTGAGGCCTCTGCAATGACCGCGGGGACCCGTGACAGCGCTCCTGGTGCTGGGGCTGACGCGGCATCAGCGGCTCGCGGCGCATCGGTCGCGGCTGGCCCTAGGAGAAGAAGCCCGAGGATAGCGGCATTCAGGAACGTTCTTCTCACCGTCATATCCTCCAGCTCCCTTGGTCGCGTGCATCCTGGCCTCTATTCCACATGGATCGTCACCTCCACACTCATTCCCATACGCAGCTCGGTCGGAATCGGATCGAGATCGACGATTACGGTATAGACGACGTCGCCACCCAGTAACTCGGGGCGCTGCGCGATGCGCTGGACCACGCCCTGGATCTGCCGGTCGTCCAGCGCCTCAATCAGGACCATCACCGTCTGACCAGGCTTGACGCGCGCCACGTCCAACTCGCTCAAGTCGGTGGTCTCCACCCGGAGGTTTTCGAGATCAGCCAATGTGATCGCCGGCTGGCCCGCCCGGACGACCTCCCCCACTTCCACCCCAACGTCAACGACCGTGCCGTCCATCGACGCCTCGAGAGTAGCGTACCTCAGCGCAGCCTTAGCCGCGTCCACCGCAGCACGGGCCTCGGCGACGGCAGCATCGGCGACCGCGATCTCCTCTTCCATCGCCGGAGCCGCAGCCTGCGCCAGCTGCGCCTCGGCCAAGTCCTGTTGCGCTTCGGCAAGCGCCAAGTTCGCGTCAGCCACCCGGACCTCGGCAAGCCCACGGGGCTCCAGGGCGTTCATCTGGGCCTCGGCAGCGTCGAGCCGAGCCTCGGCCGCCTGCCACGCAAAGCGGGCGTTCTGTTCGGGGGGACCGAGCGCGGGACAGATCTCCCCATATCCCTCGAGCTCGACGCAGGTCAACGTATCCTCGTGGATCTCAAAGGCCTCTCGGCGGTCGGCCATCGCGGCAGCCACCGCGGCGCGGGCGGATGACGTCTCTGCCTCCGTGACACCGACAGAGGGGGCGCTGCGCGACAGCAGCGTCTGGGTCACCGCCGCCTCGGCGGCGCGCACATCCGCCTCAGCAGCCGCGACAGCATCCGCATCGGGCGGGGCGTCCAGCCGCGCGCGCTCCCGCTGCGCGACGATTAGCGCCGCCTCTGCACGCGCTACGTTCGCCTCAAGATCCGTCGCGTCCAGGCGGATCAGAAGCTGACCCTCCTCGACGGTGTCGCCGACGGCGACAGTGACCTCGTCCACACGCCCGAGGCCGCTCGCGCTACCAAGCATCGCGAAGCTTAGCTGCACCTGCTGGGCGGGCACGACCGTCCCGGAGGCCCTGACGTCACCTACCTGGTTCGTGGGCAGCGGCGTGATAATCGGCGTCGGTGGAGGCTCGGGGGTGCAATGGGTCATGATCGCCAGAAAGACAAGCGTCAGCAGGCCGAATAGCGCTCCTCGAAGCCCAGTTTGGCGCTTGGCTTCATGGAGGACGGGTCGTATGGACGCCTCGTCAATCCCACGCCCCAAGGCGGGGGCCCCGAAGACGGTATGCTCGAAGGCGGGGAAAGAGAGCGTTTCCATTAGCTTACGGAGATTGAGCTGCATACGTTATTCCTCCTTCCGGTCTTCTCAGGCCTCCCGATGGTTTTCCGTGATCCGACCGTCAACCAACTCGACGATGCGGCGGGCATGGGGGAAGACGCGTGGGTCGTGAGTGGCGAAGACGAAGGTCGTGCCCGTCTCCTCATTCAACCGCTCCATGATCTCCATAATCTGCTCGCCGTTTTTGGAGTCCAGGTTGGCCGTCGGCTCGTCGGCGAGGACGAGAAAGGGACGGATGGACAGGGCGCGGGCGACGGCCACCCGCTGCTGCTCGCCGCCGCTCAGCTGGTCAGGTCGGTGACCGGCGCGATCGGGAATCCCGACCGCTTCCAGGAGCTCGTTCACCCGGCGCCGCCGCTCGGCCCCCTTCTCACGGATCAGCAGTAGGGGCATCTCGACGTTCTCGTAGGCCGTCAGGCCAGGGATCAAGGCGAAGAACTGAAAGACGAATCCGATGTTACCCCGGCGGACGTCGGCGCGCTGATTAGACCCGAGCCGGCTCACATCCTGATCGTTGACGTAAATGGTGCCGGATGTGGGCCGGTCCAGACAGCCCATCAGTTGCAGGAGCGTGGTCTTGCCCGAGCCTGACGGCCCGACGACAGCCGTGAACTCGCCCCTCTTGATGGTCAGGTCAACGCCCCGCAGGGCTGGGGTCTCGACCTCCCCTACTCTGTAGACCTTCCTAACGCCCGTCATTTCGATAACTGCCATCTCGCCTCCAGGCCGTGGGCCTTCAAGCTATCTATCTCGAAGTCTAGGATCAGACATTGGGTGTGCTAGAGGGCGCGGAGCGCTTCGATCGGTTCCATTCGCGATGCGTACCAGGCGGGGTAGAGCGAACCGACCAAGGTGATGGCGAACGCCATCACCGACACGACGATGGTGTCCCTGACCGAGTGTTCAGCATACATCCGCTCACCAAAGGCAAGCGCGGTCGACTCGATGGTGCTCGCCGCGGCGCCGATATCAATGCCGACGACCGAGAGATACTCGACGATCAGCGACCCGATAAGGACGCCAAGCACGATGCCAATGACCGCCAGGACGCCGGACTCGATCAAGAACATAGCCCGAATCTCGCGCGCCTTCATCCCCAGAGCCGCCAGGATGCCCATCTCGCGCGTGCGCTCGAAGACGGTCATGAGAAGCGTGTTGACGATGACGACCGCCACGATGGCGAGGATGATCAGGTAAAGCAAGTAGATGATCTGGCGACCGACCACCATGTAATCCAACATAAAGGCATTCAGGTCCCGCCACGTGAGCACCTCCAGCCCCGGGGCGTCCAGCGCTGCGCTTATTGCAGCAGCAACCGCGTCTGCTTCCTCCCGATCGTAGAGCTTGGTCAGAATCGCGCTGGCGCGGTCCTCGGTCCGCGTCAGCGACTGGGCCTTGTCCAGCGGCATCAGGATCGTGTTCAGATCGTACCCGGGAATGCCGGAGTTGTAGAGGCCACGGACCGTGAAAACCGCCTCGTCCGGACGCTCGCCCGACGTTGGCGCCAGCAGGCTGAAGTCGTCGCCGACCCCTATCCCCAACGACTCCGCTAACCGCTGCCCCATCAGGACCCCCTCGCGATCGTCGGGCGCCGGCAGCTCGCCGGCAACGACCCCATCGCGGAAGGGCGCGTTGACGTCAGAGCGGTAGTCCATCCCGTAAACGGCCACGTTCACCGACTCCTCGCGGAGCGCCACCACCCCCGACGCCCACAGGATAGGGGTGGCATCCTGCACCTGGGGGCGTTCCCGCACACGCGCAGCCAGGTCCTCGGCATCATCCAGCAGATCCTCCCACTTCAGGCTTGCCTGATCACGGTCGTAGTCCGCATCGCGGATCTGAAGGTCGCTGGTCTGTATGCGGATGTTGTCCTCGATAGCCTGAGTGTAGGAGCCTTCCATGAAGCCGCCCGTGACGACGAGCAGTCCCACGCCCAGCAGCATCGCGACCAGGGTCGCAGCTGAACGTCGCTTGTTGCGGCGTAAGTCGCGAATGGCTATCCGCCACAGTCCGGCCATCGTTTCCTCCCTCGAAGACTGCTCATGACTTGGTTCAAGCGGACGTGTCAGCCTAGACGTCGAGGCATAGGACCCTTCGACAAGCTCAGGATGACGCAAAGCATCCGCGCTGGATCCAGCGATCAGATGTGATGCAGCGCCTCGGTGGGTTCCTGGCTCGCGGCCCGCCAAGCGGGGTAGAGCGAGGCCAGTGCGGCGACACCGAGGACCATAAGGGAACGCACCGCCAGGATATTGACATCATTGGCGAAGTAGATTCGATCCCCCATCAGCGCGTAGAGCTCCGAGCCTAATTCGTTCACATCGCCGGGCATGGGCATCCCCACCCGCGCGCCCAGAGCGTTGATGATCCCGCCCAAGACGCTGCCGATCAAAGCGCTCAGTAATCCCAGGAAGCTCCCCTCCAGCAGGAAGAGTGTGACGATCTCCCGGCGCTTGAGACCCATAGCGGCGATCAACCCGATCTCCCGGGTCCGCTCGACGACGACCATCAACATCAGGTTGAAGATACCCACGCCGGCGATCGCCAGGATGACGACATTCATGATGGCAAGCACCTGTCGATCCACCGACATGGCATCGGTCAGCGATGGATCCAGCGTGTCCCAGGCGTCGACCTCGTAGCCGGGCAACGCCGCCCGTAGATCGGCAACCACCGGGGCCTCCTCGCCGACCTCCTCCAGGTAGACGCCGACCTCGGTCACCTGGTCGCGCAGGTCGAAAAGCGTCTGAGCCTCAGCCAATGAGATATAGGCATCCTCCAACTCATCCGCTCCCAGGTCGTAGATGCCGATCACGGTCATGGTGCGCTGCCGCATCTGCTCGTGGGTGGCGCGCCCGGAGAGCGTGATGCGGTCGCCGACGCCGACCTCTAGATCCTCGGCCATCCCCTGCCCGATCAGGATCACGTCCTCGTCGTCTGGCTTCAGGTATCGGCCTGCGATCACATTCTCGGCGACCGGCGAGATCCGGCCCTCACGTTCTGGCTGGATGCCGATGAAGACCGTGGGGTAAGAGCCCTCGCGACTACTGAGCAAGCCACTGGTCTCAATGCGCTGCGCGGCGGCGACAACCTCCAGCTGGTTCTCCGAAAACTGCACGGCGGCGTTCGCAGCATCCTGCGGGATGGGGAGCAGCGGCAACTGGTTGACCTTGGCACGGTAGCCGGCAGCGTGGACGAGCACGTTGCCGCCTTCCAACTGAACGCTCTTGCCGTACATGGCGTTGGTCATGCCCTCCATCATGCCATCGAAGACGAGGATCAGCGTCAATGCGAGGGACATCGCCAGCATAGCGATCACCGTGCGTCGCCGGTTGCGCCAGACATTGCGCCACGCAACCCTCAAGAACCTTCCCATACCCAACCTCCTGGCCTACCGACTGATCCGGTCACATATCGCCGAAGCGCAGGCCTCGTCCCAAGGCCCTGCTTGAGAGCTTATTTTTCCGTGTCCGGATCCCTGGTGGCCTCCCAATCCGCAAACCAGGGAGCAAGGATCTGCTCATCCGCCATCGGCAGCGAGCCGGGGTCCGCGCCGAGAATCCGTTCAGTCGCCGTTTGCAGCGCAGCCATTTTACGCCTAACCAGAGTTTCAGGACAATCATAGTTCTGTGGGTTCAGAAGAATACCGGTGACGCCCGCCGAGGTAGCCTCCGCAACCGCGTAGACCATTTCAGCCATCTCCCGCACGCAAGGCGTCTCGAACAGCCCTTCCTCGACGCCCTGCTCGATGATCCTTGCGAGGATAGGGACCGTCATCTGAGCTCTCTGCATCCGAAGCTTGTGGAGCAGAAGGACATTGTCATCCGCATGCACCAGCCGCAGAAAGGCCAACAGCTCATCCCTCCGCCCTATCTTCCAGTCAGCCACCCTCCGCATCGCCCACGACCACTTTTGGATGGCATTGAGGCTTTCGTCGTCTACAATCGCCTCAAAGCGCGCGAGCGCTTGCGTCGTCAGCTCCGCGACCACCGCCTCCAGAATGGCTTGCTTCGAGTCGAAGTAATGATAAAAGGTCCCCTTCGCCACCCCAACCGTATCGATGATCTGCTGCACCGTTGTCTGCTCGTAGCCCTGGCTGAGAAACAGCCGTTCGGCTACATCAACGAACTCCGCGTAGCGATCATCATAGTCTTTCACGATCCGTGGCACACGATCCCTCCCCGTCTACCGACCGACGGTCGGTCAGTAATCCAATCATACCAAATGCCTCCTTCCCTGTCAAGGTTACTGTGTTGCGCGGTGTGGTGCTCGGACTGTGCGGAAGTCTTGAAGTAGCTAGGTTGCGCTCTACTGAACGACTATGCGCGTTTTCAGAATGGTAAGTTGTCTACCAGATCACAGGATGCTGGGGGATGGCCCAGACCGTGCTCATCGCCTGGCACAGTCGAGCGGATCGGCCTGGCATGCAAACTGGGTTCCCGCTTATGCGCAGGAACCCAGCTCTTTCCTACAGTTACTCTCGGTGGCGATCGGGCGGCTGAGCGCCCCAGCGACGCCTCCGTAAACGCCCGTGACGTCATGCCATCAGGATTTGGCGATCACACATCGATCCAAAGTGATCCAGCAGCCCTCCACATCAGCCGCCATCCGGGAGATCACAGCCGCTAGTCGTCATCGTCATCGTCATCGTCATCGTCATCATCGTACGCGTCATCATCGCCATCGTCGTCGCTGTCGTCGTAGGCACCGTCGTCATCGGTGTCATCGTCGCTGTCGTCGTACGCGTCGTCGTCATCGCCGTTATCGTACGCGTCATCATCATCGTCGTCGATGTCGTCATCGTCGCTGTCGTCGTATGCACCGTCGTCATCGGTGTCGCCGTATGCGTCGTCGTCATCCCGGTCCTGCGCAGCTTCTCCACAGTCATCGATGACGAGGGTGCCATTTCGATCAGTCAGCGTACAGGCTTCCAGTTCAAGATCGTCATCAAGCTCACCCGCCACGGTGACGTTCAGTCCGTCGACGTCGGGCGATTCAAGCTCGTCGTCATCCAGCTCAACCAAGATCTGGCCTGTTCCATCGTTAAGCAGGAATTTACCGTCGCCTAACGACGTAGCCGTACCCGAAAGCAAGAAGGTCCGGTCAGCAAACTGGGCCGGGTCACTCAAGACCTCAGCCACCGTCACCTGAGGC
>JBNGDU010000308.1:0-3846 GCA_049975025.1 Anaerolineae bacterium
ATGTACGCAAGTCGATTTTTACCAGCGGAATCACTGAAGTGCCGACTACAAACCTGGGCAGAAGGACGGCACTGAAGTGCCGACTACGAACCTGTGTTGCGTGCAGAAACCGGTAGCTGACAACTTGCAGCAGATCTGAAAGGAGCGACTGAACCATGTCCGTGCCCACGATCACCAAGATCGAGGTTGAGAGCTTCACCTGGGATGTGGAGGGGATCACGCACCAGCGGGCGTACCACTTCGACCCCGAGAGCACGTTGACCTTTAACGGCGGCGTCCTGAAGATCACGGCCGACAACGGGGTTGTCGGGGAGTTCGCCGGGTGGCGGACCGGCGCGGAGGCCGTCGCGGCGGCGGCCCCGCGGTATCTGGGGCAGAATGTTACGGACCGCGAGCGCTTCTACCAGAGGGCCAAGTCCTCATCGGTGATGGCGGTCTACGACCTGGCCCTGTGGGACCTGGCGGGGAAGATGGCGGCGCTGCCGGTCCACGCCCTGTTGGGGACCTACCGGACGAGGGTCCCGGCCTACGCCAGCACCATCGACGGCGCGGTGACGGGACCGCTGTCGACGCCCGAGTCCTTCGCCGACTTCGCGGCGCAGTGTCTGGAGATGGGCTATCGGGGGTTCAAGATCCACCCCTTCGCCTGGTCCGACGTCCGCAGGCACGTCGAGACGGTCTTGGCCGTGGGTGAGCGGGTGGGGGGCAAGATGGACACGATGATCGACCCCTACTGCCTCTTCGACACCTTCGCCGATGCGCTGAAGGTGGGGCTGGCCTGCGACGAGGCGGGCTTCTTCTGGCTGGAAGATCCGCACTCCGACGGCGGTGTCACGTCGTTCAGCCACGCGAGGCTGCGGGAGATGATCAAGACGCCGCTGCTCCAGGGTGAGCAGGTGAGCACGATCGCCGAGCGGATGGCGCTGATTCTGGCGAAGGCCACCGACTTCACCCGGGCCGACATCGGGCGCCACGGTCTGACGGGCGCGCTGAAGCTGGCCCACGCTGCGGAGTCGGTGGGCGTCGACATCGAGCCGCACCGCTCCGGTCCGGGCGAGCTGCAGTTCCTGGCTGCCGTGAAGAACGCCAACTACTATGAGGTGGTCTGGGTGCACCCGATCATGCGCGACTCCGAGCCGCCGATCTACGCTAACGTGGATATCACGGGCCTGGATTGCATCGATGAGGACGGTATGGTGGCGGTGCCCGACGGCCCGGGTCTGGGCATTGAGTACGACTGGGACTACATCTCCGCGCACTCGACGGGCACCTGGAAGGCGACGCTGTAGGAGACGAAGCACCACCGACGATCGACGAAAGCGTTCGAGTTTCTGTCAGACGATCGTGATGAACCCGCCAGTGGCGTGCGCCAACACGGTCCACGTAGCCACGAGCACCAGAGGAGCAACGACGGCGATGAGTTGGCTTCTACTCATAGTCGATCTCCCATCGAGGGTGAAGGATCTCGTCGTGCCGACACCGGCACGGATGTCAGCGCCGGTATTATACTGGGTCCGACGAGGAAACGCAAACGAGTTCTTGGTGCCTAGGCAGAGGCGCTGGGAAGATCTCGACAGCCAGAAGAAGCCCGGCGGCACGCGAGGGCGCCTATGAACCCAGCTTGGGCTAGCCGCTCAGCATCTCGCCGACCACCTGAGCCAGGTCACGGTCATCTTCAGGCGCTGCATAGACCGCGCTCGCGAGGGATCGGTCCAACTCCGCGATGGCCTCATCGGAGAGGGGCGCGCCGGTCCCGTCCAGCGGGTTCAGGACCCGGACCGGACAGGGCAGCGCGGCGACCAGCTCCGGCAGGTCGTAGTGCAGCAGCACGTTGGGCCAGAAGGTCTCCGCAGGCCAGATGGGGTCCTCGGCTTCCAGCAATGCCTGGAAGCTGACCGGACAGTCCCACACCACAGCGCCGCGGACGTCGCCGTCGATGGCGGCCACGTGCAACGCCACGATCCCGGCGAGCCCGCACCCCGAGACTACGACGGCCTCGGGCACGACCTCGGGACGGGTGCGCAGATAGGCCAGCGCGGCCAGCGCGTCGCGGATGCGCATCGAGAGGACCGGATCGCCCAAAGCCGCGGTGGCGTAGGCCAGGTAGCGGTCAATGCCGCCCCAGCTTGCCATCTCGTAGGGGTACATCGCGGGGGCCGTGTCGCCCCAGCCGCGCAGATCGACGGTGAGCGCTGCAAAGCCGGGGCGGTCTCGCTGGAGGAAGTCCACCGCCCGCGCGAGGGGGCCGTTGCGGTAGAGCAGACGGGTCCGGTGCCGATCGTCCAGGTGCAGCAGCGCCGCGCTCCGCTCCGCGACCGGGGACAGCATCGTGGCGGGCAGCTCGATGCCTGGCTCGGGCCGCAGCAGGAGCTGCTGCCAGTTGTGGGTCCAGACCTGGAACGGTTTGCCGGCGACAGCCTCAGGCGCCGGCACGGTGCTGTCTATGCCGGCCATGGTCCTCGCGGCCGAGCGGATGCGTCTAGCATCTCGATCGCGAGTTGCGGCTAACTCCCGGGCACGGTCGAGAGCCAGCGACCGCATGTTCACGTCAAGCCGCGGATGACACTGCAGCTCCGCGTAGGGATCGAGCGCGAAGGTCTCGTCGGGAAGGTCCGGCTGAGGGCGATCGGGTTGCTTAAGCAGCCAACGGTTCATAAAGCGGACGAACCGACGGGCCTGGGCCAGCGTATACCCGTGCCCGCCCTGGTCCACAAAGAACTCGAAGCGCGCCGCGTAGCCGCTTTCGTCATAGAAGCGTTGGACCTGGCGGGCCAGACGCTGCGTGTCCTCGATGTGGAAGACCTCGTCGCGTCGACCGGCCATCAACAGCAGGGGCTTGGGGACGGCGGCGCAGAGCAGGTCCACCTCGTCGATGCCCTTGGCGTAGCGCTCCCACATGTGCGTCTCGGGGCAGCCGGCATAACACTGGGTGATGTCAAGATCCGCCAAAGGCGTCACGCAGCATGAGGGACCGGCTACCGTGATGCGGTCGTCGAGCAGCGTCGCCAGGGTGGTGGTCGTGCCGCCGCCGGAGACACCGGTCATGGCCACGCCGCGGCTCAGGTCGACGTCCTCCCGCGTCTCGAGGTAGTCGATGCAGCGCAGCGCGTCGGCGACGAAGTACCGGCTGGAGGTCTCCCCGACCAGGTAGCAACGCACGCCGTCGCGGAAGTGGTCGTTGCCCGGCTGTTTCTCGCTGGCCTGGCCCGGCGGGTCAAAGACCACAGCCAGGTAGCCACTGCGGGCGAAGAGCTGGGCCGGGAGCTGGTAGCTCTCAAACTGCTTCCCGGAATGCCCGACCCCGATGACGACGGCGGGGAAGGGAGGCTCGTAGTCCAGCGGCACATAGACCGTCGCGTTGACCTGCCATCCAGGGAAGGATTCGAAGAGGACGTTTTCGAGACGGTATCCGTCCTTGTCGAAGTGACTGACCGGCGTCGCGTCGACCGGGGCGCTGTCGTCGCCCACCGGCAACGTGCCGTAGAAACCGCGCACCGCCTCACGGATCGCGCTCCTGTACGCAGGTATCTCTCCGTTTGTCAGGGCGGCGTCTCGCCGCGCCGCGGCTGCCTCCATCGCGGCCAGCCCTCGCGCCATGATGTGTTGGCGCAACATATCACGTAGGTCGAGCTCCGATGGAACGGGACTGGGTGCCGGATTCTGAAAGGTCATAGGAAACTCCTCGATAGATCGCGTGTCGCCGCCGCTTGCGACATCTCAGTGGCTCTCCGTGTCACAACCGTTGGATTCTCGTGACATAGAGGAAGGCCGGCGTGGTTTGAATTCGTCACTCGTCACTTGTCGTCTTGCCGATATCCGTCGGCGTGTCCTGTGGCGTGCAGATGG
>JBNGDU010000308.1:3946-8991 GCA_049975025.1 Anaerolineae bacterium
TCGTCACTTGTCGTCTTGCCGATATCCGTCGGCGTGTCCTGTGGCGTGCAGATGGTCCCTGGCCCGGCGCGCTTCGTCATAGTCCTCGGCCCAGAAGACGCGCGAAAATCCCGTCCGGATGCGCTCCCGGCACGCCTCGTCGACCGGCGCGGTCCACTGCACGATGGGGACGGCGGCCTCCTCGTGGGCCTCGTACATCGGGATCATGTCGTAGAACTCACCCTGATAGGGATTGGCGCCCTTGAGATTCCGGAGACTGAGCAAGGCTTGCCACCAATCGGCCTTGCCACAGTAGTGAATCCATCCCCCGTAGGGCTCCAGGAGCTTCTGGTCGTGGGGCTGGACGAACTCAGTATATTGTTGAGCGCTCAGATTGACAGAGGAGTCGTTGCGCACGCAGAGCCCGCCCAGATAGTTCCACTGCCCGCCGTGTTCGTAGGGCGAAGAGCCGTCGACGCGGCGGTGCTCCTCTACGACCGCCAGAATGGTGTCGGCGATGATCTCCATGAGGCGGTGGAGCTTGTCCGGCGCGTCGTAGAAAGCGTAATAGAGATCCGATCCCCAGATGATCGTAGCGTTGTCGAAGGGACCTTGGATATCGAGCATCTGAGATCCTACCAGGGAGGAGAGCTTGGGACAGGGGGCGAGCATCTCGCGATAATAGGCCACGGTATCAAGCGCCCGCTCAATCAAGCTGCTGTGCGGGCCGCCGCGCAACGGGGGCACGCCGCCGTCGAGGATGCGGTCGAGCCGGTCGTCGGAGACCGCCAGCCCGATGGGCAGCGAGTCCTCGAACGTGACGGTGCGGCAGCCGAACATCGAGGCGATGATGCCGGTCCCGTAGTTGGCGCGGATGCCGTAGAGCCGGTCGTCGCCCAGCCGGGCGCCGGCATAGACGTCACGCAGCTCGTGCAGCAGCATCTTGCCGGGGTCATCGAAGATCTCCTGGAAGTCGTAGCTGGGCCATTCCTCTGAGGGGAGCGGATAGATGATCATCGTCGGCACGTGGTCGACGGGTTCAAAGGCGAAGGCCCGCCGCTGTAGTTCGCGCGTGCGCGCCACGTGGTCGGCGTCGAGGACGCCTTCGAGCTTCTCCAGGTACGGTGTTATCTCTGCTTCAGTCAGGTCTGTTCTCATCGGTCCTCTCAGCTATATACGCCATAGGTACGGAAGGCGGCGCTCATCGCCATCACTTTCTCCCTCGTGTGGTGAACCGCCTCGGGCGTGCTGTACGCCATGCTGATCAAGCCGCCGTTGTGGCTGCCGACCGTGTTGATCATCCGCTTGACGTAGGCCTCGATCTCCGCGATGGATCCCTCGACCATCGTCTGCTGGATGTCGACCGGGCACCAGAAGGCGAGCTCGCCTCCCACGCGCGCGTCCAGGTTTTCCAGTCCCATGTTCTCCTGTTGGTCCATCTGGATGACGTCCAGCCCCGCGTCGACGAAGGTCGGCAGGATCTCGAGGATGTGCCCGCATGAGTGGAGCCAGACGTCCATCCCGAGACTGTGGGCCAGGGCCCAGTTGCGCCGGTAGTGGCCCACGAAGAACTGCTTGATCATCGACGGTCGGACCATCAGCCGATCCTGCAGGCCCCAGTCGTCATAACCCATCACGCCATCGCAGCCGATATCCGCGAGCATGTGGATGGACTCGCGCTGGTGCTCGGCAAACCGCCCGATGAGCGCCTGGAGATCGTCCGGGTGCTCATAGTAGGCCATGAACATATTCTGCAGGCCCACGATGTTGTGGGTGCCCTCGTTCAGCGAGGAGAAGGGCATCACCCCCAGGCAGTACTTGGGGTTCTCGGCGCGGCGGTTGGCCTCGATTCGGTGCCTTGCCGCTTCGAAATAGCGCGGGTTGTTCAGGTCGGGGAAGGTGTAGGAGGCCTGCCGGGTCACGTCCGCTACGGGCCACACCACGGCCTCGCCGAAAGTCTCCTCGTTGACCCGTTCCCAGACGACGCCCCAAGCGTCGACGCGACGCTGGTGGTCGTCCACGTCGGTCCACGGCTGGATATCCGGCGGGCGCTCGATCCACAGCCACAGGATGTCGTTCTCCTTACCATCCGGCAGGTAGTGGGGCATGTGGTCGGGGCCCTGGAAGTGGATGGCTCTCTTGACGCGCTCGCGAGACTTCATGCTCTGCCTTCCTTGGTCTGATGGGGTGTGACGACATAGATCGCGGCGCTGTACCGCTCGGCCAGCGTGACCGGCAGCCCGTTGGTCATCAGCGCCCGCCCGGTGAGCGTCAGCCTCTGGCTCCCGCGAGGATGATGGCAGTTCACCTGATAGCTGGTGTCCTCGTGCAGGCCTTGCAGCCGGAGCCAGCGTCGGTGCGTGCCGTCGTCCAGCCGATAGGCAAAGACCAGAGATGCCTCATATTTGAGCCCCTGGAGCTGCAGGGCTACCCAACCGGTGCGATCTTCCTTGGGACGTACCGGGGTGAGGAGATAGGCCGTTGCGTCAGCGATGATCTGCCGCCATGGCTTGTAGAACGCGAGGTGACGCCGCAGCCGCGCCCGGGCGTCCTGGGGCAGGCCCGCCAGATCCCCACTGAGCCCCAGCACGCCGGCCATAGCGACGCCCGCGGCGAAGTCGACATCGACGGTCTCTGATGGCCTCCAGACCGCGCCGCACGGGGTGACCACCGAGGCCGGGGCCTGATCGAGGGAGGCGCCATACTCCGGGATCGTCTTGCCGACGGAGCGCAGCACGATCCACGAACCTAACTTAGCCGGCGGGAGGCGCAGCAGCGCGCCCTGCCGGATGCGGAGCACGTCGACAGGGTGCACGGTGTCGGAGAGAAAGTGGCAGTCCACGTGCGATACCGTGTTGAGGTCTGACCGCATGCCGCCGCTGGCACAGCCCTCGAAGATCACGTGGGGGTAGGTCGTGCGCAGCTCGTCCAGCAGCCGATACCACCGCTCGTAGTAGCGGCTCAGCTCTGACGGGTCGTCGCCCAGCTCGAAGTTGAAGTCCACCTTCATCCAGGCGAGGCCGTAGGTGTCGATCAGACGCGCCATCTCCGAACGGATGTAATGGTAGGCCGCCGGTTGGGCCAGATCGGGGTAGACGTACCCGTTGGCGCCGGGCAGGAACCAGCCGGGGTGCGCCTGTACCGCCGGGACGGAGGGATGGTTGCGTTCGGGCTCCATCCACAGGCCGAAACCCAGGCCCGCGTCGCGCACAGCGTCGGCGAAGTCGAGCATCTCTCCCTTGAAGGCCTCGTCCTGGTTTTCGCGCCAATCTCCAGCTTTCCGGCTCCAACTCCCGCTGCCGGTACCGTACCATCCGGCGTCGATGACGAAGACCTCACAACCCACCTCTCTGGCTGCCGACAGTTGGCGGTGCAACCGGTCCACGTCCAGGCGATCAAAGGCGTCGAACCACGTATTGTAGACGATGGGCAGGGCGCGTCGGTCGACATCGGTTTGGCGGGCCTGGGCGTACCGGTGCAAGTGAGGCGCACCTGCTTCCGGTTGCCCCCCTTCGACGTGCTGGATCAGGATCTCAGGTAGGGCGAGGCTGGCGCCGGGTTTGAGCTCCAGGGCGAGCGTGTCGTCAGCCAGACCAAGCTCGATGACAACCAAGGGTCGCGAGTCGCCACCGGCGACGCAGGTCCTGGCCTTGATCACCCAGTTGCCGCGGGGGAGGACGTGGAAGGCCACCGCCTGACGGCTTTCCGTCTCTTGGAGTAGAAGGTACGGCGTGCTCCCCTGGGTGGTCCGCCCACCACGGCAGGTGAGCTGCAGGCTGCCGTGGTCTAGCTCCTGCCAGGTACCTTGGTTCTCGTTGCACCAGCTACTGCGCTGGCTATAGACCTCGTAGCGCGCCGGGGAGAAGGGAAAGCGGGCCAAGCACCGGTTGATAAGCAGCGGCGCTTCGCCGGCATTGACCACCGTGTCACTGCGGCGCCAGGTCGCCGCTGCGCTTGACAGCGACCAGGTGCTGGTCCACACCAGGCCTTCGGTGAGCGTCCAAGAGAGCACGACGCGTTCCTCATCGAAGACAGCGTCGGTCAGAGACCATCGGCCGGCCTCATATCGCCCCTGATCGCTGTCCAGGATGCCCAGTCCGCGCGCGCGGTCCGGTCCGGCGTCGTCCCCGTTGTCGCCACAGGTCAGGCCCCAGAGCCTCTGCAGCCAGACGCCGCGCTCCGGATCCCGACCAAAGGCAGTCACACCTTGCCGAGTCTCATACGTGGCTGGATCTGTCATCTGTCCTCCCTCTTTCGCGGTTGCTATCCCCGAGCATAGCCGGCTCCTATGGAGCCCCAAGCAGTCTGGACGCCAGGCGCCGGGCCACGGGGTTGTGGCGCGTCCTGCCTGCCAGGCTGACCTGACAGATTCGGAGCTTCCCTTGCCCGTAGGGTTTTTCGGCGGCTGCCAGGGCCGGTCCCCATTCGCCGGACCAATCGCCGTTGCCGCTGGTGAGGATCGGGGTCCAGCCCGGCGCGTTGAACGTCGTCGCCAGCAGCGGGGTGACGTACCCCGCCCCGGCGTCGTACCAGAACCAGACATCATCGGGCTTCAGGTCCGCTACCAGCGGATGACCGGTCGCGCGAGAAGAGAAGTGCCGGGCGTTCATACCGCAGGGCTCGACGGTGATCTCGTCCCCCGCGATCTCGACCTGACCGGGCGGCAGGTTCACGAACAGGGCGGTCGCACCCTGTGCGACGCGCGCGGCGACCTCGTTCAGCTCCGGCCCGACCTCACTGAGCAGGATCACGTCGCCGGGTTGGATCTCCTGCAAAGGCGCGGTTTGAAGATGCATCTCGTCCGCGAGGCGGGCGGCCTCGCTGTCGGGGCCGCCGACGACGCACGCGCGCTTCGCGATCTCCTCCGGGGTCGGGAAGACTTCCAGGTCCAATGCGGTGTCGTGGAGTAGGGAGCCGTCCTCCGCGATCAAAGCCAGGCGCACGGTCAGAGTGGTGCGTCGGGTGACCTGGGGCGCCGTGAAGTGGAGGAAGCCCTGGAAGGTGCTCGTGCAGCGGCCCACGTCGGCGCCGGTCCGCTGGGCGGCGGTCACCTCGCCGTCTACAAC
>JBNGDU010000309.1:0-8987 GCA_049975025.1 Anaerolineae bacterium
CTCTCCACGCAGGCCTTCAATGCGCTGCTCAAGACGTTGGAGGAGCCGCCGGAGCACGTGATCTTCGTGCTGGCGACGACCGAGGTCCACAAGATTCCCGAGACCATTCTGTCACGCTGCCAGCGCTTTGAGTTTCGCCGCATCCCGGTGGATGCCATTGTCGAGCGATTGGAGATGATCGCTGAGGCCGAGGGTATTGAAACCGAGCCGGAGGCTCTCGAGCTCATCGCGCGGTCCGCGACGGGCGCGATGCGGGACGCCATCAGTCTCTTCGACCAGATGTCGGCCGGCGGCAACGTCACGGCAGACTACGTCCGCTTGATGCTGGGCGCTGAGCGCCGCGAGGTGGTGCGATCGCTGCTAGAGGCCTGGGTCGAGGAGGACGTGACCGAGGGACTGCGCTTGATCAACCATGCCGTCGACAGCGGCGCCGATCCGCGCCAGCTGGCGCGGCAGACCGCCGATTTTCTACGTGGCTTGCTGCTGATGCGGCTGGGCGCCGGGCAGATGTGGGCTGATCCCACGGCGGAGGAGCGTCCGGCACTTGAGGCGTTGGCCCGTAAGGCCGACCCGGACCGTCTGGTGGAGGCCGTGCGACGCTTTAGTGAGGTGGCCTCCAAACAACGCACCGGTTGGCAGCCTCAACTGCCCCTAGAGCTGGCCTTTGTCGAGGCGACCGTCCAAGCCCCATCTGTGGATGATCTGGCTTCTGAGCTGTCAACGATCGCCAAGACAGCGCCCGCGTCCGCTGACCGTGCTAGGGAAACCAAGCGTACGTCTGTCAGTGGTCAGACCGCCTCCGTCTCTGTTGAGCGGGCCCGCGAGCGTCGGTCGACCGCCCAGTCGCCTTCGGTCGCGCGAGAAACCGCTCGCGCGAGCTCTGAAAGACCGCAGGCAGCGTCCTCACGATCCGCCGGGACGAAGTCCTCGGCGGTTGGCGAATCTTCTGAATCGCCAGCGTCTGCGCGCTCAGAGGAATCCTCGGAAGGAGCGCCGGAGGCTCAGCCCTCGGGCGAAGCGGCTGAAAGCGCGACCGAGACTCCGGCTTTGGATTCCGAGCTGGTGAGCAAGATAAGGACTTACTGGCGGGATATCATCAGCAGGGTCAAACCGGTGACGCTAGGTGCTCTCCTGCGAGACGCGGAAGTCGGTGGCGTGGACTCTGAGGGAAGGCTTGTCCTGACCTTTCAGCATACGTTCCATCGCGAGAGAGTGTCCGAGGCGTCCAATTTGAGCAAGCTGGAGGACTCATTTGCGGAGTTAATCAAGCGCCGGCTGACTTTGCGATGTCTTCTGAAGGATGAATGGGTGCCTGAGACGTCTCATGCTTCTACTTCAGATGGTATCAGCACAGCGAGTGACGAAGAGGAAGAGGATGAGCTGATACGGCGCGCTCAGGAGGAGTTGGGCGCCGTCGCTAGAGTCAACGATTAGTCCTCTTGACACGACAACTCAGATGTAACGGACTGCGCAAGGACAATGCGGAGCGACCAACTGGTCTCGCGTGAAATTCCCCGTTAAGAAAGGTTCGTCCTGATTGCGTGGTCACCTTTTAGGCAACTTTTGACGGATTCGCTTCAACTTTTGGATAAGGAGAGAATATGTCTCGTCGACGCGGTGGTGGCAGGATGCAGTTGAACCCGAACGATCTTATGCGCCAGGTTCAGAAGATGCAGCAGCAGGTGGAGACTATCCAGCAAGAGGCCGAGCAGGAGGTCATCGAGGTTTCCTCCGGCGGCGGCGTCGTGACGCTCATGATCACCGGTGGACTGGAAGTGCAGAGCATTGAGATCGATCCTGAGGTCGTAGATCCTGAGGATGTCGAGATGCTCCAGGATCTGGTCATGGCTGCCGTCAACGAGGGCATCCAGAAGGCCCAGGCGATGGTCGCGGAACGCATGTCATCCGTCACCGGTGGGCTTGGCATCCCGGGGCTGTAGCTCCGTGTTGGGCATCGAGCCCAACGGTATTTGACCTATGGCAAACGCAGCTGTTCCTCCCTCAGTTACTGAGCTCATCGAGACCTTCGCTGAGCTGCCCGGCATCGGCCCGAAGACGGCGTCGCGCCTGGCCTTTTTCTTGCTCCGCGGCAAGTCTGAGCTGGCGCTCCGGTTGGCCGAGGCCCTACAGAACCTGGTGAACAACACCCGGTTCTGCTCGATCTGTTACAATGTCACCGAAGAGGATCCCTGTCCGGTCTGTTCGGATCCGATGCGCGATCATGGCCTGGTATGTGTGATCGAGGAGCCGATGGACCTGCTCTCCCTGGAGCGCACCGAGAACTATCGAGGCGTCTATCACGTACTCCACGGCGCCCTTTCCCCACTGGAGGGGATCTTCGCCGAGGACCTTCGCATCAGCGAGCTCGAGAAGCGCGTGCGTGAGGGCGAGATCAAGGAGATCATCCTGGCGACCAACCCCACGAGCGAGGGTGACTACACGGCAGCTTACCTCGTGCAGCGTCTGAAACCCTTGGGCGTGCGCGTGACGCGGTTGGGGCGCGGCTTGCCCGTCGGCGGTGACCTTGAGTACGCCGATGCCGTTACGCTCTCACGTGCTCTCGAGGCCCGGCAGGAGCTCTAGAGCGAGCTTCCGTGAGTCCTCGCGATGGATAACACCTGGCGCGTTGAAATCCGCAGGGGCTGGATCGTCGGTCTTGCTTTGGTCGTGGTGCTGATCGCCGCGACGGTAGGGCTGGTGGTCTACGCCGTGGTCACGCCCCTGTCGCTCGTCGTCTTCCTGGCTGGGCTTGGGGCTTGCGTCACGCTGGCCTTGGTGGTCCGGATACTCTATCAGCTCTGGGGGCTGATCAACGCTAGCTACGAGCTGGATCGCAACGCCCTGATGATCCATTGGGGCCCTGTCCAGCACCAGGTGCCGATGGGTTCTGTGCGCGAGGTGCTTTCCGGCGCCAAGCTCAAGGAGCTGAAGGTGCGCTTCAGCCTGCGGTGGCCCGGGTACTTCGTGGCCATCGGCAGGGCGGAGACCGAGGCAGGAGAGACGGCGGATCCGCTTCTCTTCTACGCCACCCGATCGCTTGATCAACAGGTCGTCCTGCGGACTGACGGCGCGGCTTACGCCGTCTCGCCGGCTGACCGCGACAAGTTTCTCGTCGCGCTCCGTGAGCGACTGGAGATGGGGCCGACCCAGGAGGTCGAGGAGCGCTCGTCCCATCCCGCCTTCCTGGACTGGGCGATTTGGCGCGATGGCTGGGCCCTGGGCATGCTCCTGGGGAGCGTGGCGCTTCTGGTTATACTCGTGGGCGTGCTCGCATGGCAGTATCCTATGCTGCCCCAGCAGATCGGCCTGCGGCTGACCCCGGACGGCGAGCCACTGTTGCTGGCCAGTCGGGCTCGCCTATTTTACCTTGTCGCAGTCGCAGCCGCCTTTTTGATGATCAATGGCGGGGTGGGTCTCTTTTTCTATCGTCGAGAGCGCCCGCTCTCCTATTTCCTGTGGAGCGGCCTCCTGGCGACCATTGGCAGCCTCTGGGCTGCCGTTCTTTCTATTCTGCTGTTGCAGTAACTACCATCGATCACCGGGCCGCACCCTATCTTCATAAAGTAGACAACGCAACCTATGATACAGCTCGTGGCGTGTGATCTCGACGGTACATTGATGGGAGACGGGCACCTGATGCGCCCGCGGGTGCGGGAAGCGGTCGCCGAAGCGCTGGACCAGGGCATCACGGTGACGCTCGCGACCGGGCGCATGTTCTCCGCGACGGCGCCGTTCGCACGAGAACTCGGGATTACGGCCCCCCTGATCTGCTACCAGGGCGGTTGGATTCAGGCGCTGGGTGGTCCCGTGCTCCACCGCGCGCCCCTGCCTGAGGCGCAGGCGAGGGCCGCCCTCGCTATGGGCCGCGAGCAAGCGTGGCACACGGTCCTCTATGCCGACGGTCGGCTCTTTGTTGACGCGATGATCCATCCCCGTCGCTTCTACGAGGAGCTGCTGGGTCCTGATCCCGTGGTGGCGCGCGACCTGGCGACCGTCCTGGATGAGCACGTGCCCGACAAGGTTCTCTTCGTGGCAGATCCTGACGAGATTCCCGCGATGGCGCGTCACCTCTCTGATCGCTTCGGATCGACAACCGAGGTTGTGCAATCCCACGCCCGCTTCGTCGAAGTCGTGCCTCAGGGCGTCGACAAAGGCCGGGCTTTGGCCTTCCTCGCCGATCACCTCGGTGTGCCGCAGGCGTCGGTGTTAGCCATAGGGGACCGACAAAATGATATCCCGATGATCGGTTGGGCGGGTGTGGGCGTCGCCATGGGCAACGGCGTGCCGGAGGTCAAGACCGCCGCTGATTGGGTCGCGCCATCCTTTGGGGAGGACGGCGCAGCAGTCGCGCTGGAGCGATATCTGCGATGAGCGCATCAGTCAAGTCGATCCGTAGCGCAGCGGCGGTCGCGGAGGCCGCGGCTCTGATCCGCGCCGGCGAGCTCGTTATCGTGCCGACGGATACGATCTATGGCATCGTCACGCTCCCGCTGGACGAGGCGACGATCGACCGTTTCTACCGGGTGCGCCGGCGCAAGCCTGAGCCGGCGCTGCCCTTCCTCATCAGCGGGATCGATCAGATGGTGAAGCTGACGCGCACGACGCCCACCGCGCTCCGTCTGGCGCGCCGCTTCTGGCCCGGCCCTCTTACGCTCATCCTGCCCCCCGCCGCGGAAATCTCCGCGATCATGCGCGCCTATCCCATCGCTGTCCGCGTCCCTAATTACCCGCCGCTGCTGCCGCTGATGGAAGCCGTCGGCGGGTACCTGTTGACCACCGGTGCGATCCTTTCCGGCTACCCACCGGCGATCACAGCCAAGGAGGCCGCTGACCTCTTCGACGAGGGCATCGCGATGATCCTTGACGGCGGTCCGGCCCCCTATGGCGTCCCGTCCACGATCGTGGACTGCGTCCCTGATCCGCCCGTGATTGTGCGCCGCGGCACCCTCCCTGAGAACAAGATCTGGCACGCGCTCGACATCGAGGCGCCGAACCCTTCTGTGGCGTACAGATGAAACTCCTCACGATACCGAAGGTCCGGCGGTTGTGATGACGAGGGTCATCTGCGAGCCAGCGGTCTCTCTGCTACCCGGACCACGGTGCCGTGTGCCGGATACGAGGTGCTGTTCCCCGACCAAGTCCGGCAGTGATTGACGTTTATCACCTATGCCCCCAGATTCGGAATCTCCCAAGCGATGGCTGACCCGGCAGCTGCCCCTCCTGCTCATCCTGCTGCTGGCCACCGGCCTGCGCTTCTACCGCCTCGGCGCTCAGTCCTTCTGGAACGACGAGGGTAACACGGCCCGCCTGGTCGAGCGCCGGATCCCTCTCATCCTGGAGGGCGCCGCAGGCGACATCCATCCCCCCGGCTACTACCTGCTCCTTCACCTGTGGCGCGCCGTTGCGGGGGCGTCGGAGTTCGCCCTGCGCGCCTATTCCGCCCTGGTCGGCGTGCTCACCGTCGCCGTGACGGCTCGCGTCGCGCGACAGATAGAGCGCCGCAAGTCCGGGTCCGGCACATGGTCCTCGTTCGCCCACGTTCTGGTTGCAGCGGTCCTGGCTGCCGTGCACCCTCTCGCCATCTACTACAGCCAGGAAGCCAGGATGTACGCCCAGTTGGCACTCGTCTCCGCTCTCACGCTATGGTGTGCGTCCGCCCTGGTGAGACGAGCGCCTGCTGTGGGTTCGGCTTCTGTCTTCGCTCGAAGCGGTAACACATCGGCGGGCGGAGGCCCGGAATCCCGTGGCGACAAAGGGGGCGCTGTTCGTATCAGCAAGGTTGTCCTGCCCACGCTCGCCCTGGCTCTGTGTGTAGCTGCTGGTCTCTACACCCAGTACCTTTACGTCCTCGGCCTCCTCGGTCTCAACGTTGTCTTCGGCCTACACTGGCTTCTGCGCCGGACCGGTGATTCAGCAATCCACACTCGGCGCACGTTGCTCCTGCGCTGGATCGCGGCCCACGTCTTGGGCGGGTTGCTTTTCCTGCCCTGGGCGCCTATCGCCCTCCGAGCCACCGGCTGGCGCCCGCCCGACCTGGACGCGGGCCGCGCTCTTGAGGCGATGGTCACCGCGCTCCTGGCTGGGGTGACGCTGCCGGGGCGGACGCCCTGGTGGTTATTCGCAGTTGCGGGCGCACTGATGCTGCTGGCGGTCGTCGTCCTGGTCTCTGGGCTCCGGGAGGGTGCCTCGAGAGGGCCTCATTTCGCCGGGTGGGGCGCCCTGGGGATGACCGTGGCGCCGCCCATCCTCATCCTGGTCGCGGGCATCTACCGACCCGCCTACCTCAAGTTCCTGATGGTGTCGGTGCCCCCGCTGGCCTTGGTCCTGGCGCTGCCGGTGCGCAGCCTCTCATTGCGCGGCAGGTGGCAAGGACTCTTCCGAGTGATGGCGCTTCTCCTGCTGCTTCCGCTGCTGCGGGTCCAGGTGCGCGCTCTGGACCACCTTTACCATGACCCGGTCTTCGAGCGCGACGACTACCGCGGGATCGCGGCCCGTATACGCGCTGAAGGGAGGCCCGGCGACGCCATTCTGCTCAACGCCCCGAACCAGTGGGAGGTCTTCACCTACTACTATCGGGGCTCCCTACCGGTCTACGCCGCGCCGTACCGTCCGACCGAGGCGGAGGCTGAGACCTGGGTGCAGACTATATTGGCGCAGCACTCGCCGGGCGCGCAGGATCTCACCGGGGGCCGGCTCTTCGTCCTCTATTGGGGCGACACGGAATCGGATCCCGGGCGCCTCATCGAGCGGACGCTGGCAGCGCTCGCCTTCAAGGCTCAGGACACGTGGATCACATCCGTGCGCCTCGCGCTCTACGGAACCGGAGAGCCCGTCACCGAGGCGGGCGCCGCGACCGATGCCGTCTTCGGCGATGGCAGCATCCGGCTCACCGGCTACCATCTCCCGGATACTGACTTCACCCCAGGCGATGTCGTCCCGCTCACGCTCTTCTGGCGGGCCGAGCAGGCGCTCGACGCGCGCTTCAAGGTCTTCGTCCACCTAGTCGATGCCAAGGGCGAGCTGGTGACTCAGGTGGACACCGAGCCTCGGGACGGGTTTGCCCTCACGACGACGTGGGATCCCGGTGAGGCGGTCGTCGACCGCTACGGTCTGGCCCTCCCCGACGACCTGCCCCCGGGCACCTACACGGTGCTCGCGGGCCTCTACCACCTCACCGGCGAGCGTCTCCGTGTGACTTCCGCCGGCGACGGCGTCGACTCCGACGCCGTCAGAGTTGACGCCATCACCGTCACCCCAGTCCCATGACGTGGTTGTACGCCATTGCCACTGCAGATAATGGGAGATAATGAGAAGACAGATCACCAGATCACCCATCAGGACACAATAGACTCAGGAGATGAGGATGAGCAACGGATTCTACGCCGATTTCCACGTTCACACGCGGTTCTCGCCCTGTGGCCACCCGGAGGCCACGGTGGCAGCGATGGTGACCCGAGCACGGGCCAAGGGACTGGCAGCCTTGGGCTTCGCCGATCACGTGACGCCGGCGCCGGTGCCTGGATGCGGCTTCTACGACGGACAGCAGATCGACGTTCTCCTTGAGGAGCGGGCTGTGCTGGATGCGCTGCTCAGCGAGGGCGGCGCTCTGGGGCTGGATCTGCTGATGGGTGTGGAAGCCGACTATACGCTGGCAGGCGCCGGCTGTCTTGACGCGGCGATGGTGGAGCTGGTCGATCACGTCAGCTGCTCCGCCAGCCATTTCCACCTGCCCGCCGCGCCGGTTCCGGAGGCCGACACGCCCCGCGCTAAGGCGAAGCTGATGGTCGACCTGGCCCGCGAGATGTTGTCGCTGGACGGCGTTGCCGTGTGGGCGCATCCCTTCGACTGCAGCGCGATGCGTCCCCTGGCGCCTATTATGGTCGAGATCGACTCGGCGACCCAAGGTGAGCTGATCGAGTTAGCGAACCGGCGTGAAGTTGCCATCGAGATCAACGGTGGACCGGGTCAGGATCCCGCCTACCGCGCGGCGACCGCGGGTTTCTTTAGCCTGGCCCGGGAGATGGGCGCGCGCTTCACCGTCACCGCTGATGCCCACCACCCCGACGACTTCGAGCGGCTAGATATCGCTGTGGAGTGGGCCCGCGACCTGGGCATCGATGCCGTGAGCTTCCTCACATCAGAAGAGATCCGCGCCCGCCATCGCCGCAAGCGCCAGGCCTGGCGTGAGGCTCTCTGAAAAAGGATGACAGACGAAAAAACGCAAGTTAGGAGATGAAAACATGCTAGACCAAGACAACCTTGTGGATCGACCTGACATGACCTGGTTCCGCGATGCCCGATGGGGTGTCTTTATGCACTTCCTGGCTCATCAGGCGTCGGATCGGTCTCCCAGCACCTTAACGACCGAAAGCTGGAACCTGACGGTGGACGGTTTCGACGTCGTGGGGTTAGCACAGCAACTTGACGAGGTCGGGGCGGGGTACTTCTTCATCACACTAGGCCAGAACTCGGGCTTCTACCTGTCACCCAACGCGACCTACGATGGGCTGGTAGGACGGGGGCCCAGCCGCTGCTCCGATCGAGATCTGGTCGCCGACTTGGCGGCCGCGCTCGAGGCCCGCGGCATTCCCCTGTTGGTCTACCTGCCCAGCCACGCTCCGGCCGACGACCGTGTCGCCGTGGAGGGTCTTCGCTGCACCCCGGATTGGGATGCCAGCAAATGGCAGCTGCGCCCCGGACGCTATCTGCGCACGACGAAGACCGACGCGCGGCTATCTGCCTTCCAGCGCAACTGGGAGGCTGTGATCGCTGAGTGGTCCCGACGGTGGGGACGGAAGGTCGTCGGATGGTGGTTTGACGGCTGCTACTACCCGGAAAAGCTCTATCTCCACGAGGATCCGCCCAACTTCCACACATTCCGGGCGGCAGCAAAGGCCGGAAATCCCGAAAGCATCGTGGCCTTCAACCCCGGCGTTCGAGAGGCCTTCGATGTCAACACGCCCTATGAGGACTACACATCGGGTGAG
>JBNGDU010000310.1:0-8979 GCA_049975025.1 Anaerolineae bacterium
TCGCTCTGCTGAGCGCTGAACCGGGAATGCCGGCCAGGTCTGGAAGGAAGTCACGGGACGCTCTCAAGACGAACGTGACGACCTCCGCTCCGGCTAACTTCGCTCCCATCGTATACGGTGCATAGCCGGGATCGGGCACCAGAGACACGTCCCCAGGGTCCAGCCAGGCCAAGGCCATGTTGACAATGCCCTCCTTAGACCCGATCAGTGGCACGATCTGGGCGTCGGGGTCGAGGGTGACCTGGTGACGCCATTCGTAATAGCCCGCCATCGCATGCCGTAACGCCGGCAAGCCACTGTAACCTGCATATCCGTGATGTGCCGGATCCCGTGCCGAGGCGCATAGCGCCTCGACCACCGCTTTCGGCGGCGGAAGATCAGGATTACCGATGTCCAGTCTTATAATATCTACGCCTGCCTCTTTGACCGAGGTGACCTCGCGGGACCATCGAGCGAAAGGGTAAGGAGGAAGCCGCGTCAAACGTCGGGCCTTTTCCATGTGCAGTCCTTTTCTGTGGTATCAGGGGGATCTCACGGTGTCTGCTGCTCGCTGAGGACTTGAACTAGCGCCTCCAGACCCAGCAGGTAGCTTCGCCACCCAAATCCGCTGATTTGGCCAACACACACCGGCGCTGTTAACGAGCTATGCCGGAAACTCTCACGGGCATGGATATTCGAGAGATGCACCTCAACCGTCGGGAGGCCGGCCCCCGCAATAGCATCTCTCAGGGCCACGCTCGTGTGCGTGTATCCCCCTGGGTTGATCAGCACGCCGTCTGCCCAGTCCATCGCGCCCTGGATGGCGTCAATCAACGCCCCCTCACTGTTCGACTGCAGAAAGCGCAGTCCCACGCCGAGCCGCCTCGCCTCGGCGGTAAGTCGCTCGTTAATCTGGGCCAGGGTCACGTGGCCATAGGTCTCCGGCTCACGACGTCCCAGGAGGTTGAGATTCGGGCCGTGAAGGACCAAAACCCTGATGCCTAACTCATCTCCGGTCATCCTCGCGCTCCCATCTCGGTCAACACCGCTCGCACGACACCCAAGGGCACCTCCGTCGTGATCTCCATCTCGCCGATCGCCCTTGGAAGAACCCAGCGCAGTCTTTTTGCCTTACGTTTTTTGTCATAGCGCATCGCTTCGATGACATCCTCCACAGGAAGAGATGGGGACTTCACGGGCAACCCGGCGACTTTCAGAGCAGCCTCGACAAGCTCAGTGACTTCAGGTGACGCCCGGCCCAAAGCGACCGAAACCTGGCTGGCAGCGATCATGCCGATAGCAACCGCCTCCCCATGGCGTAATCGATAGTCCGTGAGCCGTTCCAACGCGTGCCCAACCGTATGGCCGAAATTAAGTATCGCCCGTCGTCCCTCCTCAAAAGGATCGTCCTCTACCACCTTGATCTTCACCTCTATGGAGCGCGCCAGCAGCTCCGGTGTGATGTCTGCCGCTTCGGCAGACCCCATTGCCACGAGATCCTCCAGGAGAGAAGCATCGGCGATGACGGCATGCTTGATGACCTCAGCCATCCCCGATCTCAATTCCACTTCCGGCAGGGTCCGCAAGACATCAAGGTCAATGAAGACGAGAGCAGGCTGCTTGAACGCGCCCACAAGGTTTTTGCCCTGCGAGAGGTTCACACCGGTCTTCGCGCCGACGCTGGCATCGGTCATGGCAAGGAGCGACGTGGGAATCTGGACGAAACGGACGCCTCTCATATAGGTGGCGGCAGCGAAACCCGCGATGTCGCCCGTCACCCCACCGCCGAGAGCCAGCACCGTGCCGCTGCGATCCAAATCAGCCCTCAATAACTGCCCGTAGAGTTGATGTACGGTCGACAGCGTCTTATGCACCTCACCATCCGGAAGGACGCAGAGCTTCGTATCGAAACCGAAAGCGTTGAGCGCCTGCGTCACGGATTCCGCATAGAGGGGTGCAACGATATCGTTGGAGATCAGGGCGATCCTGCTCGAGGCCCCCACACCAGCCGCGCGAAGTGCGCCGCCCAGATAAGAAAGGATGCCCGATCCTATGTGAATATCGTAATGTCCATCAGGATAGGAGACACGAAGGCTTTGCACCGTTGATAACCGCATCAAGTCGCTGACTAGTTCGTCGGTCGATCTATCTGTGGTGGGCAACTGCCAGGGAATGGACGCGTAGGCGCGCTGCCGGGCTGCCAAGAGGTGCTCGACGTCCCGGCGTGGGTTCGCGTTCCGCAGCAGGGGCCGTTCCTCCCCATCGCCCACACGTCTTAGGATCTCGTCCACCTCGGCTTGCAGGCAGACAACCACCGCCTTCCGCGACATCACAGCGCGATTGACCGGGTCGACCAAGGCGCCTCCGCCTGTAGCGACAACCAGGCCATCCTGCTCGGCAAGCTCCCGGCACAACTGCGATTCTAGATCCCGGAAACTCGACTCGCCATCCTCCTCGAAGATGCGCGCGATCGACTTGCCCGCTCTGGCTTCGATGAGGTCATCCATGTCGACGAATGATCGCCCCAGCCGATCTGCAACGGCACGCCCTAAGGTCGTCTTGCCGGTCCCCATGAAGCCCGTTAACACGAGAGTCCTCATACCCATGCCCCACTTACAGCCCAAAGCGGAACCCCTTCCTGCAGACGTCCAAGCGGTACGCCGACGGACAAGATCGCCACCTCCTAGAAAAGCTCGAAATGATCCGTGTCCAGCGAACGGGTCTCGTGCATCAGCACAGCGTTCATCAGCTCAATCGCCATACGAGACTCCAGGGTAATACCGGCGCGTACGCCTACGCAGGGGTCGTGGCGTCCCTTGCGCAGGACGAAGTCGATCTCTTCGAGGTTCTTGCGGACTGACCTTTGGGGCTTGAGAATGGATGAGGTCGGCTTGAAGCCCACGCGGCAGACCAACGGCATACCCGTGGTGATACCCCCCAGCATACCACCGTGGTGATTGCCTTGATACCCCGACCTGCGAATGGGATCGTTGTTTTCGCTGCCCCGCCGTTGAACGACCTGCTTCCCGGCCCCCACCTCGCACGATCGAGCGGCGTTCAAGCCGCCGAGAGCACCCATCAGCCTGAGTTTCAGGCTTTGGTAAAGCGGCTCACCGACGAGTGGCGGAACGTTGACTGCGACCACCTCGACCATAGACCCCACAGAGTCGCCGTCCTCCTGGACCTTTCGTATCAACGCCGCAGCTTCCTCCGCAAACGCCGCGTCGAGCGTCGGTATGGGAGCCTTTGCCAATCTATCCTCGAGAAGTCGAACTTCATCCAGAGGCACGGGCTCAGACTGCGTATGCTGCAAGACCAGCTCTTCGATCCGATCCGCCAGACGCTGAGAGCTCTTCAGTGGCCCCACCTGACAAATCGAGGACAGAAATACCGTTTGGAAATGCTCCTCCAGAAAGATCCGGGCCACAGCCCCGCCAACCACATCGGAGATGGTAGCCCGGTAGCTGGACCGTCCGCCACCCCGCGGATCCGAGAAGCCGCTGGACTGATGGTACTTCACCAAGTCAGTATGCCCGGGGCGGACCTCACCTTGCGGTCCGGATATCTGAGCGTAGTCTCGAGAGCGCTTGGACGCCGACAAGACCACCGCCGCAATCGGCTCGCCCGTCGTCCTACCCGTCTCGTACGTGATCGTCTCACAGGTCTCACCGGCGAATCGCGTGCTCACCTCCGGACCGGCGAGCAACGTTGACAGGTCCTCACTGTAGAGACCCGACAGAAGCAGGACGCGATCCGCCTCCTTCCGGGACGTTCCGTAGGGTGAACTGCCCGGGCGCCGGCGATCCAAGTACCTTTGGATTGCCTGCCGTGAGAGGTGCAGCCCAGGGGGGCAACCAAAGATGATGGTGGTATATCCCGGTCCGTGCGACTCTCCGGCCGCGGCCACAGCAAAGAGCGGGCCTCCGAGAATCTCCATAACGCGCCTCCTGACGATTCTGGGACTAATCTACCAGGCGGAGTAGGTGATAGCGCTTCTTGCCTCTGCGGAGCACGATGAACTGGCCCCCAATCGCCTCCTCGATGGTAAGCGTCTGAGCGCTACCTTCGGCTCTGACATTGTTCACGTAGATGCCGCCGCTCTTCAACAAACGTCGCGCCTCGCCTTTTGAACGCGTCATCCCTGTCTCGTCCAGTATATCCACCAGGGCGACGCCCTCCCCCTCGAAGCGGGAGCGAGGAATGTCGTTGGAGGGGACATCCGAGAACACGTCCTGAATATCACCGGCATCTAAACCCACGAGCTCCCCACCAAACAGGACCTGCGCGGCCTGCTCCGCCTTAGCCAACGCCATCTCACCGTGGGTGACGCGCGTCATCTCCTGCGCCAGCGTGCGTTGGGCCTCCCGCCGCTCGGGATGCTCCGCAACCGCCAGCTCAAGCTCCGCGATCTCTTCGCGGTCCAGCCAGGTGAAGAACCTCAGGTAGTCAATGACTTCGGCGTCCCCCTGATTCAGCCAAAATTGGTAGTAGCGATAGGGCGAGGTCTTCGCGGGGTCCAACCAAATGGTTCCCCGCTCGGTCTTGCCCAGTTTGTTCCCATCCGGCCCCGTCACGAGCGGGTAGACCAGCCCATAGGCGCGCTCGCCGCGCTTGCGCCGTATAAGCTCGACCCCGGCGGTGATATTGCCCCACTGGTCACTCCCCCCAGCCTGAGCGACACAGTTATAGCGGTCGAAGAGCTGGAGAAAATCGTAGGCTTGCAGCAGCATGTAGCTGAACTCGGTGTAGGAGATGCCCTCCTCGCGAGATAGACGCGTCCTGACAGAGTCCTTGGCCGTCATGTAGTTGACGGTGAAATGCTTACCAACGTCTCGTAGGAACTCCATCAGGGAGATAGAGAGCAACCAATCCGCGTTATTCACGATCCTGGCAGCGTTGCTCGAAGCATCGAAGTCCAGAAAGCGCTCCAGTTGACCGCGAATGGCTTTGACGTTAGCCTCGACCTCCTCAGGATTCAGAAGCTGGCGCTCTGAGGTTTTGCCGCTGGGATCGCCGATCATGCCGGTTCCACCTCCAGCGACGGCGATTGGGGTATGTCCGAATCGTTGCATCCTGGCGAGGCCCATCAATGCCAAGAGGTTGCCGACCTGAAGGCTGTCGGACGTAGGATCAAAACCGATGTAGACCGTGATCTTCTCCCTCTTCAGCAACTCGGGAAGCCCCTCGGTGAAATCATAGATGAGACCTCGCCATTGAAATTCATCGAAGACGCTTTCAGTTGTCATATCTCCTCCTTCTCCTATCCTTCATACCAACCATCGGGTCTTTCAATTTCCTCATTCTACCATTTGCGGTTCGTTGGAACCAAGACGCGATTCGCGCAAGCGATCCAGACACACCTGACGCATCAACGCCCCAACGGATTCCACGTCGATCGGTGTATCGAGCCAATAGGACAGCGCTAGCGCTCCCTGGCGAGCCAGCATACCAAGGCCGTCAATACCGTGCGCGCCCGCCGCGCGGGCCTGACGAAGCAACTGGGTCTCCAAAGGATTGTAGACTAAGTCGTAGACGACCAGATGTGCCGGTACCGGCACATCCTCAGGCCAAACCGAACCCTGTACTGCCGGCCACATACCGAGCGTCGTCGCGTTGACCAACAGATCCGCTGCGCGCGCACCGTCAATCAAGGTCTCCTCACTCAGGACTGCCGTATGCAGCTCCTGCTCCTCGGCTACGGCGGCCTGCAAATCCTCAGCGAGAGCCCGAACCCGCGCCGGTGTTCGATTCAGCACGATGACCTCGTCAAGTCCGCCCTTTAGCAAACCGTAGACGACGGCGCGTGCAGCGCCGCCGGCCCCGACGACGACGGCCTTGCCCCCCTCAGCAGGCTCAAAGCCACCATCGCGAAGGGACCCCAAGAAGCCGTCGACGTCAGTATTGTGCCCGGTCAAACTCACACCATCGGCATCTCGATCGATCACCAGGGTGTTCGCAGCCCCAAGTGCCTCGGCATCAGGGGCGACGTAGTCTAACAAGGGCAACACGCTGCGTTTGTGGGGAACTGTGACATTCACTCCCCGAAATCCAAGGGCGGTCACCCCGTGAACAGCCTCGGATATCCACGCCGGGGGCACCGGCAGCGCGACGTAGCGCCAGTTAATACTCAACATCCTCAGCGCCGCGTTATGCATCGCCGGGGAGAGACTATGCTCCACCGGCCAGCCCATCACGCCTACCAGTTTCGTGCGAGCATCGATGTCACAACGCAATCTGCCCTCCCAACCGAACTCCACGCTATCCATTGCGTTCCCGTCCTCGTCGCTACAGACCATAGCGGATATCAGCGCCTAGCAAGTCCATAGTTTCGACGAAATCCGGGAACGAGTCAGCGATGCACGTCGCTCCCTGAACCCTTGTCTCCCCCCGGGCGATCAAGCCGGCAACAGCCAGAGCCATGCCCAGGCGATGATCACCATGGCTGTCCACCTCCGCGCCCTCCAGGCCGACCGGTCCTTCCACCACAAATCCATCCGGCTGCGTCTCGATGCGAGCACCTAGTTTGCGTAACTCAACAGCCACCATCTCGATACGATCTGTCTCCTTCACCCGCAACTCCTCGGCCTCGCGAACTACAGTACTACCCTCCGCCTGTGTAGCCGCCACAGCCAAAATGGGAAACTCATCGATCATGCGCACCACGGTGCCACCTTTGACCTCCGTCCCGCCAAGAAACGAGGTTTTCACAGTGACATCGGCTACCGGTTCCCCACCTTGATCCCGCCGGTTCTCCACGGTCAGATCCGCGCCCATAGCGGTGAAGACCTCCAGGAGACCGATGCGCGTCGGATTCACGCCAACGCCTAAGAGCGTGATCTCCGACGAAGGGGCGAGCAGTCCGGTCGTCAGCAGAAACGCGGCCGAGGAGAAATCGCCGGGCACGATGCGATCCACCGGTCTCAGACGCTCAATCCCCTCGGGATCAAGGAGGATCACCTCTTCATCGTAGGTCAGCGTGTCATCCGACATCGACTCGATCTGGGCCGCCAGCATGCGCTCCGTGTGGTCACGGGCGGGTCCGGGCTGATGAACGATCACCGGGCCATCGGCGTAAAGACCTGCCAATAGAATGGCACTCTTCACCTGAGCGCTGGCCACCCTCAATCGGTGCTCGGCTCCGTGGAGTTGCTGGCGTCCACGAATGCGCAAGGGGCCGTGCCCATCGACGTCTTCGATCGCTGCTCCCATCTCTCGCAGCGGAGCGGTGATCCTACGCATGGGGCGTCGGAGCAACTGCGCCTCCCCAGTTAGGGTGCTGTCAAAGGCCTGCCCAGCCAAAATGCCTGCCATAAGCCGCATCGTCGTCCCCGAACGCTGACAGCTCAGGTCCTCTTGAGAAGGCCTCAATCCTCGTAGTCCTTGCCCATGGACCAACAGCGTGGTTGACGCCCCCGAATTGGGATGGCCCACTCGGATCCCCAACTGGCGCAGGCAATCCAACGTCGCCAGACAATCGCCTGATGGCAAGAAATCCTCCACTCGGCTGGTGCCGTCGGCCAGTGCGCCCAACATCAACGCTCGATGCGAGATAGATTTGTCGCCGGGAACGCCCACGCATCCACGGAGACCGGATCCCGACCCCGATTGCCCTTGGACCACAAGCCAACTCATGGGAACATCTCCTTTCTCGTCTCACGAATGTACGCCAGAAGCTCTCGCAATTGCTCTTCGTCTCCCACTTCAATCAACTGCGTTAGGCGTTCCAACTTTGTCGCGCACAGACGGGCGGCCCTCACAACCTCTTCCCGATTAGTCATAAGTATATCCAACATCATGGTCACGTCACTACCGGCAACCCGGGACGTGTCGCGGTAGCCTCCTGCCACAATCTTCCAGGCGAGAGGATCGGAGGAGGTCGTAGCGTCCGCAGTACTGACCAAAGCGCACGCCAGCAGATAGGGCAGATGGCTCATCGTGCCCACCAGAAAGTCCTGACGTGTTCCCTCCACAACCAATGGGGTCGCTCCCACGCACCTAGCCAATGCCTTGCCCATCTCCAGAGCATCATCTGACGTGCGAGCCAGCGGTGATAGGATGAAGGTTCGCCCCTCAAAAAGGCCCGCTTCCGCAACAGCAATGCCGGACTTCTCCTTCCCGCACATTGGATGACCTCCTAGAGGCTGCACGTGTGCCGGCAGTTCCCTCATCGCCTCGAGGATCTTCGCCTTCGTGCTGCCAAGATCCATCAACAAGCAATCTTTCGCCAACAGCGGTCCAATCTCCGGAAGAATCCGAAGAATGGTGCGCACAGGCGTAGCAAGAACCACGATATCTGCTTCTTGGACCCCCTTGACGATATCCGTCGTCGTCCAATCCACGAACTCTCGGTGCAAAGCTGCAGCCAGAGCCTCGGGGTCGCGATCAACCCCAACCACCGCTTTACAACGGCCATGGAGCGCGCCGGCGAGCGATCCACCCATCAACCCCAGACCCACAATCGTGACACGCGATTCCGAGAGTGCCTTCATGTGCCTTCCTTATGAGATTCCATCAAAGCGTTCGGCCTATCGCTTCTGCGATCGGGCGCAGGGTCGCCACTAGGTCGGTAAACCGATCTATCTTTAGCGATTGCGCCCCGTCAGAAAACGCCTCCTCAGGATTAGGATGAACTTCGATAATCAAGCCATCAGCGCCGGCGGCGACAGCTGCGCGTGCCACAGGCGCGACCAACTCCCAGTGCCCAGTGCCATGGCTGGGATCGACAACCACCGGCAGATGGCTCAGTTGTTTGAGCAAGGGCACTGCGCTGATGTCCACTGTATTCCGAGTGTATTTCTCGAAGGTCCGGATACCTCGCTCACAGAGGATAACCCGATGGTTACCGTGTGACAGAATGTATTCTGCAGACATCAAGAGCTCCTCGATCGTCGACATCATCCCGCGTTTGAGCAAGACAGGACGTTGTGATTCCCCAACGGCGTGCAGCAGCGCGTAGTTCTGCATGCTTCGCGCCCCCACCTGCAGGATATCGGCGTAGGT
>JBNGDU010000311.1:0-8964 GCA_049975025.1 Anaerolineae bacterium
TACCCGGAGTGAATCTGTCGGTCAACCCTTTTTCATGAAACTGTCAGGTGGCTAGACCACGAGTAACAATCCACAGATTTCACAGATTACACAGATGGTATACGTTACACAGACCTGAGATTGGTGACAGAAGAACGACTAACCATGAAAGTTTGGTGGGGCGAGAAAGTGCCGTTTACTTGTTACTCGTTTTTCATCTGTGTGATCTGCGTCATATGTGATCTCTGCAATCTGTGTAATCTGTGAGACCTGTGGATGTAATCTGTGTAATCTGTGAAATCTGTGGATGCAATCTGTGTAATCTGTGAGACCTGTGGATGTAATCTGTGAAATCTGTGGATGCAATCTGTGTAATCTGCGGAATCTGCGGATTGATCTGTGGATCGTTTACAAGTTTCCCGTTTCCCAGCTATAATCATCAACCATAGCAGGTCATTATCCCTTCACGGAGGAAACCATGCGCAAGCGTTTCTTTGCACGGATCATCACCCTTGCGGCAGCGGTCGCCATGACCGCCATAGGCTGCTCCCAGCCCACGCCCATGGCCACGCCGACGGCGACGCGGACCCCCATCCCGACGGACACGGACACGCCGGAGACCCCGACGGCGACGCCGACCCCGGATCCGACGGATACACCGGAACCGACGGACACGCCGGAGGCGGTCGAGGTCACGCCCTTCCCGCCCGACGTCAACCCGCTGACGGGGCTCAAGGTCGAGAGCGCAGAGCTCCTGGACCGGATCCCCATCGCGATCAAGGTCTCGAACTCGCCGGAGGTCCGACCCCAGTCGGGACTGGGCGCGGCGGACCTCGTCTTTGAGCACTTCGCCGAGGGCGGGATCACGCGGTTCACCACGGTCTTCTACGCCAACGAGCCGGAGAAGGTCGGCTCGGTGCGGAGCGGGCGCCTCATCGACCTGGAGGTCCCGGCGATGTATCACGCGCTCTTCGGCTACTCAGGCTCCAGCGCCGGGGTCAAGGAGCGCATCCGCCACTCGGACCTCTTCCCCGAGCACATCGCCGCGCCGGACTTCGGCGTGGGCCAACCCTACTTCTACCGCATCCCGCAGGCGGGCAAGGCCTTCGAGCACACCCTCTTCACTGATCCCGCGGTGCTGCGGGAGCTGGCTGACGAGCGCGAGATCAACGAGCGGCCTAAGTTCCCCAGCCTGCTGGCATTTCACGAGGCGCCGCCGTCGGGCGGTGAGCCAGTCGACTACTTCGAGGTCAACTACCTGCCGGGAACTTGCACCGCGGAGTGGACCTACGACCAGGAGAACGGCGTCTGGCTGCGCGCCACCGCCGGACGGAAGCACACCGATGCGCTGACGGGCGACCAGATCTCCGCGGCGAACGTGATCATCGTCTACGCGAACCACGAGTACACGGACATCCTGGAGGACACCTGGGGCGGCGGCCACATGTCGATCGAGATCCAGGCGTGGGGCCAAGGGCCGGTGCTGGTCTTCCGCGACGGCCAGATGTACAGCGGCTACTGGAAGCGCGAGGCGCGCGATCATATGCTCACCTTCTACTACGGCGAGGACTACCGCCTCCCGCTCAAGCCAGGCAACAGCTGGCTGCAGATGGTGCCGCTGGACACCGAGTCGACCGAGTTCGAGGAAGGGCAGTTGGAGTTCAAGCCGCCCAAGATGTGACCCCGGCGGTCAGGGCCCGGCCTCCGGCAAGTTTATCTACCGGCGTGACACACCGGCGACCACGGTCGACGCCGTATGTCCGGTGTGCTCACGCCACAATCTTAGGCTGAGCGTGGATCTGGAAGTCTACACGCTTTTCCCGGAGCGTCCCCCGCGCGGGGTTCCGTGCCGCCGCTATGCAGCACGCTCGATCATGTCACAGCGGTGGGCCTCCCACTGACCGTCTTTCTGGGAGAGCCGCAGGGTGATCACCTCGAAGGGAGCTACGGAGACCGAGAAGGTCTGGTCCAGCCAGTGCAGTTCTCCCTCTCCGCCCCGACCGTGACGGTCGGCGATGCGCACGATATAGCCCTCGCCATCCTCGGCGGGCTTCAACGCCGTCAACATCATCTCCCGCGACGACAGGGCGCTCAAAGAGGCGGTTGCCGGACGCGCGCCGGGATGGCTGTACATCGTGATAGGGACCGCGGGCAGATTCAGGGAACGGGCCCGCTGCACGATATCCGCGTCACGCCAATCTCCTACGTGAGGAACCAGCGCCACGCTGAATTCCTGTAGCCCCTGATCGATCCAATCGTACCGCTTCTTAGAACCCGGCTGATGCGGTATGTGGAAGGCGTAGGGAGGCGACCTCAGGACGGTCAGGCGCATCGTGCTGCCGGTGACGTCACATCCGTATTTCCCATCGTCGATAACGGCAAGGCCCGCCAATCGACCCTTATCAGCATAGGAGGGGCCGGTGACGTCCATCCACATCTGGGTGGCCCGCTCGGTGCCGTCACAGGGGCGGTGACACCAGCCGAAGGGCACATCGTGCGTGGCTTGGGGCTCGCCCGTGGCGACGTCGAAAGCCAGCTTCAGCATGCGCCACTTGCCCTGCCAGGTGAGCCAGTTTCGAAGCAGCAACGCGCGCTCCCCCGCGCGGAGAACGAGCTGCTGCTGCCAGGTGCTGCCTTCATAGGTGCGCTCGATCAGTAACGAGGCCTGCAGTGGTCCCTCGTCACAGACCGTGATTCGGGCATCGCCGAAGTGGCCTATGATCTGGTCAAAGCGCTGAATGCCGTGGGACCAGGTATCGGATGTGTCCTCCAAGACCTGGGCGACATTCCAGCCGCCTGGACCGGTCAGCTGCAGACCGCTCGCCTTATCGACACAGGAGACGATGGTGCCGGAGTCTGGATCCAGCCGTAGGGCCAGCCATTCGTTTTCCAGGGAGGTAGGTGTGATCCGGACACGCGTATCGATGTCCATTCGGGGGCTGTCCGGCGCGAACCGATAGACCTTATAGCCCAGTGGCGGCAGCTCCGCTTGGAAAACGAGGCGGTTGATGGTCCCGGCTGCCGCGCGCTCCTCGATCAACTGATGAGCAACCGGCTGGTTCTGCTCGTCCATCAGACCCCATCCGCCCGCGTCCCAGGACTGCCGATCGGTCCACGGTTCGTATTCCACACACTGTCGCCAGGCATAGGCGTGGGGATTGAAGAGCACCACGGTGCCGCCGGGCCCTTGCGTGTCGATGCGGGCGGCGATAGCGCGACCGGCGTCATCGGCGATCTCCCGTGCGCCGAGGATAACGCGTCCAAACGCCTTGATGGCCTCATCCTCACCTTCCTTGATGGAGCAGCCCCCCAGAATGTCGTGGAACTGGTTGAAGCAGAGATCGTGCCACAGCGCGCGGAGGCGGTCCATGGGCGCCTGTTGACCGGCCCACAACTCGGCCAAAGCAGCCATGCGCTCAGCGACGAGGAGCGCACACTCGGCCTGGCGGTGGTCGCGCTTCAGGGTGCTGTTGGCGGAGTAACAACCGACCGCGTGATAGTAGAGTTCCTCGTCGACGGTCGGCAGATCCCCGGCCTCGGGCAGAACGGCGGAAAAGTAGGCATCTGGATGGCTGAACCGAATCTCCAGATCGTCCTGGCGAGCACGAGCGATGGCCTGTATGTTCTCGATCTGCGCTTTGGTGGGTCCACCTCCGTGGTTACCCACGCCGAAGAAACACATCGTGTGGTAAAGCGCTTTCGGCTTGGCCTCTACCGCGAGGTCGACGTACTGTGCGTAATCCTCGCTGCGCGAGCTGTAGGTAGCGCTAATGCGGTGCGCCAAGACGCGACTGCCGTCGGGCGCCTCCCACCAGAAGACCTCGCTGGGCAGCGCCTTCTCGTGCGGACCGGGGCGCATAAAGACATAGGCATCGAAGCCGCTCTTCTTGAGGATCTGAGGCAGCGTGCCGGCGTGGCCAAAGCTGTCCACACAGTACGCCACGCGTGGCTCAACGCCCAGATGATCGCGCATGTAGTTCTTGGCCAGAAGGAAATGGCGCACGAACGACTCGCCCTGTGGCAGATTCATGTCAGGCTGGATAATCATGCCGTTCACAACGTGCCAGCGCCCCTGATCGATCAGGTCGAGGATCTTGGCGAAGAGCTTGGGATTCTCCCGCTCGATCCATTGGTAGATCTGCGCTTCGCCGCGGACGAACTGGAAATCGGGATACTCCTCCAGGCGGTCCACGGCGGATTGACTGGTGGCCAGGGCTTCGGCACGCCCTTCGGTCCATCGCCAGAGCCAGACGGGGTCCAGGTGAGCCTGGCCGATCATGTGGACGACGGTCTTAGTGTCGCTCATAGGAAGTCTCCTTCTTAGCTGCCCGGTGATTGCCAACCATTGTGCTCACGGCACCCACATACGTCAGGACCACAGCGGTCAGAGGAAACTCGCGCGCTATCCCCCGAGTGTTTACCTCCGACCGGATTCGCGCCCATATCCCGCGGCATAGTCCGCCCGGCAGATCTGCTCGATCTCATCGGGTTCGCGGCCCAGCTCCTCAACCAACGCTGCGTGCATGCTCGCCACACGAGCCCTATGCTCAGGTCGATCTGCCAGGTTCTCGAACTCCGCCGGGTCCTCGCTCAGGTCGTATAGCTCCCGCTCGGGGCCGTGATTCTCGTCCATACGCGTGTGATAGACGTACTTGTACGCTCCGCGTCGCAGCATTGCGAACCCGGAGGCGATGTTGTGGGCGTAGTATTCACTGACCGCCACGTCCTTCCCGGCCGAGGAGGCATCGTCCAGCCGGGACACCATCGAATCGCCGTCCCAATCACCAGGGACGTCAGCGCCGCCCAGCTCCGCGATGGTCTGCGTCAGGTCGACGAGTGAGCACGCGCCGGCACGCCGTTGTCCGCCGGGCCAACGACGAGGCCAGCGGACGATCATCGGAACGCGCGCGGCGTGCTCGAACATGTTGTTCTTCCACCACATCCCGTGGTCGCCCTTGTTCTCGCCATGGTCGCTCGTGTAGATCACGACCGTGTTCTCGGCGACCGCCGAACGCTCGAGCGCGGTCAGCACCTTGCCGATCTCCTCATCAAGCCAGGTCACCAGTGCCCAGTAGAGCTCACGGCCCGTGCGGATGATCTCCTGGGCATCGTGATCAACCCCAAAGCCGCGGTTGAGCTGCTTGTAGTTGGTGGGCAAGCTCTCCAGGACGCCTTCCGGGACGTTCGGCATCGGCACTCGGCCCTCGTACATCTCGTAGTATCTCTTGGGCACGATGAGCGGGAAATGCGGCGCCAGGTGGCCCACCGTCAGGAAGAACGGCCCCTCATCGGCCCGGCGATCTCGCAGGAATTCGCAGGCGACCTGAGTGACCTCGCGGTCGCCATCCAGGATGATGGAGTGCTCACCCACGTGAAACTGAGCCGTGCGCCTCTCCCAGCTCTCGCGACCCAGGGACGTCTCTTCGGGATCGCGTCGTCCGCCATGTCCCGTCTTGTGGGAGTCATTTCTCCCCGGCAACCCGGGAAGCAGGTCGGTGAACCCATAGCGCCGCGTCCGGTCGTAGTGCATCTTCCCGCAGAGGTAAGACTCATATCCGGCGGCGTTGAGTATGCGCGGCAGCGACGGATAGTCGGCCGACGGTAACCAGCAGTTATTGCTCCACGCGCCGATGCGACTGATGTACTTGCCGGCCGTGAAGCTGAGACGGGCCGGTACACAGAGAGGTGACGTAGTGTAAGCGTCATCGAACGTCACCCCTTGTGCCGCCAACGCATCCAAGTTTGGCGTATGAACGATGGGGTCATCGTAACACCCGGTCACTGCGGCGTCATGTTCGTCGGACATAAAGAATAGAATGTTAGGCTTCTCTGCCATGGTGTTCACTTCCCTTGGGTCCTCTATGTGTCTAGGAGGGCCTCTGGAGGCCCTCAGCTTTCCAGGTTTCCGTGCTTACGATGGACTCAGTTGCTGACGCGTGGGTAGCGCATAAGGGCGTTGGTGCGCTGAGGCGGGATCTCCTTGAGTCCCGGTTCAAGTCGGCTACGCGAAGATGTTCAGCGAGTCGGAAGGGTCTGGATCCTCCTCTTCGCCGTCCTCGTAATCTGGATTGGTGGTAGGCATCTGCGCGTCCACGTCCAGGCGCCAAGCCTGCAGCGACTTCTGCAGCTCAGAAGCCAGGTCAGGCGCCTCTCCTACGAGATTGTTCTGCTCGCCAAGGTCTTCCCTCAGATTGTACAGCTCCAATCGATTATCCTCAAAATACTCGAGCAGTTTCCAATCCCCTCGCCGAACCGCGCTCACCGGTGAGGTCGTGTGATAGTAGTGAGGATAGTGGAAGTAGAGCGTATCGCGATTCAGCTCTGCGCTGGGATCCCGGAGCAGTGGGACAAGACTGCACCCATCCACGCCTTCGGGCATCGCGTCTTGAAAGCCCGCCATCTCGAGGATGGTGGGAAGGAAATCGTTCGAGATGACCAACTCATCGGAGACGCTGCCAGGTTGGGTGACCCCGGGCCAACGTATGATGAGAGGTTCGCGGATGCCCCCCTCATACAGCGATCCCTTCCCGGAACGTACCGGATAGTTGTTGGTGACGAACTTCCCGTTGTACTCCCCAATATAGCCGCCGTTGTCGGAGAAGAGGAAGACCACGGTGTGATCTGCGATGCCGAGGTCTTCGATCTTGTCCAAGACGCGGCCGACATTCTGATCGAGAATGGCGACCATCGCGGCATATTCAACGTTCTGATGATGCATCTCCGGCTTCACCTTGTTGCGGAAATAGTCGACCACCTTCGCCTTGCCCTCGATCGGTGTGTGGACCGTGTGGAAGGACAAGTTGAGGAAGAAAGGCTTATCCTTCACCGCTTCCATCATCTTCAGAGCTTCGTCGGTCAGGCGGTCCGTCAGGTATGCGTCCTCGTCCTCGTTCCCCGATTCAAGATCAGGGATGTATCGGAATTCCCTGTTCGCGAAAAGCCCCTTGTACGGGTAGAAGTAGGAAACGGGGCACCCCCAGTGCGTCCCCCCGATGTTGATATCAAAGCCCTGAGCCTCCGGGTAGTGCGAGGCGTCTCCCAGGTGTCACTTGCCCACGTGGGCCATGAAATACTCGGCGTTCAGCACGTCGGCAAAGGTCACCTCCGAAAGCGGAAGATCGGGGAGCGTCTCCGGGGGAATGAGCCTCCTGTTCATCGGCGGGTCCCTTGCCGCCTCGGACCAGATGGTCATGTTTAGTCTTGCTGGATACTTGCCCGTCATAAACGAAGCCCGCGTCGGGGTGCAGACCGGGGAAGCCGCATAGGCATCGGTGAACATCATACTCTCGCCGGCGAACTTGTCTATGTTGGGCGTTTCGTGCAGATCACTGCCGTAGCAGCTCAGGTCCGCCCAGCCCAGGTCGTCGACCATGATGAACACGAAGTTAAGTTTGTGCGTTGACATGTCCATTCCCCTTCTTATACATCTTTCTTGCCGGACAACGGGAAACAAGCGGCCCACGAAACCCTGTCCGAGGCTTTCCTCAGCCAAGGGTGCTAAAGCAATCCGAAAGAAGCCTGATCACTGATTCTTTTCACGTAGCAAACTCTAGCTTAGCGTAGAACCAAGTTTTGCGAAAGCCCTCGTTCGTAGCCAGCTTACTCAGAGTTCCGTTCGGACGCAGGCCACCTATCCGAGAGGCGTCGAAGCGCTTCGGTACCTTACGCAAGTTCGGGAATGCTCCGCTCGCCGAGCGCTTGCCGTCTTCAGCTTGCTACCGGACGGTCAACCTATTACAACCGGTTGCAACCCAATTCCAACGCACCCCAACCTCAACTCAATCTTCAGGGCCTGCCCTAGCGGGTACACTAGGAATGTGTTAAAGGCATACTCAAAAATGATGATAAAACGAAGCTTCCGCGCGAAGATGACGACGTGGGCCGCCATGATATGCCAAATTGGGTCTTGACAGACCCAGGCGGTCTGGTGTATAATGAAATCGGTTTAATTAAACCGGTTGCATTCCGTAGATGTAAGGCAATAGGTGGGAGGCAGGCAGTGGCCAAGAGAGGCGTGACCATCCGGGACGTCGCCAAGGCGGCCGGGGTCTCGCCCGGCACGGTCTCCCGCGCCATCAACAATAGTCCCCTCGTCAAACCCGAGACCCAGGAGCGCATCATGCAGGTGGTTGAGGAGCTCGGCTACCGCCCGCATCTTGGCGCGCGTCGTCTCTCGACGGGCAAGACCCTGACGATCAAGGTCTTCGTACCCTTTTTCACCCGGCCATCGGTCAGCGAGCGGCTGAACGGCGTGGTCAACGCGCTCTCCGAAAGCGACTATGACCTGGTGATCCACAACGTGGCGACGCCCGAGCAGCGGGAGAGCTGCTTCGAGATGCTGCCGCGCCACGACGAGGCCGACGGAGCGCTGGTTATCTCGCTCACGCCCACGGATGAGGAGGCGGAACGGCTCAAGGAGGCAGAGGTGCCCTTCACCTTCATCGACGTCCACCGGCCGGATCTCACGATGTATAGTCAGATCTACGTGGACGACGTGGCGGGCGGACGGCGCGCGACGGAGCATCTGCTGGCGCTGGGGCACGAGCGCATCGGGTTTGTCGGCGATCGCGTCGACAACCCGTTCCATTTCACGTCGAGCCGCGACCGTCACATCGGGTACGAGCAGGCGCTGACGGAGGCCGGGATCGCGCCCCGGCCCGGCTACTACGTGGAGGACGAGCACGGTCGCATTGAGGCCTGGCGCCAGGCGCGCGAGATGCTGGCACAGCCCACGCCCCCGACGGCCATCGTGGCCGCCAGTGACACCCAGGCCGTGGGCGTGCTGCAAGCAGCCGCGGAGCTGGACCTGGACGTGCCCGGCGGGCTCTCAGTGGTCGGCTACGACGACATCGAGCTCGCCGAGATCATGGGGCTGACGACGGTGCGCCAGCTGCTCTTCGAATCGGGGCAGCGGGGCGTCGCGTTGTTGCTCAAGGCGCTGGAGAGCGACGATCACGAGCCGGTGCAGGTGGCGCTGCCTACGAC
>JBNGDU010000312.1:0-8948 GCA_049975025.1 Anaerolineae bacterium
GGTGCGGATCATGAAAGAACCATCGCAGCACGAACGATCTCTGTGAGACATCACCACCGCACCTTTAGGGTTGTCAGTAGGCGCGTTCTGCCAAGAAGTGACGCACTCCCTTTCGGAGGGGTCCGGATCAGATTTCCGCATCGCGTCACGCCCAACCCTAAAGGTGCGGGTCATGAAAGAACCATCGCAGCACGAACGATCTCTGTGAGACATCACCGCCGCACCTTTAGGGTTGTCAGTAGGCGCGTTCTGCCAAGCGAACGGCAGGTGCTAGGCTTCCTCATCCGGTTGCCACACCAGCTTCATATAAGTCTCCCCCTTCAACGAAAAAGCAGCCCACTTACCGACCTCGAACTCAACCCAGACATCGTCCCCCGACAGCGCCAGGACATCCAGGCAATCCCCGTCGCGCAGGTCGCCAAGGTCTTCGTAGTCCCTGCCCGGGCCGCTACGGATGTTCAGCTTCGGAATGATCACCTTGAGACGCCAATGACCAGCTTCCGGCGCCGCCGCCTCCTCCTCATCCCGGCTGACGTAGGCGAGGAGGTCCTCGTGACTTCCGGCGAACCAATTCAGGTCCGTCGCCCTGCTCGCGACGCCGGGAACTCTGCCGCTCTCTGAATACTGCCAGAACAGCCACGCCTCCCAGTCCCGAGGCAGCAGGGGCTCCGTCGTGTAGCTGGCGATCCAGAGTTGGTAGTCCCGCCACCTCACAGAGGGAAGCAAGTATCGATCCCAGAACCACCGAGCTGTGTAAAGAATCGGCTTGCGGCCATCCCGCGCCTCAACTTCCTCTAGACACAACTGCACACAGGCCGAGATCTCCTCCCGACTGACGCCATCATCTCGCTCCACATCCACGACGAGAGGAAGGTCAGCCGTTCGGTCATTGAGCACGTCAAAGAAATAATCGATCTGTGACTGTGCAGGTCGATCGGGGGTGACAACGTGGTAGGCGGAGACAAGCAAGCCGGCAGCCCGGGCTTCACCCCAGTTGAAGTGAAAACGGGGGTCAACGTAATCGTCGCCAATTGTGGATCGGATGAAGGCAAATCGGTGACCTTCCGCCGCTACTTGCGACCAGTCGATCTCCCCCTGCCAGCGAGACACGTCAATACCTGACGCTCGATCCATGACAATACGCCTCCGTAAACCGCACAACGCAGTACAAGAGCAGCACACAGAAGCTGCCTCTCAACCGTGACGGGAGTTGAAGGGTAGCCCGCCACCGATGCAGCCGGATCACAAACCGCCGACCAAAGGCCAACGGCGAACTCTACACCCCTATCATAGCCCAAGATAGCCAACGACGCTAGCCGGCGCATTTCATGGACGTTTGCCATTTTGGGGCGAGCTAAGCTTGACGTGACCCAAGCTCTGCTGTCATCGCGAGAGAAGGGCGCCCGTAAACCCCTCGTCTTCGGATGTCGGCGCAACTCATGCTGCGTAGACGTGTTATATAGAGTAAGTAGCGGAAAAAGGAGGTGTCGCGCTACCCATAAACGCACCTTGAGACCTGCCGTAAGAAAGATATGTTATACTCAGACCACCAGGAGATGGCACACCTATCCTGTCCACGGCTGAGGAGACAAAGCGGCACTCGGGTGAACACATGAGTAGCGAAAAAGAACGAGAGCTCATCGCGCGGGCGAAGTCTGACCCGGAGGCGTTCGGCGAGATCTACCGGGAGTATGTGGATCGTATCTACAACTACCACTACCGCCATACTTCTAATCGCGTCGAGGCCGAGGACCTAACGTCACGGACATTCTACCGGGCGCTGAGGAGTCTCCACCGATATCGGGAGACCGGAGCTTCTTTTCAGGCTTGGCTCTTTCGCATAGCGCATAACCTCGTGGTCAACTGGTATCGCGACGGGAAGACGCATCAGAGCATCTCAATCGACGTGGAAAACCCCTTGCCGCTGCGAGCGCCAGCTGCAAATCCCGAGAGTAGTCTAGCAGATGCGGAGACACAAAAGGCCCTTCTCAGCGTTATCGAGACACTGCCGGAGGATCGCAAGACGCTCATCATTCTGAAATTCGTCGAGCACATGACCAACGCAGAGATCGGCGAAGTGCTGGGACGGACCGAAGGCGCTATCAAAGCGCTTTATCATCGTACACTCGTGAGTCTGAGAGAGATTATGCGTGAAGGAGCTTGGGATGTTCGGGAAATCTAGGGAGAAGTACGTTGTCTTACAAGAACACATGCCGGTGCCTGAGCAGCGAGCACTAGAGCGGGCCGTGGTCACGGTGTTACCGCCGGTCGAGCCATCCCGAGCTTTTGTCAATCAACTGGCATATGACTTGGTCGAAGAGGCTCAGCACCAGGAGACCGGTCGCCAGAGTCTCCACCAAGCCTCGCGGATTCTGGGGGGGATGGGTGGGAGCCTGCTTTCCATTATCGGCGGCATCGTCATCTGGCTCCTGGTGAGAAACCGTGAGGGCGGAGCTGAGACGCCGACCGCGCCCCTATCGGGTCAGCCCGTCGCCTCCACGAGTTCTGCCTGACCTCGCGCTCCACGGCAATTCGTCCTGATCTCTGAAGACCCGGGGCGAATTGCTTGTTCCGGCATGAGTGCTATAGCTTGACCGGCCCTCTACGCCTGTCCCCCCTTGACCAAGAGAATCTCCACTTTCGCTCGTTTTCATGAGCGTATCGCCGCTAGACAGTCCTGGCATTGCGTGTATACTGGTGTCACAAAGCAGCCTCACCGTATCTTACTTTTGATCACTTATACCGGCTCACACATCAGAGAGGCACCATGAGACCGATACGTCAAGTGGCCCTACTACTTCTCCTGCTGCTCTCAATCTCTTGTACTGCTGAGCCGCAGACTGTAGCACCTACCGATTCTGGCTCGGCGACGCCGAGTGCGGTGCCTTCAACCCAACCGCCGCAATCGATGAGCAGCCCTCTCCCAACGCCAACCGCCACCGTCCAGGTGGCCCGGCCCACAGCCACAGCCACAGTGGCGCCAACCAGCGCACCAATGTGCCAGGAGGAGTCCAACGACCCAGGGGACCACCCCAACGCGGTCTTCGTTGCAGATCTCACGATCCCCGATGGTAGCCACATCAAACCAGACACACCGTTCGACAAGACATGGCGTATGCGCAACTCAGGGGCATGCACCTGGCCCGAGGGCACAGCGATCACCTTCATCACAGGCTACCCTATCCCGGGGCCTAGGGAGGTAATCGTCGGAGCCGTCTCCCCTGGCAGCGAGATCGACGTCACCGTTCCCCTCACAACCCCATCCCGGCGCGGGATCTACAAAAGCTACTGGCGCCTGCAGACACCCGGGAATCATCTTTTTGGCGCTGTCGTCTTCATCGAAATGACGGTCACCGAGATGGCCGAACCGCTCTCTCAGCTTCCCACACCGAGTCCGGTCTCAACGTCGACGCCGCGTGCGACACCATCGCCCCAACCCACGCCATCACCGACCGCGACCCTATCGGCGTCACCAACCCCGACGCTCCTATCGACATCCGCTCTAACGCCAACGGGCGACCTATCCTTTGGCGCGCCCTCTCCATCCGATGGATCAGGTCCGTCGACGTGCGAAGCTCCGGATCCGCGGTTCAAAGGCCTGCTGGACCAGGCACCTACCCTAGGCGTACCCATCGGATGTGCCGAAGGCCCACTGCTGGAGGCCAGCGGCGCGGTGCAAGCTTACTGGCCGGAGAGCGGCACCCAGCCAGTCCTCTCAAGGCCCCGAAGTCTCGTCATTCGCCGGGACGATGTGCAGCGCATTTATGTTCTAGACGGAGAAGATGCCAAGACCACCTCTGCCGACTTCAGCGCATATGAGAACACCTGGGACCCGACCCAGGGCTCAACGCCCAAGGCGTGCTCCGCGCTGTCCCCGGCTACAGGCTTCATCATGCCTGCCGATGCCATAGGCAAAGTGTGGTGTGAGAAGAATTTGCGATTCTGGATCGGATGGCCGGTCCAACCCGCACAGCCGGCAGCGCTGACCATCCAGGAGATCTCAAACGGCCTCTTGATGGAGGTCACAAGCCCCTCGATCGAACCCCTACAAATCGCCATTGATTGGGAATCCAAGAGCGCGATTGCCGTAAACGTGCCCTGACGGCACCCAAGCTCAATCCCCAGAGACTCAAGGGGCGCTACGTCGCGCCCGCTGCTCAAGGAGGACATAGGCGGCATCAGGATCATCCACCTCGGCCAGCAAAGCTTCGGTCTTGCAGTTGATTCGAGGCACGAGAGATCGATACCTGTAGGAAATCGCGTAACGATCCAGAACATCCAGGGCGAGCTCACTCATCAAACCCGCTCTGATCTCCTGCACGCCAAGCCGGACAAGGAGGAGCGCCGCTGCCCGCCCGACGATCTTGTCGTGGACGGTCAACTCGGCGGCGGTGTAGGGCGCGGTTTCAAGAAAACGCTCCAATTCGAAGAGCGGATGCAGCCAATTCCCGTCGCTGTAGAAGACTAGGTCGTGGCCTCGATAGACCTCCAATGTGTGATTCACGTTGTCACCTCACCGGAGGACACGCGGAAATCAAGGAACTCAGGGGCAGGGTGGGACTTGTGAACCGGGTTCTCAGCCCCGAGATCCGCTCCTCGCATTCTCAGTATCTCAACGCGAAGTTCCGACATACCCCTCCTCAGATTCAATCGCTATCGTACACAACGGGCAACTCAGTAGGTCAGGGCAACCGAATCCGGCTTCAGGCATTGGCGGGCTTCGTCCCAATCCGAAGGCACGGTCTGAGGCACCCTCCGTGGACGAATAGGACACCCGTCGCAGGGGGGAAAGCCCTGCTTTCCTTGAGCCAAGATCCTCGCGACGACGCTATAGCAGTCCCGAAGACGGTAGAGCAGCGCCCTGCATCTGCCGATCACCGCAACGCGCTGCTTGTCCACCATCTCGTCCGCGTAGCGATTGCTATCGGTGAACGGACAAGACCTCGCACGCCATCCCCAGGTGCGTCCCAACACCCGGCGACCATCGGGAAGCACCACCGGGTAGGCTTCGGTCCTCCGCCCCAGGCAGGGTGCTCCCGTCGACGTCTCGACCACATGGTGAAACGTGTTGCTCCTGTAGTCAACGCCAAGCAAGAGACAATACCCATCATCCCGGTGAAGCAACCCCAAGGGAGACTCGGGCCCCATCGTCAAGGTGCGGTGGTGGTTCTCCGTGTAACGGCGATGGTCTCGCCCCCAAGCGGCGAAGGGATGGGTGGGATTCAGACTCCGCGCGACGCCATCCGTGCGCCAGAATCGATCAGGAATGGCGCCGTTAATCGTGGGGGTCTCCTCAGGATGATAATACTCCAGGCCCCCGTCCCCGAAAGGCGCCCCGTGGTTGAACGTGGGCATCAGGAGCGTGCCCTCCGGTGTGAGCAGCTCCATGAGCGCCTCGACGACGGCGTGCGCGCCCCCTTCGACATATCCGAAGCTGCTGAGCGACGAGTGGACCATCAGCCTCATCCCCGGCGTCAAGCCCAGTTGCCGCAGGCCCTTCATAATCTCAGACTTGGTGACGACCGGTGCAGGCATCTGCCCTCCTGAACTCAGTATCTCTGCCAGTGGATGACGTCCTCAAGCGATCGCTTCTCGCGTGTCGGCCAGCGCTCCGGAACCCCAATGGGAACCAAAGTGAGGAGCCGCTTCTCCTCCGGCACGCCCAGCAACGTCTTGAAGGCCGCCTCATGGCGCTTCGTGCTACCCTCCAACCAGCAGGATCCATATCCCAACGCCGTTGCCGCAATCAGCATGTTCTCGATAGCCGCGGAGGCGTCCTCAAGCCAGTACTCGGCGGTCGGATCCACGACGACCGCGATGATGGCCCCGGCACGTTCCATCCACTGCGCTGCGATCTTCAGCTCGTCGATGATCGCGGCCTCTGTGATGACGATGAACTCCCAGGGCTGCCGGTTGTGTCCTGTGGCTGCCAAACGCCCCGCATCAACTATCGTCTCCAGATCGGCTCGGGACACAGGTTCTCCGGTATAGTGTCTCACACTCCTTCGCTTGCGTATCGCCGTAAGTGCGTCCATATGCCTCCTCAGTTGCCACCAGCTATACAGCACGTCCTCCGAAAGGCAACACCAGGCATTCCCTTAGTGGGGAATGCCTGGTGTCTGCTAATCAACAGACGTCAGACTACTGTCCATAGACGTTGGTATAGCGATCGTGCAGTTTCGCGACGTCCTCAGGCGGAATCTCCTCCACGTCCCCAAGCTGCATCGCCAGCCACACCGTCTTGGCGACATCTTCAGTCATCACAGCCGCCTTCACCGCGCTCTCCGCATCCGATCCTATGGTGAAGACACCGTGTTGTTTGAGTAAGACGGAAGGCGAGTCCCCAATCGCCTCCAGCACGGCCCTGCCGATGGCCTCGGTCCCTATGAGTGCAAAAGCACCACACGGAATCGGCCCTCCGAATTCGTCCGCAATCGCCGTCAAGCAGACCGGGATGGGCTTTCCCAAGGCAGCGAAGGCCGTCGCATAAGGCGAATGCGTGTGGACCACCCCTCCCACATCCGGGCGGTGCCGGTAGATATAGAGGTGACTTGCGGTATCAGAAGAAGGCTTGTACTGCCCCTCAACGACGCTGCCGTCCAAGTCGACGACGACCATATGCTCGGGCTGCATGACCTCGTAGCGCACGCCCGAAGGCTTGATGACAACGTACCCCGTCTCCGGATCCCGGGCGCTGACGTTACCCCCGGTCCACTTGACGAGATCGTTCTTAGGCAATTCAAGATGAAGCTTCCAGAGCTCCTCGCGCAGCGTATCAAGCATAATACCTCCTCAGCTAAGTCCATCCACACGAATCTGCTTAAGCCGTTTCATAACGTCGTTAGCCCCGCGTCCGAAGTAGTCGTGAAGGGTCACGTACTCAGCGTAGAGCTTGTCGTAAGCTTCGGTGTTCTCGGGAACCGGCGCATATCGCTCTTCTCGCAATTCGGACATCGCATCACTGGCGTCCTCAATGGTATCATATCCCCCAGCGTCCTCGCCGGCTGCGACAGCCCCGAACATCGCTGATCCCAAAGCTGACGTCTGGGCGGAAGCTGCGATCTTCACCTCGCGCCCCGTCACGTCAGCGTAGATCTGCATCAGCAGCTTATTGCGGTCCGGCAGGCCGCCGGTCGCCACGATCTCATCGACGGTCACGCCACCTTTCTCAAACGCCTCGATGATCAAACGCGTGCCATAGGCGGTCGCCTCAATCAGAGCACGATAGATATCCTCAGGCTTGGTCGCCAGGGTCTGACCGATCAACAAGCCGGTAAGGTCCGCGTCGACCAGTACGCTGCGGTTACCGTTCCACCAGTCAAGGGCCAACAGGCCGTGCTCACCCGGCACCTGCTCGGCGGCTTTGGCCTCCAGCAACTCGTGGATATCCACCCCTTGCTCTGCGGCTTCCTTTTGGTAGTCTGCCGGGACGCAGTTCTCCACAAACCAGGCGAAGTGATCGCCAACGCAGGACTGACCGGCCTCATAGCCGAAGTAACCGGGGATAATGCCATCCTCTACGTAGCCACAGATACCCTCGACCCTATGCTCCTCTCTGCTGAGCACCATATGGCAGTTGGATGTACCCATAATGATGGCCATACGTCCGGGCTCGGTCACGGTGGCGGCAGGCACCGACACATGCGCATCCACATTAGCGACGGCAACCGCTGTACCGGGCTCGAGCCCCGTCCAAGCCGCCGCCTCCTCAGTCAGCCCGCCGGCACGATCTCCAAGAAACGAGATATCCCGCTTCATCTTCTCGTCCACGACGTTCTCCAACCGTGGATCGAGGGCCTTGAGAAACTCCCGGGATGGGAATCCATCATGTTTTGACCAGATCGCCTTGTAACCCGCCGTGCAGTTGTTGCGGGTCTCATTCCCCGTCATCTGCCACACAATCCAGTCGGCGCCCTCAATGAAACGATCCGCTGCTGCATAGACATCAGGGGCCTCATCCAGCGTTTGCCACAGTTTGGGGAAGAACCATTCCGAGCTGATCTTCTCGCCGTAGCGATTCAACCAGTCCAGGTTCATCTCACGCGCGATCTCATTCAGCTTGTTGGCCTCCGGCTGAGCCGCGTGGTGCTTCCAGAGCTTGACCCAGGCGTGGGGTTCATCTCGCCATTCGGGCAGGAAGCAAAGAGGGGTGCCGTCCGCCTTCGTCGGCAGCACAGTACACGCGGTGAAATCGATACCTATGCCGATCACATCCTCAGGCCCGACACCGGATTTCTCAAGGACCGCAGGCACCGTGAACTTGAGAACCTCGATGTAATCCTGGGGATCCTGGAGGGCCCAGTCGGGCTCCAGTTCGATATTCGCGCCGGGCAAGACCTCATCGATGACGCCGCTGGCGTAAGGATGAACCGCCGAGGCGATGATACTCCCATCCGCCACATCCACGAGAACAGTCCGCCCGGACTCCGTACCGAAGTCTACGCCGACCGCATGCTTGCGATCGGTCACCGGACAACCTCCACCATAACCTGCGAGGGCCCCCTGTATATCAGCTCAGAAGAGCGAAAGAACACTGCCCCTAGTGTACTCCAGTTGAGGCAGGAGTCCAAAGCCGTGCTCTTATTCACGCGAAGTGATCTTGTGAATCGTGCCTTCTGATACCCTCAAAGACGCGGGCGCCATCGCGTATATCAGCGGGCTTGCTGCAGACGAAGTCTGCCCCAGCCTATGTGGCCCTCAGGAAAGAAGCCGGAGCTTTCGAGGTGGCGCGACCAACTCGCGCCGAACAGCTTGGGTGACAGGATGGGCCGTCCAACGCACAAGGGAGATCTCCCCACCCTGGATCTCCAATCCCGTGGCGATGTCGGGCACGATCCAACTACCCGTGTTGAAGTAAGGCAACTGACCATAGTTCGGTATTCTGGCGCGATGAGTATGCCCACAGATGATGGCCTGCTGGCAGGACTCAACCCAACTCAGGATACGGC
>JBNGDU010000313.1:0-8931 GCA_049975025.1 Anaerolineae bacterium
TAGAACTGAAACACGCCTTTGGCGTCTGACTGCATAGCTCGATGAAGGTAGCGAATGCTGCTCAAACAAACGGGTTCGGGCTCCCCAAGAGGCAAGGGGACGACTGGGATATGTTCCATGAAACAGAAGTGAGGTGCCTGAGTTAAGTTAGCACGAAGCAAGCGCATACTGACAGCTCCGTGCTTGCGTCAGGAAGCGCAGCTCCGACGAGGCTGAGACACTCCCCTCCAGCCTACGGTACGGTTTGATCATCCGCTTCTATAAGTCATGTAATCATGTTATGAGATATTTGTCAAGCCTATACTGGCCCTACTTACCTTGCTCTGTCTCGTGACAGATGCGCGCGCTGAGAAGATCGCCGAGGCGGGGGCCGGTCAGGTGCTCTATTACCCTCTGATCCTGCCCAACAGCGGGTTCACCGGTGTGGTGGGCGTGGTGCTGCCCGAGGCTCGTCCTCTGAGAGTCCATCAGTCAGCGCTGGTTCAGGCGATTATTCAGCAGGGGGCCGTCGCCTTTATGCACGGCACGCTCTATGAACAGACCGTCAGCCATGAGACCCAGATGCAGGCGATCCTGGAGTCCTCCCGCGACGGTATCATTCTGGTCAGTCCGGAGCAGAACGTGCACTATCTGAACCGAAGGGCGATCGAGTTGCTCAACTTGGACGACCGGGCCTCGTCGCCTTGGGATGTCACCGTGACAGAGCTCATCGAGGTGATTGATGAGGAAGTGCCGGATCTGGCCGATGGGCTGCTACGGGCCCTTCCCGACGCTCCGTTTTCTCTGCCTGCCGCGGCAGATGGTGAGATGGACACTCCGGTATTCACAAGGCGGCGTTTCTTTCTGCTTCACGCTCCCGACTTCTGCGGAACTTGAACCTGCACCGCCGGCTGACAGCGAGTGATGTTACGCGTGTTCTAGAAAGAGGATGGATGCTTGATGAGATGCGTGGACATCCCGCTGAACAGCTCCTAATCTATCTGAAATCCGCCATTGTCGCCGTCAGCTGCCTCTCCCTTCAGCAGCTCAGCTCCGGTCGATCGGTGTCACGCCCTTCTTCAGAATGATGTTTCCGTATTTCGCGGTCTCACCGGTCATCACGACGGCGAAGGCGTTGCGGGCCCGTTCGTAGAACGCGAATCGCTCGACCCGCGCAATCGGCGGTGTATCGGGCCAGTAGCGGTCGATGACTGCCCGATATGAGGTCTCCACGACAGGATCCAGGGTGTCACCCGGCACCGCGGCCATCATCGTAACGGGATCGTCCACGTAGCTGTCCAGCGCGAAAAGCGGCAGGATCGCATCCAGGAGGTCGGGGACTCTCAGACCGTCCGCCCGGACCACGCGCGCATTGTAGCTTTCGCCGGGGAAGTGCGCGTCAGCCAGGACGATCTCGTCCCCGTGCCCCATACGGTAGAGCACCGAGAGAAGTTCAGGACTCAGCAGTGGCGAGATTCCAATCAGCATGTGTGACCTCCTTATGGTCTGGTAGCCTGACCCGCGCGGTCGGCGCGTGGGGGGGGCGATCGGGATGAAATGCCCCAAGCCCGAATCCGCCTGATGAAGCATTTTGAGCAAGAGTATAGGCGCATAATGTGGATCTTCAAAGAGGGAAACTGTTATATAATTAAGAAGGGCATCTTGGGCCTATCCGTCAACACGCTGACCCCTGACCGGACTTCGTAACTGAGGATTGGAGTGGACTTTGAACTATAGTTTCAGGCGCTTTGCGAACATCACCTACCGGGCTATCTTCAAGGCTGAGAACACACAGGCGCGGCTGACCCCCAAGCGAGCCCTGGTGCTGCTGCTATTCTACGCGCTCTACATTTCCGTGGAGATCGTCACGTGGTTCGGGTTTCTGATGGACGACATCTTCTTCAGAGGGTACCGCCATCAAGAGATCAGACAGCCTGTCTTCATCGTCGGCAATCCGCGCAGTGGTACGACCTTCCTCCACCGGCTGTTGGCCAAGGACGAAGCTAATTTCCAAAGCATCCGGCTCTGGGAGATTCTCTTCGCGCCGTCAATTAGCATACGAAAGATCGCCTGGGCTATGGCTGGTCTGGATCGAAAACTGGGTGGGTTTCTGCATCGCATTCTCATGAAGGTCGACCGCGTGGTCCGTGCGTCGAACGTTATGCACCGGATCAGCTTGTTGGTTCCGGAGGAGGACGAGTATTTCCTTGTCCATCAGGGCGCGACCATCATCGCGGGGCTTTTCTTCGGCTTTCCCGGTGCGGCATATCCCTTCGTCTTCTTCGACACGCAGCTCTCACACCGGGAGAAGCGCCGGGTCATGCGGTTCTACCGGCATTGCTTGCAGCGGCATCTCTTTGCTCACGGAGAGAACAAACACATTCTGTCAAAGAATCCCTACTTCACGCCTAAGGTGGACACGCTTTACGAATTCTTCCCCGATGCCAAGATCATCTATCTCGCCCGCAACCCGTTGAGCGTGGTGCCCTCCTACGCGAGTCTTTCAGCTCACTGGTGGCATATGCTTGCGGCCCCAGAGAAGCGTTATCCTCACCCGGAGTACATCCTCACGGCAACGCAGCACTGGTATCGTTATCCCGTTGAGCGCCTGGAGCAGGCGCCGGAGCGAAGCCGCATCCTCATCAACTTTGAGGACCTTGTAGGCGATCCGGATCGAACGGTCACGAATATCTACGAACACTTTGGCTTTGATATGACGCCCGAGTTCGCAGATATCCTCAGGGAGGAGACGACAAAAGCTCGCCAACACGAGAGTAAGCACGATTACTCGCTCGAAGGCGTGGGCTTCACGCGAGAACAGATCGTCTCCACCTATCGAGACGTCTTCGAGCGGTGGGGATTCGACCCTAACGCTGCCTAACGTAGAGAACGAGAGCCACGTCGACCGTTCGAGATGGAACAAAAGGGCGTCGCGGGGCGTCTAGAGGACAGCGGTGACACGGACAGCATCCACATAACCGACGAGAAGGACCGTGGGTTCCTGTTCTGCGTGCTCACTGTAGCTTACCGGTCAATGCAGAGCGTTTCGCCCGCGAATTCCTGCTTCAACAGCCTCAGGGGGAACAACTATGAGCACAAAGCTGAACTACAGGAAGGTTCTTTTATCCCTATTCGGCGTCCTTGTCCTGACCGCCTCGTTAGCCTGCAGTCTCGTCATGCCCTCGCCCGAGACACCGACGCCCTCACCGACGGTGACGCATACGCCTACGCCGGAGCCTACCGCCACGCCGCTGCCGCCGATGCCTTCTGTTCCGTATACGCCCGTGCCGTCGGATACTCTCTCGCCGATCGTTGTGCAACGTAGCCCCGCACGAGGGCAGACGTTGTCTCCGAGCGGTAGGGTTGAGCTGGTCTTTGACAAACCTATGGACCAAACCGCGGTCGCCGGGGCGCTCAAGGTAGCCGAGGCGGGAACCGCGGACGCGCTCGCCGGCACGATATCTTGGGCCGACCCGAGGACGCTTCGGTTCGAGCCCGCGACCGAACTCCCCCGCGACACCACGTACGACGTCATCCTGACTCAGGGAGCGATCTCTCAGAACGGCGAGCCGTTAGGTCAACCTTTCACATTTCGCTTTTCGACGGCAGGCTATCTGGAGGTCGCCCAGGTGATTCCTGCGGCGGGCACCGGCGACGTGGAGACCGATCCGACGATTACCGTCATATTCAACCGACCGGTGGTACCTCTCACCTCACTGGACGAGATGGAGGACTTCCCGGAGCCTTTGTCATTCGATCCCTCCATCAAGGGCAGCGGTGAGTGGGTCAACACGTCCATTTACGCCTTCACGCCGGAGGAGCCCCTGGCAGGCGGGATCACCTACCGGGCGACGGTGTCCGGCGAGCTCACGTCGATATCCGGCGCGACGTTGGTCGAGGACTATCGTTGGGAGTTCAACACCGTTCCCCCCAAGGTGCTCTGGGTACAGCCGCGAGAGAACGCGGAGCTCGTCGATATCGAGACGGCGGTGACGGTCGAGTTCAACCAGCCGGTTGATCCGACGTCGGCCCGGGAGGCCTTCAGTCTGAGCGCCCGGGCGTTGGGCGCGTTGTCTCAGGAGATCAAAGGCGCCTTCACCGTGCAGGGCAGCACGCTGGTGTTCACGCCTACCAGTCCCCTGGATTTCGACACACGCCACACGGTGACGGTGGACGCCGGCGTGACCTCGACAGCCGGCGGGGAGGGCATGGTCGCGTCATTCAGTTCGCAGTTCACCACGGTCCCCCTGCCGAGAATCGTCGAAACCCACCCAAGAGACGGTGACCGCGACGCTTCTCCCTATACGGATTTCCGCATCGTTTTCAACGCGCCGATTGATCCGGGCACGGTCATGCCTAACCTGAGCATGACGCCGCCGCTTTCGCCGACGCAGGTCCACACCTATTACTCCACCTACAACAACACCTTCATTCTCAATTTCGGCGCTCAACCCTCAAGCGCGTACGAGGTTAGGATCGATGATGGCATCTCAGACCCCTATGGCAACACCATTCCCAGGGGGCGCACGGTTCGGTTCCGCACCGGTGAGCTTCCGCCGAACTACCGCTTGTTGGTGCCGGAGTTTGCCGGCACGTATGATGCGGCGCTGCCGGCGCGCCTGGTCGTGGCTCACCTCAATCTCCAGCGACTCAACCTCCGGCTCTATAAACTTCCGCTCAACACGCTCGAGGAGCGTCTCTGGGCGTGGCAGGATCGGGATCGACAACCTGACGCTGGGACACTGGTCCGCGAGTGGAACGAGCGACTGGAGTCGCCCCTCAATCAGCAATCCTACACGGTCCTCGATCTCACCGAGGAGCCGGGCGGTACGCTCTCGCCGGGCGTCTATCTCCTTGACGTGACCTCTCCGGATCTTGACCGGGATAGTTACCGGCGCCAACAGCGTCACGTTCTCGTGGTCTCCGAGCTCAACCTCACGTTGAAACACAGTCGCACGAACGCGCTCGTATGGGCCACCGACCTCGCGAGCGGCGAGCCCGTCGGCGGTCTTCGGCTTACCATCCGGGACACGGATGGCGCTTATAGCGAAGCGGTCGTCACGGATGGGCAAGGCGTGGCGCAGGTGGATCTGCCCGATCGGCACCTCAACTTGATCGCGCATAGTGAGGGTCCTTTCGCTGCCGTCTCCAACGAATGGGGGCGGGGTATCAGCCCCTGGGAGTTCGGCTTCGGCGAAGGGATCTCTGCTCAGTCCTACCGGGTCTACGTTTACACCGATCGACCGATCTATCGTCCCGGTCAGATCGTGAACTTCAAGGGCGTGGTTCGGGCCGAGGACGATGCCGTCTACCGGCTGCCGGATCTGCAGGAGGTGATGGTCACCATCCGGGACATCAACTACGAGGAGATCTACAGCGCGCAACTCGCTCTCAGCGATCTGGGAACCTTCGAGGGCAATCTGTCGTTGGGGGATGGGGCCGGTCTCGGCCAATACGTGATCGACGTCACCTTTGCCGGGCAGCACGGTCAGTCCTTCTTTATGGTCGCCGCCTACCGTCCCCCCGAGTTTGAGGTCACGGTGGCTGCCGAGCGAAGCGAAATCCAGCGCGGGGATGACCTGGAGGCGACGGTCACCTTAAGCTACTTCTTCGGCGGCCCGCTTAAGGACACCGACGTGACCTGGCACATACTGGCGCGACCTTACGTCTTCGAGCCTCCATGGGGCGGGCGCTACACCTTCGGCGACGTCGACAGCCCATATCGGTGCTTTGACTGCTGGTGGTACGAGCCGAGCCCTCCCGAGCCTGTCTTGAGCGGCGGGGGCACGACCGATGAGAACGGTCAGGTGCAGATCGACGTGCGTGGAGAGGCGTTGGCGGAGGCCCTGGCAGAGGGCGCCAAGACGCTGACCATCGAGGCTAATGCCACGGGGCCGGACAATCAGCAGATCGCGGGACGCACAGATGTGACGCTCCATCCGGGCCCTTACTATATCGGCCTGAGAGCGCAGAGCTACGTCGCGGCAGCCGGCGAGGAGACGGGTGTGGATCTGGTCGCTGTGGACTGGGAAGGTGAGCGCCTCTCGGATATCGCCGTCAAGGTCGCCTTCTATCGCCGCGAATGGGTCAATACCTTCGTCGAGACGGCATCCGGCGGCGGGCGATGGACCTGGGAGACCAAAGAGACACTCGTTGATGAGACGACGGTCACCACCGATGAGCTGGGCGAGGCCGTCGCGTCTTTCATTCCGGAACGGGCGGGCTCCTATCACGTCGTCGCGGAACCGGCCGATCCTACCGAGGAGACCGAGCACATTCGCTCCTCGATCTTCCTATGGGTATCCGGCAGTGACTACGTGGCCTGGCGCCGGGAGAACCACGATCGCATCACGCTCATCAGCGACAAGACGACCTACGATGTCGGTGAGACGGCGGAGATCCTCATCCCGTCGCCCTTCGAGGGGTCACATATGGCGCTGGTGACCGTGGAGCGAGAGGGAGTGCGCCGACACGAAGTCGTCCGGCTCGAGAGCAACAGCGCGGTCTATCGGTTAGCCATCCAAGAGGACGACATCCCCAACATCTACGTTTCTGTGATCCTCATCAAGCCGCGCGGTTCCGACGTGGCTGACTTCAAGATGGGGCTGATCGGGCTCGACGTGAACCTGGCGCCCAAGACACTGAACGTCGATGTGGAGGCTGATTCCCCTCAGGTTCAGCCGGGTGAAGAGGTCACCTATAACGTCAAGGTGACCGGCCCCAACGGCGAGCCGGTGCCCGGGGCGGAGCTTTCGCTCGACGTGGTCGACAAGGCTGTGCTCAGCCTGCAGCCTCGATCGAAAGACATCCTCAGCGATCTCTATGCCCGCCGGCGGCTTGAGGTGATGACGGCGAGCAGCCTGAGCGTTTCCGTCAATCGCTATCAGAAAGAGCTTTCGACAGACCTGGACCTGGGCCAGGAAGCCGTTGAGGAGGAGCTGACGTCAGATGCTGCTGAGGAAGCGCCCGCGGCGCCCCCCCAGCCTACCATGGCGGCGGATGATAGGCTGGAGAGGGAGGCGGGCATCGGCGGTGCGGCGGCGCCTGAAGGTGTCGAGGTCCGTGAGGATTTCGCGGATACGGCTGCTTGGAAGCCCCGGCTCATCACGGATGAGGCCGGTGAGACGACGATGACCATCACGCTGCCGGACAACCTCACCACCTGGACGGCCCGTGCCGTGGCACTGAACGCTGAGACCCAGGTTGGGGAGGGCACAACTGAGGTCGTCGCCACGAAGCCTTTGCTGATTCGCCCTGTCGCTCCCAGATTCTTCGTCGTCGACGATCGAGCACAGCTGGCCGCCAACGTGACCAACAACACCGATGGTCCGCTGGACGTCGAAGTCAGCCTCAGCGTGGAGGGCGTCAACATCGCAGAGCAGACGCCGGCCGATCAGACCGTGCGAATCGGGGCTCACAATGAGCAAAAGGTCACGTGGTGGGTCACCGTCGCTGATGTGCGCAGGGCGGAGTTGATCTTCAGCGCGGTCAGCGGGGAGTACAGCGATGCCAGCAAGCCGCGGTTGACGACAGGGCCTGACGGATCACTGCTGGTCTTGCGCTACACGGCCCCCGACATCGTGGGAACGGCGGGCCAGTTGCCCGAGGGCGGCTCGCGCACCGAGGCCATCGCGCTGCCACCAAGATATGACGACCGCCGGGGGGAGCTCACCGTTCACCTGGATCCCAGCCTGGCTGCTGCCATGCAAGAGGGGCTGGATTATCTCGAACACTATGAGTATGAGTGCACGGAGCAGACCGTGAGCCGGTTCCTGCCGAACGTCCTGACCTACCAGGCTCTGACGTCCCTGGGCATCGAGGATCCGGAGCTGGCGGTCACACTGCCGGATCTGGTGCGGGAGGGATTGGACAAGCTCTACCGGCAGCAGAACCCCGACGGCGGTTGGGGCTGGTGGCACCGCGCCGATGATCCTAGGAGCAGTCCGTATATATCCGGCTACGTCGTCTTCGCGCTGGTCAAGGCGGCGCAGGCCGGGTTCGACGTCAAGCAACAGGTGCTGAGCAACGGCGTCGCCTATCTCTCCGACCAGTTGGTCGACGTATCGGATTTTCGGAACTATCGAGATGCCAACCGCCAGGCATGGCTCGCCTACGTCCTGACAGAGGCCAATGCAGCGCCTCGTGGCCACATCGACACGCTGTTCGAGAACCGCGAGAAGCTGAGCCACTATGCCAGGGCGTACCTGGCGCAGGCGATCTGGCTCGTCAACGCCTCAGATTCGCGACTGACCACGCTGCTGTCGGACCTGAATAACGCCGCTATCCTCAGCGCGACGGGTGCGCACTGGGAGGAGTCACACCGCGACTGGTGGGCGATGAACACGGACACGCGGTCCACGGCCATCATCCTGGACACCCTGGCGAAGTTGGATCCTGAGAACGAGCTTATCCCGAACGTCGTGCGGTGGCTGATGGTGGCGCGCCAGGTCGGTATTTGGGAGACGACCCAGGAGACGGCGTGGGCGCTGATCGCGCTGACGGATTGGATGGTGGAGACCGGGGAGCTGGATGCCAACTACGAGTATGGCCTCTTCCTCAATGACGATGAGTTGGTCCGCGCAACTGCCACCCGTGACACGGTCCAGGAGGGTGTGGAGCAGGTCGTCCCAATCTCGGATCTGAGATCCGACGCCACTAACGCTCTGACCGTCGCACGCACGGAGGGCTCAGGTCGTCTCTACTATACGGCACACCTGAGAATCTACCTCCCGGTCGAGATGATCGAGGCTGAGGATCGGGGGTTTGTCGTCCAACGGAGGTACACGCTCGCCGACTGTGAGGAGGAAGACCGTCGCGATTGTCCCGAGGTGCGGGAGGTGAAGCTGGGTGACACGATTCGCGTCGACCTGACGGTCATCACACCCTACGATCGCTACTACGTCGTCGTGGAAGATCCCCTGCCCGCCGGTGGCGAGGCGGTCGACACCGGTC
>JBNGDU010000314.1:0-3330 GCA_049975025.1 Anaerolineae bacterium
ATCCGAGACCGAGTTCGCAGCATCCGCGTAGAGCGCCACACTGCCGGAGAGATAGGCGACGACGGCCTTGCCTACAGCCAAGCCCAGGTTGCCCAACACCGTGATCCACAAGGCGCGGCGCAGTAGCCGCCGCCGTTCCGGATCCGGTTGGAGTTCACGTACCCATTGCACGTAGCATCCTCCAAAAAAGACACAGGGAACCGATTCCCTGCGTGTATGGTAGCGTTCGATGAATCGCGGTGATCAGGCGTGTGGCCTACGGGTAGCGGAAGTCATAGATCGCGCCATTCCTCCGCCAGGTCCTGCCGCAGGTACATTCGAATTCCTCCTGCGGGGGGCCTCCCAACGAGGCGCCACACGCAGGACAGCGGAAGAAGGTGCCCGCTGCAGGGGAAGGACGACCGGCGTCCGCCGAGGCGCGCACGAAGACGCTCGGGCTGAGCTGCCATAGATTCCCGGTTGGCTGCGCGAGTGCGTCGAGCTTGACCAACAGAGGCGTGGGTATCAAGCGCTTAAGGAACTCAACCCGGTAGTGCGAGACGGTGCGAACCTCTTCGCGCGTGAGGCCGACCCCTTTCAGCTCCTCCCACACCCATTTGGGATGGAAGTCGAAGTTCAGATCCACGAACTCCACCGGCTCACGCTCAAAGGGTGACCACGATTGGCGTCGCAGCAGATAGCGTGCGATCGCCTTCAGATTACGCTTGTTGGCGAACTCCAACACGAACGCGCCTTCAGGACCGATGATATCCGAGATGCCACGGATCACGGCGGAGGCGTCCGTGGCGTGGTGAAGCGTACGGATCATCGTGACGGTGTCGAAACATCCGGCGACGAAGGGCAGATGATAGAAGTTAGCCTGGACGAAGACATAGCGCGGTTGTCCCCCTTCCCCAACTTCCCCGAGGCGATCCACAGCCTGGGCGAGCTGGGTGTGGGCGTAGTCGAGCAGGACGACGGTGTCATAACCGGCGTAGAGGTCGGCCAGACGGCCAAAGCCGCCGCCAATCTCCACGAGGTTGTGACCAGTGGGAGGCAGCAGCGCCCGGAGCGCGATCCGCTCGACGGCATCCTCGTAGGCGCGGGCTTCGGTCCAGAACTCGGTGCTGTAGCGCGAGCCCTCGTAGTTGCAGACGGGACGCTCAGTCATGGCCCTGGAGCAACTCCTTGGGACTGCCGGGCAGGCTCTGCACGAAGCCCATCACGGGCCGCAAGACGGCGCGAAGCTGCTCGATCGCCGGCGCCATCCCCGCCTCCGCCAGCGGGATCTCGACGGGAACTCGCATCACGACGGGCACAGTGGTACTCACCGGCACGCTCATGCTCAGCGAGACGGGCAGCCGCTGTCCTTCGGGCAGGTTGAGGCTGACGGAGCCATTGATGCTGCCGCCCCCACCGGGAAGCACAAACATCGCCGGCACGTCCAGGGGCACGGGCTGCGTGAGAATCACGTCGGTGGTCTGGTCCAGGGGCAGATCGAAGACGACGGGCATCGTGTCGGTGATGTAGACGGTCGTCTCGATCTCCGTCTCACCCAACGTGACTAAAGCTTGATCCAGGTCGACGAGCAAGGGCTCTGCCAGTTCGTTCTTGACCTCAAAGACGGGGGCCGGATTGAGCACCACCAACAGCAGGATCATCACGAGGAGGAAGTTGACGAGAAAGGAGAAGATGATGGCGAGGTTCTTAAACGCGTTCCACAATCGCCAGATCACCGACCGTTCCGGTTGGGTTCTGCTTCCGTCCGCCATATTCCGCCTCCCGGCAGATGTCTGCCTGTGTCTCCTCAGGTCTGTATATCCCGCCTAAGTCGCGGTCGGGTCCGAATCAATCTCTTGAGAGCTATCGCACTGCCCGTCCTGCTCCGACGCGGATTCGCCGAATTAAGGTGGTTAGAGCAGCCTTAAAATGCTATCACGTTTTGCCCGTTTTACAACGACTGCGCGCCTATTCAGTTTCTGCTCTAGCGTGTGCCTAACACTGTGCTATCATACATAGTGCATGTGGTGTGAATGGCCAAGATGCTGAGGCATATCCAGACACAAGGGGAGCTGGCAACTATGGAGGATCTGAGGCGCAGAATTCGTCAAGAGGGGCGGAACCTCGGACAAGGCATCCTGAAGATCGACAGCGTGATCAACCATCAGGTGGACGCGACGCTGATGTTGGAAGCCGGAGCGGAGTTCGCCAAGCGATTCGCCGAGACACACCCGACCCGGGTGCTGACGGCGGAGGTCTCGGGCATCATACCCGCTATGGCGACGGCTTACGCGATGGGCCTGCCGCTGGTCTACGCGCGCAAGCACAAGCCTGTCACGATGATGGATCCGGTCTTTGTGGAGTTCGCCCCCTCCCATACCAAGGGAGGCGAGGTCTCCTTGATGGTTTCCCCGGAGTTCTTGCATGCCGGGGACCGCGTGTTGATCATCGACGACTTCCTGGCTACCGGAAAGACCATCGCGGCAATGGCCCGCATCGTGGAAAGCGCCGAGGCCCAGGTGGTCGGGATCGGCACGCTCGTGGAGAAGTCCTTCGAGGGAGGACGTGAGGCGCTCGCGGATCTGGACGTGCCGATTGTCTCCTTGGTGATCATCGAAGAGATGCGCGACGATGGCACGATCATCTTTGCCAATTAGAGCAGGCGCTATCGATGTCCGATTCTAGAGCACAGCGCGAGACCATCGTCGTCCTCGATTACGGCTCCCAATACACGCAGCTTATCGCGCGCCGTATCCGCGAGCTGAACGTCTACGCCGAGATTCTGCCCTGGTACGTCGACTTCGCGCGGGTCCGGGGCCTGGATCCCAAGGGGCTGATTCTTTCGGGCGGCCCTAACAGCGTCTACGATGAAGGTGCCCCCAGGCTGTCGCAAGACATCCTGGAGAGCGGACTCCCCGTGCTCGGCATCTGCTACGGCATGCAGGTATTGGCCCATGAGCTCGGGGGCGAGGTGGTGCCGGGCACCGAGCGGGAGTACGGGCCGGCTGTGGTCCGCGTCGTCGATGCGGACGCGGAGATCTTCAGCGGTCTCCCCACGACGCTCTCGGTTTGGATGAGCCACGGGGACCGGGTCGAGCGGTTGCCCGCGGGATTCGAGGCGCTCGCCCAGAGTGAAAGCGGCATTTTGGCGGCGATGGGTGATCCTGAGCGGCGGATCTACGCGACCCAGTTTCATCCGGAAGTCCATCACACGCCGCGGGGCGCCGATATCCTGCGCCATTTTCTCTACGATGTCTGCGGCTGCCGGGGGAGCTGGACCCCTCAGGCCTTCATCGACCAAGCCGTCACGCGCATCCGCCGGCAGGTCGGCGACGAGGACGTGATCCTGGG
>JBNGDU010000314.1:3430-5114 GCA_049975025.1 Anaerolineae bacterium
ACCAAGCCGTCACGCGCATCCGCCGGCAGGTCGGCGACGAGGACGTGATCCTGGGTCTGAGCGGCGGGGTGGATAGCTCCGTGGTCGCCGCCCTGATTCACAGAGCGGTGGGCGAGCAGCTTACCTGTATCTTCGTCGACACCGGGTTGCTCCGGGCGGGCGAGGCGCAGCAGGTGGAAGCCACCTTCCGCGAGACCCTCGGCATTCGCCTCGTGATGGTCGACGCAACCGATCGTTTTCTGTCGGCGCTAGAGGGCGTCACCGATCCCGAGGCCAAGCGGCGCATCATCGGCGAGCAGTTCATCCGGGTCTTTGAGACGGAGGCCCGCCGCTTGAATGGCGCCAGGTTCCTGGCCCAGGGCACCATCTATCCCGACGTGATCGAGAGCGCCGGCAGCGCCACCGCGCATCGCATCAAATCGCACCATAACGTGGGAGGATTGCCGGACCATATGGATTTGGCCCTCGTCGAGCCGCTGCGCGAGCTCTACAAGGACGAGGTGCGCAAGGTCGGCCTGGCGTTGGGATTGCCGGAGAAGTTGGTCTGGCGCCACCCCTTCCCAGGCCCCGGCCTGGCGGTGCGGATTCTCGGTGAGGTGACGCCGGAGCGGGTCGCCACGCTTCAGGCCGCGGACGCGATCTTCCTAGAGGAGCTCTGGAGCGCCGGTCTCTACCGAGAGACCTCCCAGGCCTTCGCGGTGCTGCTGCCGGTGCGCAGCGTCGGCGTGATGGGTGATGGGCGTACCTATGCCAACGTCGTGGCGCTCCGGGCCGTGACCACCGAGGACTTTATGACGGCGGACTGGACCCGGTTGCCCTATGACCTGTTGGGCCGGGTCGCGAACCGCATCGTCAACGAGGTGATCGGCGTCAACCGGGTGGTCTACGACGTCAGCAGCAAACCGCCCGCTACGATTGAATGGGAATAGCTCACAGCGATGGCCCATGTGCTAGCATGGCTGCTTGGGCAGTCACGCTGCCTGTGCCATAAACGTACGTTAACAGCGCGTTAATAATCCCTTGAACTGCCCATGCTAGAATTGTCCCGAGAGGGAGATTGGCTATAATAAGGTCAATGTTCTGTTACGCACTAGCGTTGTCCTATGATCGACTATCATCCTGCGGCGATAGCTGACGTAGCGCGACAGAGCGCTGCGGAACGCTGTGGTCTGCGAAGTGGTGACCGACTGTTGGCTCTTAATGATCAACCACTCCGAGACGTTATCGACGTTCAGGTCTATAGCGCCGAACCCGAACTCCAGGTTCTCTTTGAACGAGCCGGTCAGCCCCAAAGGTGTGAGGTGGCCCGTCGCTACGGTGAGCCCTTGGGCCTTGATTTCGCAGAGGAGATCTTCGATGGGGAGCCCAGGATCTGCCGCAATAACTGCGACTTCTGTTTCGTCACGCAGATGCCCGTTGGTCTACGGTCATCGCTTTACGTCAAGGACGACTATCGGCTCTCGTTTCTCCACGGCAACTACATCACCTTGACGAACCTCGGTGAGGCCGATTGGCACCGCATCGAGGAGCAGTATCTGACACCGCTTTACATCTCTGTGCACGCTACCGAGCCGGATGTGCGCATAAGCCTGATGCACAATCCCCGGGCCGGAGCTATTCTGGAACAGCTTGAGCGCCTGGTGGACATGGGCATTGAGCTGCACACCCAGGCTGTGCTCGTCCC
>JBNGDU010000314.1:5214-8911 GCA_049975025.1 Anaerolineae bacterium
GACGAGTGGTTCTTGCTCAGTCGGGCCCCGGTTCCCGAGATCGAGGCCTACGATGGGGTGCTGCCTGCCATGATTGAGAATGGCGTCGGGATGGTGCGCCGGTTCTTGGACGGACGCGAAAGCTTGACAGCAGCTATGCTGCCCCTCGGTCGCCGTCAGACCTGGGTAACAGGTACTCTCTTTGCCCCAGTGTTGGAGCGGTATGCGCTAGATCTGAAGAAGGAGACCGGGATAAGGATCGACATCGTCCCGGTCGTAAACCGGTTCTTCGGTGAGACGGTCACGGTGGCAGGTCTGCTAACGGCTGAGGACATCTTGGACACGTTGCACGGGCGTGAGATAGGCGAGAGTATCGTGTTACCCGGCGAGATTTTCCGGGGCCCTGGGCGGAGATCCCTGGACGGCGTGACACCGTCCACCATCTCGAACCAGCTGGGATGTCCGGTTTGGCTTGTGACCCACGAGGCCGGCGGCTGGCGTGCTGAGACCGTTGAATAAGGGGGCAAATCCCGAACTATGTTGCCCAGAACGCAGTTCGAGAGATAATGAGGGTGGACGGCAATGCCGGGAGCTGTGTGACGACGCCGGCTCTGGCGGCAACATCAGAGTGACTTGGTCTTGTTCAAGGAGAAGTCCATGACAACATCGGATTCCGCGACTCCGTCGGTCCCTTGGTATGAAACTCGCACATTTCGGCATATCCGTGAAGCTCTGCAAGCTTATCTTTTCCTCCTCCCAGGAACCTTTCTTCTGGTGGGCTTTAGTCTCTTCCCCATCGGTTACGCGTTCTACATCAGCTTGCACCGATGGCGGATTCGCAAAGGGGAGTACCTGGGATTCGAGAACTTCACGCGGGCATTGGGAGAGCCGCTGGACATCCTCTACGTCATCGGTGGCCTAGTGCTGCTAGGCGCCTCGTGGATGGTCTGGCGCAGGATACAGCCGGAGACGTCGACTGGGGAGTTGATCCTCCGGGTCGCCCTTGGCACGATGCTGATCATTGGAGGCTTGGGACTCTTCCTGGGTTTCCCGAGCATGCTTGAGAACGGGGACGAGGATCTTTTCAGCTCCCTCCTGATCACGTTCTTCTATTCTGCCGGCACCGTTCCGTTTCAGATCATCTTGGCGTTTCTCCTCGCCTTCATTCTCTTTCAGAACATCCAAGGCCAATCAGCTTGGCGCATTATCTATTTCCTCCCTTACGTGACCGTCACGGTGGCCTCGTCCGCAGTCTGGCAGTCGATCTTCGATCCCGGCAAGGGCCTGATCAATCAAGTGCTGATGGGGTTTGGCGTAGCAGAGAGTGATCTGCCCCGTTGGCTCTTTGACGCGACGCCTGTGGGGGTCTACATTGGGGAGACGGTCGGCGTAGATATCCCAAGAGCCCTGGGCGGCCCCAGTCTGGCCCTGGTCGCCGTCATCATCTACAACATCTGGACCTACGTGGGATACAACACCGTGATCTACCTGGCTGGCCTGGGTAACATCCCCAATGTGCTGTACGAGGCTGCAGAGATCGATGGGGCCAGCCGGTGGCAGCAGTTGCGAAAGATCACCATCCCCCTGGTCTCTCCGACGACCTATTTCCTCGTGATGATGGGTGTCCTGGGCACCTTCCGGGCCTTTAATCACATCTACGTGATGACGCGCGTGGTCGGTCCGGTGGGGGCGCCCAACGGGACGACGATGACGGCAAGCATGTTGATCTGGAAGAATTTCTGGGAGGGCAACCGATTTGGCTACGCTTCCGCGCTAGCCTTTGTGTTGACTGCGGTGATGCTCAGCTTGACCTGGATTCAGAACCGTGTCTCCGAGGGGAGGGTCTTCTATGGCTAGCACGTCAGTGGTACGGGAGCGCACCGGGCATTATCAGCTGCGCCAGACAATCGGTCAGACCGTCCTCTATATCGTCCTAAGCATCGGCGCGGTCATCGCGATCTTCCCCTTTTTCTGGATGATCCAGACCTCGTTTAAGACTTACGGTGAGCACGGCGCTCGTCGTTTCTGGCCCGATGGACTCACGATGGAACCGTATGTCGGTCGCCCTCCGGCGAAGGAGGTCATCGTTGAGATGAGCCCGACTGACTCGTGGCGCAACGCGCCGCGCTCGTTCGGCCCAAGGCTGGATGGGACGATTGTCGTTGAGAATGTAACCCCTTACATCGCCGAGCAAATTGCCGAGGAGGAAGACGCCTCCTTACCGCTTCGCATCAATATTCTGGCGTTGGATATCACGGATGATGAAGTCCAAAACTACAATAACTTCTACCTGACGCTTGACACAACGGTCCTGCAGCAGTTCACCACCCGGCTTAAGGGTAGCCAGGTGGGCGGCCCTAACTACTTCGCGTCCAACCGGGGACGCTGGGGGCCCCACTTTAAGGTCGTGGATCCAGACCCGGATCACTTTGTCGTCAAGGAATTCTGGAGCGTCTGGCAGATGCTGATGCATAACTATGTCGAGTCATGGACCAAGGCGGACTTCAGCCTCTACATGCGGAACAGCGTTGTGATCACTCTGCTCACCGTTGGTGGCGTCTTATTCACGGGCACCCTGGCTGCCTATGCCTTTGCTCGCATGTCGTTCCCGCTCAAGAATTTTATCTTTACGCTTTATCTGGCGACCTACATGATTCCGGGCGCCGTCACCATCATCCCCAACTACCTGATCATCGTTGGCCTAGAGCAGTTCTTTAACACGCAGTTTGGGCTAGAGAACGCATGGTACGATAACTGGACGGCGCTGACCATTCCCTTTATGGTCAACGCCTTTAGCGTTTTCCTGCTGCGTCAGTTCTTTGCCCAGATCCCCGATGAGCTCTACGAGGCGTCGCTGATGGACGGAGCCGGGCACCTACGCTTCCTGACGCGGATTGTGGTGCCGCTTTCCAAGGCGCCCTTGATGTCGGTGATCATCTTCAACACGATCTGGGCGTGGAACCAACTCCAGTGGCCCCTGATCGTGACGAGCACCGCTCGGTGGCGCCCGATCACGGTGGGACTGTCGAGTTTCATCTCGGAGGCCGCTGCGGAAACGCAACTGATCATGGCGGGGTCTGTGATCACGACGGTACCGATTCTGATTCTCTACTTCTTCACCCAGCGGCAGTTCACGGAGGGTATCTCAACAACAGGGTTGAAGGGATGAAAACGAACTCGAAGCTGGTCTTCTACGTCGATCCTATTATGCTTGCACTGTCCCAGATGCCCCCTGTGTTGTAGGTGCCGTGAGATTAGGCAGCCTGCTACGCATGCTAGACAAAAAGGAGGTGATACTCGAACCTGAAGGTCGCATTCGTGTTGAGTATGGAGTAGCTTAAGACTTTACACCTTAAGTGAATGGGATGTACCTGTTTCTGTATCTCAAAGAAGGAGGATTACGGAATGAAGGGACGCAAATGGTTTGCGTTTGTAGTGGCTCTCGTCTTGGTCTTCAGCTTCGCGGCTGGATGCCAGCCTGCCACAGAGGAACCGACGGAAGCGGCCCCAACTGAGGAGGTCGAACCCGAAGCGCCTCAGGCGACGGCGGAGCCCGAAGAGCCCGCTGAAGAGCCTACGGAAGAGACGGTCGTTTACGACACGGAGATCTACGGGGATCTGGAGAACCTAGACCCCAGTGGACAGGAAGTGACCTACTGGTATCAGCACACGGGCTCCCGCGAGGAGTTGATGCTGTCGCTGATCGACGAGTTCAACG
>JBNGDU010000315.1:0-8859 GCA_049975025.1 Anaerolineae bacterium
GTTGGGTGTTAGGTATTGGTTATCTGATCCTAGACGTACGATGCCGGACGATGGTACCCAATATCCAACTACCAACATCCAACATCCAACATCCAACATCCAACATCCAACATCCAACATCCGCTTCGCTTCTTAGGCACCTAGCTAGGAGACCACATGACCATGGCCGCAGATGTGATGACGCCGAGGGAACGGTGGTGGGCTGCCATTCGCTTTCAACCGGTGGACCGGCTGCCTTTCTGGCCGAAGCTGGATGCCGCCTATCCGCGCGCGCAGCAGGCGCCCTTCAACAAGATGACGATACGGGAGCTCCACGCGTGGATCGGCAGTGACGAGCACCTGGGCGTGACCCCGTGTGTCCGAGAGGTGCGATCCAGGACCTCTGTCGACGTTGTGACCGAAGGCGACCGCCAGACGATGATTTACCGCACCCCCTTCGGCGATACGGCAATGGTGAAGCGGTTCGATCCCGTCTCTCAAGCCTGGCACCCGATCGAGTTCCCGGTACGGGACCTGACCACGCTCAAATCCATGACGGCTTTCTTTGAGGACGCGCGGGCGGAGCTAGACGAGGATCGTTGGGCGAAGGCGATGGAACAGGTGGCGCAGGCAGGGGATCAGGCCATGACCTTCGCCAGCATCGGCGAGTCCCCTCTGATGTATTTTGTCGAGTGGCTGGCCGGAATCGAGAACTCGCATCTGCTGTTGGCCGACTATCCCGAGCAGACCGAGGCGCTCTTCGAAGCCGTTCACCGGCTCCTGTTGCAGAAAGCGGAGATCCTCGCTCAGCACAGTCCCAGTGACGTGCTGTACATGATCGAGAATACGTCCACGACGCTGATTTCTCCACGTCAATACCGCCGGTACTGTTATCCGCACATCTCGGACTACGGGAAGATCACGCGGGAACACGGGCGGGTGCTGATTCTGCATATGTGCGGCAAGCTTAAGCTTTTGCTTCCGGACCTCGCGACGCTCCCGGTGGAGGGGTTTGAGGCCTTCACCGCGCCGCCGCTGGGGAGCACCACGCTGCTCGACGGGCGTACGTCCTGCCCCGACAAATGCCTGGTGGGCGGCACCCACGCGATGCTCTGGACGCGGCCCGCGGAGGAGATCATCGAGCAGATCGCACAGCATCTCGACCCTTTGCCCCACCATCGAGGATTGGTGGTGACGTCGGCTGGCGTGATGCCGCCGCTGTGCCCCCCGGAGACGATCAAGGCGGTGTGCGAGTGGGTCAAGGGCTACGCAGTCCGTGTTTGAGCGGACCCCCTTTTGAGCCATCATGTTGACCTATCTAGCCCAAGGGCTGGGCTACGGCTTTGCTGCTGCGGCGCAGCCGGGACCGTTCCAGACCTACGTCATCTCGCAGTCGTTGCGCCGGGGTTGGCGGCGAGCGCTGCCGGCGGCCCTTGCCCCGCTGATCAGCGACGGGCCGATCATCCTCGCGGCCTTGCTCGTGTTGAACCGGCTGCCGAGCGGCTGGCAGGATATCCTCTACGTCGCGGGCGGCCTCTTCGTCCTCTATCTCGCGTGGGGTGCCTTGAAGGCATGGCGGGAGTTTCAGCCATCCCCGGTAAGCACAGATCTCGATTCGGAGACCGAGGGCCAAAGCGTGCTCAAGGCGGCGGCGGCCAACGCCTTGAGCCCCGGCCCCTATCTCTTCTGGGGACTGGTGACCGGCCCGATCTTGTTGCGAGGTTGGCGTGATGCCCCGGTCAAGGGCGTTGGTTTTCTCGTGGGTTTCTACACCGCCATGGTCGGCTCGTTGGTCGCACTGGTCCTGGTCTTTGGCGTGGCGCGACGGTTGGGGCCCAAGGTGAACCGGGCGCTGGTCGGCCTATCGGCCGTGGCCCTTGCCGTCTTCGGCGTGCACCAAGTGTGGCAAGGCATCTTCTAGCAGCTGATTCACTCCATACGCAGAGACGTTCTCAGCTTCCCGAAGTCAAGGAGAGCACACAATGAAGGAAGATCTTACGGGGCTTTGGCGCTTCCAGCCCGATCCAACGCGCACCGGAGAGCGGCGTGGCTACCCCGAGCTGGGCTACGATGATCACCGTTGGCGGGAGGTGCGGGTGCCGGTCGACTTCGAGACCTGCCACCCGTTGCTGGATACTTACGAGGGCGCGGGATGGTTCCGCCGCTGGGTGTCGGTCCCGGAGGATTGGCGAGAGCGGCGCGTGGCGCTGAGCTTCGCAGGCGTCAACGCGCATGCGAAGGTCTGGGTGAACGGCTACGAAGTAGGTAACTGCGATGACCCTTTCCTCCCTTTCGACTTCGACGTGGAGGACTACCTGTCTTGGGGTCGGGAGAACCTGGTCGCCGTCCGTGTCGATAACGAGCGCCGGCCCGGCGAGGTGCCCGGTCTGCAGCGGGGATGGCGCAACTTCGGCGGTATCCTGCGCGAGGTTGAGGTCACGCCGACCGATCCGTGCTATCTGGCTCGCTTCGTGGTACAAGCTGGGCCCCACGGTCCTGGCGGCGACGCCGGTGGTCATCTTGATTTGCAGGCCTTCGTCCACAACAGCCGCGGCCTTGGCGCCGACGCCAGCCTCAACGTCGACTTAGTCGACGACCAGGGGTCGGTCATCGCGCACTTCGCCAGTCCCTCGCACCTGGTGCCGGTCGGCGAGGAGGTCCCACTCGCGGTCGGGGGCGGGGTGCCGGACGCGACGCCATGGTCGCCCGACGAGCCTGAGCTCTATCAAGTCGTCGTTATGCTCCAGGTCGACGGTCTGACGGTGGACACCCAGCGGTTCAGGATCGGTTTTCGCACCATTGAGGCTCGCGAAGGTCAGCTTTTGCTCAACGGCGAGCCGGTCTACCTCACCGGCTTCAACCGCCACGAGGATTCGCCCACCCGCAACATGTGCCCCGATCTGGCGCTGGTGCGCCGCGACCTGAAGGCGATGAAAGAGGCCGGCGCGAATTTCGTCCGCCTCTGCCACTATCCTCACCATCCGGCGGAGCTTGATCTCTGCGACGAACTGGGTTTGTTGGTGATGGACGAGATCCCGCTCTACTGGTGGAATGGCCTCGTTGAGGGTGAGGTCGCTGCTGCCCAGAAGTTGGCGGCGGCCAAACGTCAGCTTGAGACGATGATCTGGCGCGATCGGACCCATCCATCGGTCGTCTTCTGGTCGGTGAGCAACGAGACTGAGGAGGAGCGACCCGAGGTGGCAGCGGGTAACGTGGAGCTGGTGAATCTGGCCAAAGCTTTGGACCCGTCGCGGTTGGTAGTCCACGTCAGCGATCATTGGCGAGAGCATCCTAACTTCGAGGCTGATGATGTGATCTGCGTCAATGGGTATCCTAGCGTTCGTGGCTTTCTGAGCGATCGCGATCCCGATTACGACCTGGCGCGGTCCACGACTTTCTGGCGTGAAGGGCTTGCCAGGCTGCACGAGCTTCACCCAGATAAGCCGATTCTGGTGACAGAATTCGGCTATATCTCCTATGACGAGATCGCGGACAACGCCGTCAGCGGTGATCTCCACGCTGACGTCATCGAGCACGAGTTCGCGGGCATGGACGCCGCCTACGTGTGCGGCGCTACGATCTGGTGTTGGGCGGATCATGCGTGGCCTCCGAACTATTTCGCCTTCTGCAACTACCTGGCGGTGAGTCCCTACGGCGTGCTGACCAGGGACCGGCGGGAGAAGCCGGCGGTTCGAAGGGCGCGACAGCTCTTCAGGGCGAAACAGGGCATGCTAGTGGAGCCTGAGGCCGCTGCCGAACCGCACACGGGGCCCTCTGGCTATCCGGTCATGATGGTCCGTCCGCATCTGGATCGTATCCCCCACGTTCCTTTCCCGGAAGGCTTTACGATTAGGCCGATGCGACTTGACGAGGCTGGTCTCTGGACCGACATCTGGCGGGACGCCGAGGAGTTCTCGGATTTCGGCCCGGATGTCTTCCACCGGCAGTTCGGTCAGGATCTGCCGGCGATGCAGTGGCGCAGCTTCATCGTCGAGAACGAGCGAGGTGTGGCTGTCGCCACCATAACGGTCTGGTATGATCGGACGTTCAAGGGGGAGGACTACGGCCAGATTCACTGGGTTGCGGTCCGCAGGAGTGTCTGGGGGAAGGGAATCGGCAAGGCGATGCTCTCCTACGCGTTGGAGCAGATGGCGCAGTGGCACGACCGCGCGTTCCTCGGGACGCAGACGAAGCGCCTCGCTGCTATCAAGATCTACCTTGACTTCGGGTTCGTCCCGGACCTGGAGCCACCGGGCGCGGTCAAGGCCTGGCGCGAGGTCAAGGAGAATCTGGACCATCCGGTTCTCAATCGGATCGAGGCGTTATAGGTCAGGAGGCGCGGCCCGTGTGCTTACGCATCGTGTCTCCGAGTATCTTGGATGTCGCGTGATAGCGGAACGTGTTGCCGTCAGGCTATAGGAGTAGGAGCATTCTTGGGAGGGCTGATGGATGTTCTTGGGGGAGGTGGATTGTGATTGAGCGTTACCTGGAGGATCTGGAACGCCGGATCGTTCCAGAGGTCGAGGAGCAGCTCGCCGCCGAGTGGATTTCATTTGCGGACGGGGAGTTCAAAGGGGAGCTCTTCTCCCCGCGGCGGCAGACCAAGGCCCCGGCGGCGATCGATTGGCCTCATGTGCCGGTCAACGCGGCGCTGGAGGATCACGAGCAGATGGCGCTCCAGCAGTTGGGGGCTTGCTCGCAAGCACTGGAAGAGGGGAGCGCCGCCCTGATGGCGGTGCGATGCAACTACGGCACGGGGATCATCCCCACGCTCTTTGGGGCTGACCTCTTTGTGATGGACCTGGCGACCGACACGCTGCCTACTTCGGTTCCGCTGGGGGGATTGGAGACGACGCATCTGGATGCGTCGATCGCTCAGGCCGACACGACCCCGGCGGCGATCGCTGTGAAGTCTTTGATCGAGCGTGGGATCCCCGATCTGAACGTCGGCCTCGGCGGCAAGGTCTTCGAGATGGTCGATTACTATCAGCAGCTCTTCGCGTCCTACCCGAAGATCGACCGGTACGTGCACATTTACCACCCCGATATGCAAGGGCCGATGGACATCTGCGAGCTGCTCTGGGGAAGCTCGCTCTTCGTGGCCCTCGTCGAGGCCCCGGAGTTGGTGACGCAACTGCTGGCGCTGGTCACCGACACCTACGTGGCCTATATGAACGCTTGGACCGATCGCGTGCCCTTCGAGGGCGAATACGCCGTCCACTGGGCGATGTTGCACCGGGGTAAGATCATGCTGCGGGACGACTCGGCGATGAACCTCTCACCCCGAATGTTCGATCGCTTTATCAAGCCCTACGACGGTCGGCTTCTATCGACCTTTGGCGGAGGCGGCATCCACTTTTGTGGGCGCGGCGACCACTACATCGAGAGCGCGTCGGAGATCGAGGGTCTGACCACGATCAATATGTCGCAACCGGAGTACAATGACATGGACGTGATCTTCGACCACACCGTGGCCAAGGGCATCAACATCATCGGGCTTCCTCGTGAGACGGCGGAGGCTGCGTTGGCGCGGGGACGGGACCTAAGGGGGCGGGTCCACGTTTGGTAGTGCACGTTTGGTAATGAATAGAGCGCGGGACGCGAACGAGTAACGAGGACGAGACAACCTGTCAAATATCCAACATCCAACATCCAATACCCAGTATCCTCAGGAGGTGCTGCTATGAAAGCACGTGACCTACAAGCCTACTTTCGCTCGCTGAACGGCGGGTGGATGGATCTTGACGAGACGGTGGACACCTTCAAGTCCGGGGATCCGGAGGCCGAGATTCGGGGTGTCGCCGTGAGCTGGATGAGCACGACGGCTGCGCTGAAGGAGGCGCTGGCGATGGACTGCAACGTCTTTGTGACCCACGAGCCGACCTACTATAATCACCACGACGACCCGGCACATCCCGTCTTTCAGCTCGAGGCTACCCAGCAAAAGCGCGACTTTATAGAGGAGAGTGGGATCGTCATCCTGCGCTGCTACGATCTGTGGGACCAGGTGCCTGAGACGGGTATCGCCGACGCCTGGGGGGCGGCGCTAGGCTTGGGCGATGCCGTCGCCGGAGAGGGATACTACCGCGTCTACGACGTCAGTGGACGGACGGCAGGCGACGTGGCGCGACAGGTCGCGACGCGCACGGCTCGCTTCGGTCAGGAGGCGGTGCAGCTTATCGGCAGAGCAGACACGCCGGTGTCCCGCGTCGCGATCGGCACCGGCGCGATCACGCCGCTCTTTCTCTACATTCAAGACTATGACATCGATCTGGCCATCTGCACCGACGATGGCTTCACCTACTGGCAGCACGGCGCCTACGCCCGGGACACCGGGCTGCCCGTGATTGTGGTCAACCACGCGACGAGCGAGGAGCCCGGCATGCACAGCCTGGCGGATCACCTGCGCCGGCGCTTTCCGGACGTACCGGTGCATTTCATCCCGCACGGCTGTATGTACACCCTTGTTGTTTCGGCAATGGCAACCAGCAACCAGTAACGAGTAACCGGTAAGCGGAAACCGATAACTGAATCCGCAGTTCGTGCTATGCCTATGAACATTCTGCTTGTCGCGCCGTACTTCGGCGGCAGCCATCGCGCGTGGGCGCGAGGGTACCAGCGACACACTGCGCACGACGTCACGCTGTTGACGCTGCCGGCGCGCTTCTGGAAGTGGAGGATGCACGGGGGCGCGGCGACCCTCGCGGAGAAGCTGCAGGCGCAGGTGGGCGAGGGCCCCACGATACCCGACGTCGTGCTGGCTACGGACATGGTCAACCTGCCGGCTTTTCTCGGGCTCACACGAGACCTGTTGGGCGACGTGCCCGTCGTCCTCTACTGCCACGAGAATCAGCTCACCTATCCCCTGCAGGAAGGTGAGAAGCGGGATCTCGCCTATCCGATGATCAACTGGCTCTCGATGCTGGCAGCGGATCGCGTGCTCTTCAACTCGCACTTCCACCTGGAAAATTGGTTTCGAGCGCTGCCCAAGATGCTCAAACATTTTCCTGACTGCTCTCATCAGCCGCTGGTGTCGGAGGTGCGGGCTAGATCAGAGGTGCTGCCGGTGGGATGCGACTTGCGTGCGCTCGACGCGGCGCGTCCCGCAGAGCCTGGGGAGGATGGGGTATCCCCGTTGATCCTGTGGAACCAGCGATGGGAATACGACAAGGACCCGACCACGTTCTTCCGCGCTCTTGACGTGCTTGTCGCACGAGGCGTGGACTTTCGCGTGGCCTTGGCGGGCTCCAATGTGCGCCAGCAGCCCGAGGAGTTTGAGGCCGCTCGGAAGCGACTGGGCGACCGGGTGGTGCACTTTGGGCGTGCCGATCGAGCCGAGTATCAACAGCTTCTGTGGGAGGCTGACGTTGTGGTGAGCACAGCGATCCACGAGTTCTTCGGCATCGCCATGGTGGAGGCCATCGCCTGTGGCTGTTTCCCGGTCCTGCCTGAGCGGCTGGCCTATCCTGAGCTGATCCCTGAGGCGGAGGTGTCGCCGGAGGTCCGCAGGCGCTGTTTCTACAGCGGCTTCGATGAGTTGATGGCACGGTTGACGTGGGCGCTCACCGAGATCGATGCGGCGCGCTCACTCACGCCGCCGCTGCAGCGGTCGGTGCGCCGCTTCGACTGGTCGATGATGGCGCCGCGATACGACGCTGTCATGGTGGAGGTTGGGCGGCGATCCTAGAAGCGGGCTCTGTTGGCGACAACCCGAATCCAACTCATCCATCCCAGACCGTCGTCACCTCCAACCTAACCCAAAGGCTCGGCGACGCACATGGCATTATACTGGGGCTGTACGGTCTTGCCCCAGCCCCGTTGACTCAAAGCGCCGAGGCGGGTGGAATCGATATCGGCTGACCCCAGCAACATCAACAACTGCCCGGCCTCTGCAGACTTTGGCGTGGTGCTAGAGCTCACTCATCCGGTCTCGTATGCCTGCGAAGACCGTGTCGGGAGGACTGTCAAAGCGTTCAGTTTCCGTGACCGGAAGATCAGTAGAGAGGAGGCGTATGAACACTCAAGCATCGGCAGAGGATCAGAACTCCTGGCGGAAGGTGCTGTTATTCGGAGCCGGCTTGTACGTTTTGGTGGTGGTGACGCTCGTTTTGACGGGGAATCCGAACCTTTTTCCCACGGTTGTATTAGTGGGCAATTTCCTGATTCCCGTCGTCTATGTCGTCTTCTTCTACGAACGGGATGCGATCACGAAGCTCCCGCTGTCAGCGACCGCCTTGAGCTTCGTGTACGGTGGGATCCTGGGGGTCGTAGCGGCCTCTATCCTCACTCCCATCTTCATCAGCGGGTTCAACCTTCTGACGGTCTTCGTGATCGGCCTTATCGAGGAGTTTGCCAAGATCATCGGGGTTCTCGTCGTTGCCCGGAGCCGGCGGCACGAGGCCGAGATCCACGGCCTTGTGATGGGGGCCGCAGCGGGCATGGGGTTTGCGGCATTGGAGAGCACCGGCTACGCGTTCAACGCTTTCCTGCAGAGCCAGGGGAGTCTCTCGGCCACAGTTATCGTCACGTTGGTGCGCGGGGTGCTCGCGCCACTGGGCCATGGGACCTGGACGGCCATCCTGGGCAGTGTACTCTTCCGTGAAAGCGAACCGGGAGACTATCACATCAACCTGAAGGTCATCGGCGCGTACCTGGGTGTCGTGCTGCTACACGCCCTGTGGAACGGTCTTCCCGCGGTACTGAGCGCTGTCGTGCCATCCGGAGTCGACGCTCCCATCGGCCAACTGATCGTCGGGGCGATTGGGTTGTTTGTCCTATGGCGGCTCTGGCGCCAGGGCGTCAAGCGTCAGGAGGCGTCAGAACCCGCGTCCGCTTGATGCAACGACGGCGGAGAGGACCGCGGACGTCCCGTCCGGTTTC
>JBNGDU010000316.1:0-4930 GCA_049975025.1 Anaerolineae bacterium
AAGTACGACAAGCTGGGGATGGATTGGCACTATGCAGACTACCCCCTGATGGATCAGCAGTTCATCGACAACCTGCGAGAGGTCGCCCTATCAACGGGAACACCCCAGGAGACCCTGGTGATCTCGGGATTGATCGCCAAGCCCAGTGATTGAACGCGAGGGCAGCAGGTTTCACTCCCCTGTCGACGCGCCGTCCTACTAAGGTAGGGGCATCGCAGTTACCGTCGGGGTGGCTGCACGTGTGTCGCCCCGAATGGGTCATCACGACACCTCTATCTCTAGATCAAGGCAGTGAGGGGTCCAGGTCTCTGAAGGCCAAGCCGGCCTGGAATCACGAGTGGCTTCCGCTGACCAATGCCTGGATTACCACTCATCAGGTCTCTTGTTGAGTAGGCAACTGGAGATTTGCCTATTGTCTCGCAGTCACTCAAGTGTAGAATAGAAACCGTCCCTTGTTGCATCTTGACTATTGCCTCGAATTTGGTAGAATTCTGGCTTGGATATTTGAAATCCACAGGCAGCAGTTTCCCCTAGCTGGTTTCAGTTAGACGATAACTGTGACAAGCCAAGGCTGTGCCCGCAACACGTGCGTGGCACCGATCTTGGTGATAAGCCAGCGTTTTCAGAACCCACGAGAGGCTCTAAACGCCTGCCTGTGACATTGCTGGCTTTCAATACAGTATTTAGGAGTATATGGCTAAGAATTTGCAAATCACACCCCTGGGCGGCCTGGGGGGCATTGGAAAAAACATGACAGTGTATGAGTACGGCCGCAATTTATTGGTTGTTGACTGTGGAGTAATGTTCCCAGATAACGATATGTACGGCATTGACTTGGTGCTGCCGGATTTTGAGTATGTCGTGGAGCACCAGGACAAGCTACGCGGCATTGTGTTAACCCATGGTCACATGGACCACATTGGTGCCCTACCCTATTTGCTGCGTCAGGTTGACGCACCCATTTACGGCACGCGGCTGACCCTGGGATTGGTCGAGCGGCAGCTTGCGGAACACAACCTGCTCGATAAGGCGGATCTTCGGGAACTGCCCAAGGACATCACACAGCACATCGGGCCTTTCCGGGTGAGCCCCTTTGCGGTGGCCCACTCCATCCCTGACGCGGTGGGATTCGTGATCGAGACGCCGGTGGGCAAAGTCGTCCACACAGGCGACTACAAGTTGGATGAGACCCCGGCGGGCGGATACACGACCGATCTGGCGACGCTGCGAAAGCTGACCCAGGGCGGCGTGCTCGCTATGCTGGGCGACAGCACCAACGCTGACGAACCCGGGCGCACGGAGACCGAACAGGTGGTCCGAGAGACGCTGGATCAGCTCTTCTCGCAAGCCAAGGGGGAGCGGATCATCATCGCGACCTTCTCTTCTTTGTTGGCGCGGGTGCAGGAGATTATGGATCTGGCACAGAAGCACGGACGCAAAGTCGCGCTCACAGGGTACAGTATGATTCACAACGTCGAGCTGGCCCGCGAACTGGGCTACCTAAAGGTGCGCGACGATGTGCTTGTAAACGGCCCTCGACACGTGAAACCCGAGAATCTGGTCATTGTCGCGACCGGCTCGCAGGGCGAGCCGCGGTCCGCCTTGAACAGGATGGCCGAAGGCAGCCACCGCGACATCGAGGTCGGAAGCGGCGACACGATCATCATCTCCGGCGGCACGATCCCGGGTAACGAGGAGGTCGTCGGCAGGATGATTAACAAGCTCTTCGAGCGCGGCGCGAACGTGATCTACGGTGCCATGGCATCGGTTCACGTATCGGGCCACGGTAGCCAGGGCGATATGCAGGCGATGCTGGAGACGGTTAAGCCTCGGTATCTGATCCCGGTCCACGGCGAACCGCGACATCTTCATCTGCACAAGCAGTTAGGATTAGCGTCAGGTCTCCGAACAGACGATATCTTCGTCTTGAAGGAAGGGATGCCCTGGCTGAGCGACGGTCAGAAGGCCTGGACGGAGGAGGCAATGGCGCTGGATGATGTATGGGTTGACGGGCGCTTGGTCGGCGAGATCGGCGAGATCGTTATGCACGATCGCCACCGCCTTTCCCAGGATGGTTTCATCGTCGCCTTGATTCGGATTAACGAGAAGAAACAACTGGTGGGCGAGCCACAGATCGTAAGCCGTGGATTCGTCTATCTGAATGAGTCGGAGGAGTTGCTGGCAGCCAGCCGCAAGGAGATCAAGCGGCAGGTCGAGCGCGGCACTCACGACCTGCGGCGCGCGCTGGGCGACTTCTTCTATCGCCACACGCGGTCCCGCCCGGTCGTGCTACCCCAGTTCATTCAGGTCTGAAGGTAGAAGACAGAGAGACTCACGCAGAATCGCAGCCCGGCGTCCAAGACGCCGGGCTGCTTGATGAACCAGCGGCAGTCCGTGGATCATCGACTGCCTGCTTCTGCGCGCTAACTCACGGGGTCGAAGATCGTGGCCTCAATATGGGTCTGCGGCATCTCCTCATTGCACCAGAAGTAAACGGCGACGAGCCTGCCGTCCGAGCGCTGGAAAAGACGGACGTATCCCAGGTCGGGCCACCCATTGGCCGATTGGAAATTCTGCCGCACGATCTGACCAGGTGTCCACGTCCTTCCCTCATCATAGCTGTAGCGGGCGATGATCTGACCGAGACTACGGTGACCATAGGCACAACAGAGGCGACCATCCGACATCTCTATCAACGCCGGTGGATTGCCGTTGAATTCGTTGCCGGCCTCGGTGTCCCCCACACGGGATAGAAAAGCCCAGGTCAGGCCGTTGTCCAGGGATTCATAGCAGTCGATCCAGTTGGCGATCTCGGATTTCCGGCGGACCGCGACCACCAGACGGGAGGAGGTCAAGCGCACCGGCGCAGGCATCACGGCGCGGTCGGGATCATCCCACCGCACGATCCAGGAAACGAAGTCAAAAGTCTGTCCACCGTCAACGGTGCGGGCGACGAAGGGCTTCTCACGTAGGGCGACGTTCAGCGCTTCGGACGAGCTCCGCTGGCGGGCCGATACGAAGAGATAGAGCTCCTGGGGTCCGTTGATCAGGTAAGCAGTCCGACCGGTGAACTCCCGACCTTCTAGCCGGCGGTGGGATAGCAGGCTGCCGAAGGACCACGGGCCGTGCCAGCTTTGGCCTTTGTCCGCGCTGTAAAACCACCGTGCGCCGCTGTTACCGTGGTAACCGTTACCCTCAACGCGCATCACGAAGCCGGGTTGGCTGAAGTTCAGCGCCTCAACGTCATCAGAAACCTCAGCAGAGCTCGATCCGCGATGCCCGGCATAGACGCCGTTTCCTGTCTTCGCCGGCTGCCAGGTCGCCCAGCTCTCGCCGCCGTCGGAGCTGCGAGCCAACCAGGACTCAAAGGGTTGGTCGTTGTCGCACTGGTGACCGGAGGGCGTAAGCGCAAACGTGCCCCGAGTAAATCCAACCAGGATCTCGTCATCCCACTGCCAGATGGGGGCGTTGCCGCCGTTGTTCGCGGGCACCGCAGCCCACTTCGACGGATCGTGATAAACGACGACGTGACGTGAATCTACGTTCATCAAAAGCTCCTCTCGTGTGGTTACGCAACACTGACCCACCCATCTGACGTTGAGAAACATGGATTCGATGGAAGCTTGCGCTCTGAATCCAAGGGCGTTCCGAATCAATGGTGTTCTCGTGGCGCCCCCGCAATCTCTTTAAGACCGGCCTCCTGGCGGAAAGAGACTGTGCGATGTCATGACTGTACCCGCTTCAAACGACAATGCAAACGTTCCTACTTGCTCCGTCCTGCCGACCGTTCGCTTGTCAATCGTCACTTGTCTCGACCTACAGCTCACTTCACGCCTTCACGTTTTCGCGTTTCACTCCCCTTGCACTTAGCCCATTTTGTTGTACGCTATGCAACGTTGTCACTCACCCGGACCTGTTGAGAGTACGTGGTAAGTGGCTCCAGGTCCGAAACTCCAGATGTGGATCCTGTCCTGGGCCGTGGACCGTATCCCAGGCTGGGGGCGACGGCTGAGAGTTCACAGTGAGCCACCCCGGATACAGTCAAGTGGAGGAAACGAAATATGACGCTTTCATTCATGCAAGACCCTCAGTATTTCCTGACGTCCGAATCGGTGACTGAGGGGCACCCGGATAAGATCTGCGACCAGATCTCCGACGCGGTCCTCGACGCGATCATAGCTGAGGATCCCAATGCCCGCGTGGCATGCGAATGTGCGGTTACCACCGGCCTGGTCTTTGTGACCGGTGAGATCACGACCAATGCTTACGTTGAGATCGCGGATATCGTTCGACAGACCGTCATTGACATCGGTTATGACCGCGCTAAGTACGGGTTCGACGGCGAAACCTGCGGTGTGATCGTATCCATCAAGGAGCAGAGCGCCGACATCGCCCTGGGCGTCGACGAGGCGCTGGAGCACAAAGAGGGCCAGATGTCCGAGGACGATCGGATCGAAGCGATTGGCGCGGGAGATCAAGGGATGATGATCGGCTTCGCGTGCACCGAGACGCCGGAGTACATGCCGCTCTCTATCTCACTAGCACACCGGCTGACACGTCGTCTGGCCGAGGTGCGCAAAGACGGCACCTTGGGTTACCTGCGCCCCGATGGCAAGAGCCAGGTGACGGTGGAATACGCCTACGGCAAACCCCAACGCGTCGACACCGTCGTGATCTCGACCCAGCACCACCCCGACGTGGAGCGCGTCCAGATTGTCGAGGATGTCATTGAGCACGTGATCAAACCGGTGATTTCGGAGGAGTACCTCGACGAGAACACTCGTTACCTGATCAACCCCACCGGTCGTTTCGTGACCGGCGGGCCGAAGGGCGACTCTGGATTGACCGGGCGGAAGATCATCGTCGATACCTACGGCGGCGTGGCGCGCCACGGCGGCGGCGCCTTCTCCGGCAAAGATCCGACGAAGGT
>JBNGDU010000316.1:4940-8844 GCA_049975025.1 Anaerolineae bacterium
TCGACCGCTCCGCGACCTATATGCTCCGCTACATTGCTAAGAACCTCGTCGCCGCGGGCGTAGCCGAGCGGCTGGAAGTGCAGGCAAGCTATGCCATCGGCGTGGCGCGCCCGACCAGTGTAGCGGTTGAGACCTTCGGCACGGGTAACATCCCAGATGAGAAGATCGTCAAGCTGATCGACGACAACTTCGACCTGCGTCCGGGCGCCATCATCCGCGACCTGGACCTGCGTCGCCCGATCTTCAAGCAGACCGCGGCCTATGGCCACTTCGGACGTGATGATCTGGATGTACCATGGGAGCGACTTGACAAGGTAGAGACGCTAAAGGAGCAGGCGGGTCTAGCGTAATCTCAGCCTCGCAAACAGTTCGGAATCCCGTCCCCACGAGCCTGATGGGGACGGGATCGTTTCGTAGGGTCACCGTGAGTCACGAGTGACAAGTGACGATGGTCGATAGACCTTGGATGATTGACGGTGTGACTCGAGGTCGGCTACCCACACATCGTCGGTAACCACTCCCCTCACGTTTCAGGCTGCATTCCTCAATCGTCACTCGTCGATCGTCCATCGTCCGTAATGACTACCTAGCCCCAAGTCGCTCACTTCACACCCCACGTTTCATTCCTCCCGTTTGAGTCCCCTACATCCGGTGCTAAGATATTCTTACTATGGACATGTCGCTTCTGCCCACCAAGCTCTATATTCCGCCGCCGCGTCCCAACCTGGTGCTGCGCTACCGGCTCTTGGATAGACTGGACGAGGGTCTGCGGCTCGGTCGGCAACTTTCACTTGTGTCGGCTCCGGCGGGCTTTGGCAAGACGACCCTGGCTACAACATGGCTCTATGCCACAGGCCGCCCCATATCGTCCCGTGCTGTAGCGTGGCTTTCCCTCGACGAGGGCGATAACGACCCAGTGCGCCTCATCGTCCATCTCATCGCGGCGCTGCGACAGATCGACGGCGCCATCGGACACACCGCCCACGGGATGCTGAAGGCGCCTCAACTCCCGCCCGTGGATGCGCTGATGACCAGCCTGATCGCGGATCTGGCTGCCGTCGCCACGCCCTTGGTGCTGGTGCTCGATGACTATCATCTGATACAAGCGTCTGAGATCCACGCTCTCTTTGATTTCCTCCTGGAGCATCAACCGGTGCAAATGCACCTGATGCTATTGTCGCGGGAAGCGCCCCCACTCCCTTTGCCTCGCCTTCGGGCGCGTGGACAGGTCACCGAGATAGGTGCTGCCGACTTGCGTTTCACCTATGACGAAGCTGTGGACTTTCTTGAGCAGACGATGAAGTTGCCCACCAACGCCGAGCGGGCAGCGTCTATGGTCAAGCGCACCGAAGGGTGGATCGCCGGGTTGCAGTTGCTGGCGCTGACAGGCCAACGGGCCGAAGGCCTCGACCCAGAAACCTTAAAACGCAAAGAAACCTTGGGCAACCGCTACGTGGTCGACTACTTGGTCTCGGAGGTTCTGCAGCAGCAACCCCAGCGGATTCAATCCTTCCTCCGCGCGACTTGTATTCTTGACCGCTTGACCGCACCGCTCTGCAACGCGGTGACCGGTCGACTCGATGCCGGCGCGCGCCTGAAGGAGCTGGATGATGCTAATCTGTTCCTGATACCTCTTGATGAGCAAGGAGCATGGTATCGTTACTACCGGCTCTTCGCGGAGGCGCTCCAATCGACATTGTCGAAGGAGGAGCAGGGCACACTGCACCATAGAGCGATGACCTGGTACGAGGGACAGGGCCTGGCGGAGCCCGCGATGCGCCACGCGCTGGCCCGGGCCGAACTGACAGACGACCTCGACGACGTCGCTCGCCTGGTTCGGGGAGCGGCGGAGCCCACCGTCCGCCGCGGGGAGGTCATGACGGTGCGGAACTGGCTTGAGCTCCTGCCCAACAAGCGAATCCGCTCCGACGGCCTTCTCGCGACCTATAAGGGCTGGGTGCTGGCGCTCACTGGGGACCTGATGGGGAGCGGACAGTATGCGGACGTGGCCGAGGCCCGGTACCGGGCTTTGAGTCCCGGACGTATCCGCGAAGATCCAACGCTGCGGACCAACCTTGGCAAGCTGCGGGCCCTGCGCAGTTTTATCGTGTTGTTGGCGGAAGAGAGCTATCCGAAAGCCATAAGGTTGAGCGACGATGCGTTGGCGATGCTGCCTGATCGACCGGATCTTGCGCAATGGCGGATCCTCGCGCTGTGGGCCAAGGCGGAGTCGCTGGAACGCACCCATCGCGTGGGAGAGACCATCGAGACGCTCCGCGAGGCGCAGCGGATCGCCCACGAGACTCAGGAGACGCTCTTCGCCGTTTTTGCTGAGGTCGGTATGGCCAAGTCGCTTAATGACCTGGGCCGTCGTCGGGATGCCCTGGCGGTCTGCGAGTCAGCGATCTCGCGTTATGCGGATGCATCTGGAACGCCGCTACCCTTGGTGGGATTCGTCTATACGCAGTTGGGCATGCTCGCGTATGAGGCAAACGAAATCGATGTCGCGCGCCGGTACCACGAGACCGGGATAGGCTTGAGTGAGAAGCTAGGACTGAAGTACGAACTCGTATACTCGCGAGCTCTGGCTGCGCCCACACTCTATGCCCAGGGTGAGACCGAGTCGGCTCTGGAATTCCTGCGCGTCGGTCATCGGCTCGCGACCGAAAAGGGCTATGCTGATGCCGACTGGTTTCTCTCGTGGCAGGTGAACATCCGCCTCTGGGAGGGGGACTTCGTCTTCGCCCGTCATTGGGTGGAGCATCAGGAGCTTTCACCTCATGACCCGCCGCAGTTGCTCCGGATTGAGCAGCACCTGACCTACGCCCGGGTCCTGCTTGCGCAAAGACGGATCTCCGAAGCGCGGAGATGGCTGGCACGCCTGACCGAGTTCACCCAGGCGCACGGACTCTACCGCTGGCTCCTGTCGGTGTACATCCTACAGGCCTGGACATCCGACTGGTCCGGTGACCGTGACGCTGCCAGGGATCTCCTGGGACGTGCGCTTCAAACAGCGGCGCCGGAGGGTTACGTGCGCGCGTTCTTGCACGAAGGCAGCCGGGTCATCAAGCTGTTGCCGGACCTGCGCGCTGTCGCGCCGGCCTTCGTTGATCGCATCTCGGCAGCCGCTGAGGAGTCGGACCAAGGTTCGCCGGCAATCCTGGGCGCTCGACCAGAGGCCCTGATTGAGCCTCTCACGGACCGTGAACGCGAGGTGATGAACCTGATCGCGAGCGGCCTATCCAACCAGGAGATCGCCGACGAACTTATCATCGCCATCGGTACCGTCAAGCGCCACATCAACCATATCTACGGCAAACTGCAGGTACACAGGCGCACCGAAGCCGTCGCGCGCGCGCGGGAATTGGGCTTGCTGTCCTGATTCCAACGTGGAACAGTAGATGCGTTTGCAGCACCCACCATCGAGTCACAATAACCACCGCATGAGGTGAGAATCTTGAATCACAGAGATAGGACATCCCCCGCAATCCCCGAACGCATTGACCGGCTTGCCTCCATCATGAGCTTAACCAGCGCAGGTCTGACAACTTGGCTGACGCTACGCCCACGCATACGCGGACTCAACGTTAATCTCGTCGGCTACGGACTGAAGATACTGGCAGGAGCTTTCTCGCCGATCCTCGGCCTGACGGGATTGACCGGCGGCATTCTTGGGCGGCTCAGCAATCGCTCGTGGGCTGCCCGCTTAGGGCCTCTAGGCGCACTCCTGGCGGCTCGCTTCATCCGGCGCGTCAGCGTGTCTCACGGAGACTTTGCTGAGGCCTTCGGTGAGGATTGGGAAAGAAAGCTGGCCCGCGACGTCCCGGCGCCTCGATTGGCGCGCATGTTGCGGTGGCGATGGCAGTGGGGTCAGGTTCCTTTTCCCCCAACGCCGACGCTGACA
>JBNGDU010000317.1:0-8816 GCA_049975025.1 Anaerolineae bacterium
GAACTGGTTCACGAGGGCAACATCCGGCGTATCGTGATCCAGAACGAAAATGGTAAACCCCTCATCGATATCCCATTGACCTGGGGCGTCGTCGGGACGCTCGTGGCTCCCCAGTTAGCGGCTCTGGGCGCCATCGCAGCCCTGGTCACCAGGGGCACGATCATCGTGGAGAAAACCGAAGAAACTCCGCCGGCAGCGTGAAAGGCGACAAGGCACCAGAGTCACTGGGGACCCGCCACGCGGTCGATGAGATCGCCCCCTTCAGCAGCGCTTACATTTCGCTGGACACGCCCTTGCCCTGAGCCTGCGAGGCCCGCAACGCAAACCTGTCAACAAGGCGCCGGACGTGACAGGGGCACTGCCAGATGAATCGGTGTGTCCGGGCGGATGCAGGCGCCTGGTTTGGGTTGCGCAGGTGACTGCGTCGGGGTTGGGGTGAGCGTTGGTGTTGATGTCGGCGTCGACGTTGATGTAGGCGTTGGCGTGGAGGTCGGTGTTGGCGTAGAGGTTGGCGAGCCGGTGGGTGTCGCGGTAGGTGTCGGGCTGCTCGTCGGCGTAGACGTTGGGGTAGACGTCGCAGTAGGACTTGCCGTCGGCGTGGGTGTTAACGTCGGCGTGAATGTCGGTGCCGCCTCCTCCCAAGACAAGCGCACACTCGCTAGTCCCGACCTCTCGTAGTAGGCTAACCGCACCGTGTGATCACCAGCGGTCAACGTCACCTCGCCGGTCACCTCTCGCGCCGCGCCATCCTGCCACGCATCGATCACCAGGCGGTCGTCAACCCAAAGGCGAGCCCCGTCATCCACGACGACTTCGAAACGATACGTGCCCTCACCGAACTCACGCACGCCGGTCCACCGAGCGGAGAATCCGTCCTCGGGCAGGTCCGGAGACGGGGCGTCGCGTCGCCAAACGAAATCTACGCTTTCGTCATTTCGAACCAGAATCGGCAATCCTGAGAGCGTGGGATTCGCCCAGTACTCGCCCTTCCAGTCAGGATAGGCATCGAGCTCTTCCCACACCATCTGCACCTCTGCCAATCCACTTGCCTCAAAGTATTCCAACTCCACCGTGTGATAGCCCGTCGCCAGAGTTAGATCCGCTGTCACCTCGCGCCGGGAGCCGGTGGCCCACGCGTCTATCACACGCCGTCCGTCGACGTAAAGCCGAGCACCATCATCGACAAGCACGCGGAAGCGGTAAGTGCCCGACTCAAACCGCATCGTTCGCGTCCAGCGGGCCGAGAACCCATCCGTAGGTAACTCCTCGGTAGGAGCACCGTCCTCCCAATCGAAGTTGATACGCTCGTCATTGCGCACGACCCTCGGCGCACCGCCAAGCGTCGCGTTGTCGAAATACGCCCCCCGCCACTCGGAAAACGCGCCCACGCGCTCCCACCAGACCTGTACGCGCGCATCGCCCAATGCCTCATAGTACTCCACAACCAGTGTGTGCTCACCTGTCCCCAGCGTGCGCACCTCAGTGTAAGTCATGGCTTGCGCATCGTGCCATTCACCGATCAGTAATTGGTTGTCAAGCCAGATCCGTATGCCGTCGTCTGCGATCGCGTAGAACCGGTAAGCGCCGGCGTCGAAGTCCTGAGTCCGGGACCATCGCACAGAGAATCCATCACTCAGCAAACCCGGCGCCGGCGCGCGATTTTCCCACTCGAAATCGATCGCCGGGTCCTCGCGCACAAGCGCCGGTTGTCCAGCCAGAGTCAGGTTATTGTAGTACTCACCCCGCCAAGATGGCGCCTCGGGCGTGGCCGTAGGCGGCTCAGGGGTCGGCGTCGCGGTGGGTGGCAGAGGTGTTGGCGTAGATGTAGACGTAGGACTTGCCGGAGGTGTACGAGTGACCGATGGTGGCAGCAACTCGAAGGTTGCCGTGGCGCGCACCTGAGAACTGCCCCCCGTGACCACGACGGTAAACGCATCAAAGGTCGACCAGGGTCGGATCACCGGCGCTGTGAGGGCGACGCGGAAAGCGCCTTCGGCATCTACGGAGGTCGTCAAGACGTCCACAGCTGCAATTGCGCCTTCATCCGGCGCCTTAAGCGTGACAGTTACCGTCTCCCCGGCTGCCCATCCCGCCCCGGTCACCGCGAAGGTCGTGCCAGGGGGGCCTTCGGCAGGGCTCAACACGAGTTCGGTCATCAAACTCGGCGTCGGGGTGCCGCCGGGGCCGGGTCTAGAGGGCGGCCAATAGCCGCTCAAGCGCAGCGCCAGCCCCCCGAGGAGGGCGCCGCCGATGACCGCCGCCACAATCAGCGCTACGATGGCGCCCCACCCGAACCCGGTGTCGATGGTGGTGCCTATTGGAGAATCGCCATACGGTCGATCATCCATCTCTCAACCCTCCCGTGGCATCCGGCCCTACAGCCTCGGGCCGGGGCCTGCATCTTTCACGACATAGAGACGCCTGTCAGCAGCAGAAGAGCGATGATGATCCAACACCCACACCAACTCACGGCCTCCCTCATCTTGGATCGGCAAACGATCATCAAGGGAAGAGTTCAGCTTGCTTCAATAGCATAGCACGCAATGTGACATCGAGCCAGCGACCATGCCGCTGCATAGCACCACGACCCCTCAAGCGCAGACTCGTCATAGAAAAAGAGGCGCCCGACCTAGACGGGTCGAGCGCCAAACCAGCCAGCTTGTTCAGCTTAATGAGCGACCACCCAAAATGGGATGGGAGCCTCCGGCATCTGATGGCGTGAGCCTAAACGCCGGGCGCGCAATACGATCAGTAAGTGATCACACGACCGAGCGTCTTCGCCGCCTCAACCCAGCTCGACACCTGCGATTGACTTGGCGTCCGGCGGACGAGTTGCTTCTCCTGGTTGGTCTCCTTGAGCTTCTGGTAGAGATTCTCCGGGTTGCGTTGCGCCAGCTCGGGCACGGTATCCACGCCGGCCACCTCCAGCAGATCGGCGTATTCCTCGCCAATGCCCTTGACCCGGAAGAGATCCGCCCGATTGACCCACTTCAGGATCAGCGTGCCGCTGATACCGGTCATTTCGGCAATCTCCGCGCGGCCCTGAGGGGTCGCGCCCTTTTCCAAGAGCGCCTCGGTCGTGCGGATATCCGCCTCCGCCAGTTCCTGCGCATACTGCTCACCAATGCCCTCGATCTCCGTGATCTTCGTCATACTTCCCTCCGTTCGTCTAGATGGCACCGAATGATATAAGAGCCTCGTCGGCCCTCCATAAACAGTATAGGCGCCTGAAGCGGCCTGTCAATCCTGCGGATCGTCCAGGCGCTCCATCGCCCGCATCAGCTTCCACTTCCGCCGATGGCGAGTCCGGAGATTGTCCAGGTAGAGACGCCAGGCGTCTTCTTGGCCGAGAGCGACATAAGCTGCCTTCACGTACGACAGCCACTCCACCGCCACCTCGTAACGGTCCGCCTTGCCGGCCTGGATGATGCTCTCCGCCGGCTTGCGAGCTGCGTTGATGGCCCAAGCCGGACGAGACCCAAGTGCAGCAATGACCACCCGGCGCAGAGCATAGCCATACGGATCCCTCTCGACCACGGCGATGGCGTCATCGATAAGATCCTCCTGGAGGAATATGTCCACCGCCCCTTCCGACAGTGAGGAGGAGGCGCTCTCCACGCGCGTTCTTAGCTCGTCTAGAAGCCCCTCTCGCAGCGCAGGCCATCGCTCTCCGGCCAGCTCTCGGACGGCGTTGAAGCTATCAAGCTCCGGCGCCTCACGACAGGCGATCAACGCTGCCCTCAGCGCCAGCTCTGGATCGCCAAGTGCCTCGGCTTGCTCTCTGATCCAGGACGCCAGCAGATCCTTAGGCCCCCCGACGCTCAAGCCTTTTTCGCCCACCCGCAAGGCCTCGGTCGGCTGCTCTCGCGCGAGCAACTGCTTGGCCAGCGACAGATATTCATTCTGGGTCTGCAGATGGCATAGGCCGGCATCCACCGCATCCTGTATACGACCGAGCTTCAACAACGCGTTCACGTGCAGGGACCACTGCCCCTCAGCTGCGGTGAGGCGGAGGTATTCGTCGTGACGTTCCTGTTTTTCCAACACGTAGAGCCGTGCCGAGGTCAGTTCGGAGCCGTACCACGGCGGCTCGCCGCCCCATATCCCGCCCTTGGGCGATCGACCCGCCAACACATCCTGAAGGGGCTCGGGGTCCCACCCCATCAAGATGCCGGCCTGGGCGGCATCGAAGGCCTCGTCAACACCGTAGTACGAGAGATCCTCCTGCCACGCCGTCAACTTGTCAGCCCACGCCAGTCGCTCATCCTTCGTCAGCTCTGCCACGAGCCCGGCGATCGTCCAGGCCCTTCCTAATTCCCAGAGGAAGCCGCTGACCTCACCGTCAGAATCGTCCAAGCTAGCCCAATCCTCCAAATAGGCATCCGTGATCGCCTCTAGAATCGCAAGCGCCTTCTCTCCGGCGCCCGACTCGACGAGCGCATTAACCGGTGCCAACATCCGTCGCACCTCCTGAATAACACCGCTGACCTCCCAGTAGGCATCGGATCGGCGCATGTAGTCAAGTGAGTGCAACAGCTCTTGGACGCGCATCCCGTAAGCGGCAGGGTCTACGTCAATTGTCTCAGATGATGACGCACCGGTCTGCAGCGCTGCTGTGGAAATAAGGTAATCCTCGATCTCGTCGATCAGGGCCGGATCCTGCTGGAGAAGATAAAGGATCAGGTCCTCAAGCGCCTCACGATCAAGCCCCGAGATCACGTCCTCCACCGGCGGGCGCTCCTGAACGATGCCTGGATTACGCAGATAGGTCAGAAGCGTCGCTACGATGTGTTTACACCAGCCACCCCAATCATATGGGCAGCTGCAGTAGGCAGAGCTCACCCCGCTCTCGGAGAGCTTCACCTGGACCCGGTAGGGCCTGGACTGGCTCCCCCACACCCGAGCGTCGAGCGTATCGCCCCGCTGGACCACGGAGGCCACAGCGCCCGTGAGATAGTAATTCTCACCCCGCCCGAAGGACTCGGGGCTTGCGCGCCGGTGGATGATAGATTCATCAAATGAGGCCTTGGGCATTTCTATCTCCCCTTCCGGCATCCTCGTACAACTTGTGACTAATGTGCGGCACTCGGTACAGGCTGCTGTGGCGCTCCCTCCATCCGTACTTGCAGCGATCGCGCAAAGGGGATAGAGATCAGGATAAGGGCCGCTGCCCCTAGGAAGACGCCCTGGTACTGAAAGATCGGCAGCAAAGCGCCCGCCAGGAACGGCATCCCCACCGAGCTGATGTGGTCGAAGGTCACACCGGCCGAGAGCGTAGGCGTCAGCTCCTCCGCCGGCGCCGTCCGGTAGACGTAGGTTGAGAGCCCCATACCCAGCGGCATCACCAGCTTGATGACCATCCAGAGCCCCATGAGCACAGCTAGATTGTCGACAGTCGCGTAGCCCAGACAACAGAGCGCCAGGATCGCGTAGGCCGCCGGCGTGGTGACCTGCTCGCCCAGCCGATCGATCAGAGCGCCCAGCCTGGGCACGAGAAAGAAGGTAAGCACACTGCTCACCAGAGTCAGCGTACTCACCTGCCATACCCTCAAGCCGAAGTTCTCGACCAGCATCAGCGTGATGAAGCTCCCCAAAAACAACTTACGGGCACCGGAGAAGAAGACGAGCACGTAATAGCGCCAGTAGCGGCCCTTGACGAGAATACGGGGCGGCTCGATCTCCGTGGCGCCGACATGCCTTGGCAGCAGGAGAAGCACCAGCGCTGCCAATACGATGAAGCTGCCGCCAACGATGTAGTAGTTGGTCAGGGGCATCGTCTCGAACAAGCCGGAGATAAGTGAGAGCGCGCCCATGCCGGCGATCCCGGCCAACGAGCCAACTGCCGTCAGGGAGCCGAGCACACGTCCGGCATTTTCCTTAGTGCTCAGCGAAAGGCCGATAGCGCTGTGCAGCGGTGTCCACATATGGAAGCCAAAGCTGGCGATGATGACGGCGACCAGCAAAGCTGCGTACGAACCCACAAAGGCATAGAGCCCGTAGCCCACGCCCATCAGCGCCAGGGCCAAACTCGCCTGTCGAGGGAGGTGCAGGCGCATCGTCAGCGCCGCCACGAAGATCAGGCCCAATCCGGGGAGCTCGCGGATGCCCTCCAGCCAGAGGACGCGGTCCTGGCCAAGCCCTAGAGTCTCGATAAAGAAGTTCATGCGAGCGCCGCCCAGTAATCCCTGACCGAAGCGGCTTAAGAACAGGACGCCGGCGAAGAGCAGCAGGTCGGTGGTCCAAATACTGGCGTCGAACATCCGTCGAATCTTCTGCATGAGTTGGTGTCTCCTTGAAAGGGTTCTTTGATTGCCCGTCACACAAATCTACTTGAACAACTTATCCCGTCCCCGCGTCGCGGGTTCGGCGGGAAGCGCCTCATCCCGGGCGACCCAGTCGTCGTGGCCTTCGGCGAACCACCGGCGCCAGCGCGCCGGCGCATCGACGTCCTCGGCCCCATGCTCCGTGATCCGGGTGCGAACCCGGCAGAGCAAGGGTGTGTTGACCGCAGATCCCGCCATAATTGCCTGTCCCTTGGAGAGCGCCGGCAGCTCGCGCAGCAGATCGCGTCCCACGCTCTCCACGCTCTCGGCAACCCGGTTCTGATCGATAGGGTTGACGATGCGCAGGATGAACTGCGTCATACACTGGGAGAGCACGTCGGCGTCCAGCTTCCCGGGACGCTGGCTGATCAACCCGACAGCCACGCCGAACTTGCGTCCCTCGGAAAGCACCTGCTTCAGAATCTGCGAGCTCACCAGGTCCGCCGAGGCCGGAGCGAAGTTATGGGCCTCCTCAACGAGCACGAAGGCCGGATAGGGTAGATAGGTCTCGTCGCCCGGCACCGCCTCTCGCTTCTCCGTCTGCATCCGGGCCAGCCAAAGACGGCGCAGGATCGTCGCGACGACGACCTGCTGCTCGCGCTGATCGATCTCATTGAGTTGGAGCACGGTACATTGACCGGGACGGAAAAGGTCATCCAACGGCAGCGAAGCCATGTCATCGAAGATAGCTGAGGACCCCAGGCGCGAGTCCAGCCGCCAGATGACGGCGCCCGCCGTGCCGTAGTCATCGGACTGAGAGAGCGCCTCGGCCTCCTCCTCAGGCGTGCGGGACTTGCCGCTCATTTCCTCCTCGGCCTTTCGCACGGCGATGCGGAACTGAGCCAGCGTCCAATTATGCCCAAACTCCCGCTGCACAAGACCATAGGCCTTGCCCAGCACGTAGTGCATCCGCTCCGAAAGATTGGGGAGCAGATAACGCAGGTCCCCTAGCGTCAGCGAGTTGATCCGCACCTTGACGTCCTCGGGCCGTATCACCTCGACGCGGGGCTGGTAGCCATCGCGATCCTTAAAGGCGCCGGCGCCCTCCATCTCCGTCAGGGTGTCGTATTCCCCGTGGGGATCGACGATCAGCACGGCGGCACGGTTGGCAGGGCGCATCAACTCCTCGATCAAGACGCCGGCCAGATAGCTCTTGCCCGATCCGGTGCTGGCGATGATGGCGAGATGGGTGCTGGTGATCGCCCGTAGGTCGAGCACCACGGGCACCTCGCCCGGCGGGCGGCTCAAGAGCGAGCCCACGTGGGCCGCCCCCACCTCGTGCAGGGAGCGCTTGCTCAACACCCTAGCCAGCATCTCGCTGTCGGCGATGTGGATCGGGGTACCCAGACGCGGGGGCAGCCGGGGATTCACGAAGTCGCCCAGCGTGGCGTTGTAGTATCCCAGCACCGTGACGGTCACCGCGAAGAGCTCGTGGTCCCGACCGGTGTAGCCGATCATGCCCGCGATCTGGTCGGGCGGCACGTCGGGGTCGGCCATAAAGCCGTCGGGCAGCAGCCGGAGCGGCGCGCGACCGGTGATGCGGCCCAACACCCGGCGGGATTCACCGTCGACGGCGGCCTCGTAGTAGACGAACTCGCCAACCTTGGCGATCTCATCGCGGTCGGGCGTGACGAAGATGTACTCGTGGGGGCTCTCGCCCGGTCCCTTGGTTATGCCCAGCGGATGGCGGTCGGTCATCGGACACCTCCCAGCGGGGCCACGTAAGCGCGCCAGCTCAGCTCGTTCCGCAGCACGTCGAGGTTCTTGGAGGCGTCGGGGAAGAGCTCGTGCAACCGGTCGCAGATGCGCATCAGCAGATGGTGCGTCAGCGGGCCGGGCTGGCTCAACAGGACCGGCGCGTATCCCACCTGCACGCCACCCGATGACGTCGTGTGGAAGTGGCACACCTCATCATCGCCCATCGGCGCAATCGGCGCGTCGATCTGCGCCGCCAGCGGGGGCACCCCCTGATGCACAGCGCCGCCGGCCTCGACCATACCCACCGCCGTGATGCCCACCAGCGTCACCTTCTCCGCCAGATAGTCGGGGGAGAAGACCGCCAGGTCCGGCTCCGGCGAGAGCCGGGGGCCCAGGTTGCCGAAATCGGGGTTGAGCAACACCGTGTCGTAGATCACGCCCACGATATAGCCACCGTCGTGGTCAAGTGGGATCTTGACGAAGGTCCCAAAGGCATAATCCGCCGGTTCCGGGGGCATCGCGGCCTCCGCGGGGCCGTAGACCTGACCGACGTAGTCGGTGTGTGCGTTGGATTTGATCAACTTGCCAATCATAGCGTCTCTCTCACCTTCCCATAGGGGACAATCAAAGACGTGAAAATCCCGTCCGCTACTCAGCGCCTTCCCCGCTTGCTCACAGCCTTGCGGCGGAAGCGCAGAGGCAGGTCTCGCCGCTGCGCAAACTCCTGCAGCACCCGGTAGAAGCGCTCGCGATCCTGCTGGGTGATGACCGCGACGGCGTCGGCGGTCTCAACGG
>JBNGDU010000318.1:0-5884 GCA_049975025.1 Anaerolineae bacterium
CCCGACCGCTGTCCCCAGCGCTGATAAAGGTGAGTGGCTCCCGCCATTCGAGCGGCGTGCCGTCCTCGGTGATCCGCCAGCATGAGGAGTTGTGAATCGTCATGAAGTTACCGCCCCCGACCGTGATCTCAACCTCTTCAGTCGGCACGGCGAAGGTGCGACCGTCGTTCAGATTCATCGTGCCGACCCCGCCGTTGGCGAATCTCAGACTGACGGCGTAGGCGTTGGGCCCCTTGCTGAAGCTGAAGACCTCGGCGACGTCACCGCCCAGGTACGAGACCAGGTCGATAAGGTGGATGGCAAAGTCCAGGAGGAACTCGTGGCGCGGCGAGTCATTGGCATACGCGCCTGAGGCGTAATCAACCGATATCGAGTAGAGCGCCTCATCCGGAAACTGCGCCAGCCAGGACTTCGCCCGCTGATAAGCTGCCGCGTACCGTTTCTTGAACGCCGTCGTGCAGAGAACCCCGGTCTCCTTGGAGACGCGGGCCACGGCGAGCGCCTCCGAAGCCGTCGGTGCCGGCGGCTTTTCCGTATAGACGGGGATGCCCTTCCTCATCACGATCGGCGCCAACGCAGCGTGCTGCTCCGGGCCGATGCAGATGATGGCGCCGTCGGGAGATTCAACGTCGAGCATCTCCTGCATATCGGTGTAGACCTTGCCGCCAAACCGCCGTGCGTTCTGCACCGCCTTGCTGCGGTCCAGGTCACAGACGCCCACCAACTGCCCGCCGGCAGCGCCAATGTAAGGGTAGATTCGGCGGGTTGAGAGACTGCCCGCTCCCACCACACAAATACGTGGATCGCTCATACTCAGACTTGCAACCCTCCTCGCTCGATGAAGCCAACTCAATCAGCCATCGACGCTGGGCGATATGAGTATCAAACTCAGACGGGCCAACGCGCTACGATATAATCGATGGCGTCATCGAGATATGCCAAAGTGTGTTCCCGATCCTCGACCTCCATCTCGACCACGTAATCGCCCCGATATCCCCGGTCGTGCATGGTTTTGAAAAGCCCCGGAAGATCGATCTCACCACTCCCGTACGGGACCGATTGTCGTCCAATCTGATCCTTGATATGCACGAGGACAACGCGGTCGCCAAGGTAATCCGCCGCCTCGCGCCAATGGACGCCGGCGGAGTGAAAGTGCCCCACCTCCAGCAGCGCCTTCATACGCGCGTCATCGATGCCCTCGTGGACTTCCTTCACGTCCTCCAGCGTCGTGACAGGGGTGCCGTAATGATTCTGAACGACAGGCACGACGTCAAGCCCCTCGATAGCGTCGAGGAATCGCGCCGCAGCCTCGATGTAGTTGGGGCGCGAGGTCGCCTTGTAGAGCACGATGTGGGCCCCGATCGCTTGAGCGAAGCGGGCCGCCGAGACCGCCCGGTTCAGCGACGTCGCCTGATCATCCTCGATCGGTGGAAGATGGAACGAGGTGAACCGCATCCCGTATTGGGCACCTTGGTCCAGATAGAATTCGGGGTCTTTGTCGATATCGAAAGCAGACTTGGCCCACCCTGTGAAGACCTCAAACTTCCTGAAACCCAACCCCGCGTAGGCAGCCAGAGCATCGTCCAACGACATATCAGGATTGCACGCCGGACTGGCAACAAGACGTTCCAGAACCTTCTCTCTCGACACAGACCCTCCTATGCGAAGTGCTTCCGGATAAAGGGCCACGCCCCGGCCTTGTAGTAACGATGGCCCTGGTCGCCGACATAGAGCTGACACCTCTCCGGCACGCCGGCGACCTCGTAGACACGCCGCAGCTTGTCGAAAGCGAACCGAACGTACTCGATGGGGAAGATCGTGTCGTCCTTCCCAGCGATCGCACAGAAGGGCCGCGGCGCGACCAGACCGGCAACGTCATACATCTCGCCCAGCCGCAGGATACCCGGGACGTAGTTACAATCGCAGTGGTGGATCGAGCCGATGCTGCCGGCGAAGGTGCAGAAATAGCTGCTTGGCACCGCGACCGAGATCCGGGTGTCACACGCCGCCGCGAAGAGGGAGATCGTTCCTCCGCCCGAGTTTCCCGTGATGGCGATGCGCTCGGGATCAATGTTCTGGGTCTCCAGCGCCCAGTCGATCAGCCGCGAGATATCCCACACGCGATCTCCGATGGGCGTGCGTCCGACCAGAAGGTCGTGCATGAGTTGCGTGCGGCAGGAGTGGACTTTGTCCTCTTCTTTGTCCTCTCGGGTGCGGGTCTCGCCGAAGGCCCGTGTCGTTGCCGCGATAGCGAGATACCCTTGCTCGACCGCCTGAACGGCGATATCCCGTTCACCCATCGCAATCGATGCACGCTCCTGCTCGTTGTGCGTTATCCCGACGTAGACGTGAGGGCGGTTATGACCGTGCGGCGTCAGCACTAGAGGAAGGGGGCCATCGACCTCCTTGGGACGCAGCAGATAGAAGGGCAACGGCACCGTGGGTTCCACCCAAATCCGCCAACTCTCACGCACGTGGCTGCCCTCGTCGGTCGAATCGAAAAACACCGCCGTCGGCCTGTGCCCCGCGGTGTCCGCCGCGATGTTATCCAATCCTAGATGCTGGCGCAGACGTGGGCGGAACGCCGCCTGCCACGCCAGCCATGCCTCACGTGTCTCCGCTTGGAAGCCAAACTCGGCGGGGGCTTTCTCGTAGAGGGCTGCGAAGTGCCGGCGGTCATCATACGAAGACCGATCGTCCATCTCACGCTCCTTATACATCCCGCAAACCCAGCCGATCAAGTTGTTCGACCGGCGCTCTGAGTCGAATAATCGTCTCCTTCAGAGCGCGCTGCATTTGGCGCAGTCGTTCCGGCTCGTCGTCGGCGAGGTTGTCGAGCTCGTTCATATCCGTTGGCTTGTGGCTCAGCCAGGTGGCCTCAGGCCAACTCTCACAGTCGATCACTCGGCGCCGACCGTTGAAGTAGGGGCCGAGATCATAGTGCAGGAACTTCGACAGGCAGTAATCGTACCAGTAGAGCGGCTGATTCTCCTCAGCCGGGGACTGGTGCAGCACCCAGGTCCCATCTGTGATCGAGACGCTCTTGCCAAACTGACCGTAGACAGCGTAATCTCGAGTGGACGCGTCGGCGTCCTCCAAGAGAGGACGCAGATTCACGCCGTGCAGAGGCTTCGTCGAGTCCATCTCCGGCAAGGGCCGGCCTGTGGCAGCCAGTACCGTCGGATAGATGTCGACCAATTGCACGAGCTGGGAACGCCGCTCGCCGTGTCCCAGCTCCGGGTGAGCTGCTATGAAGGGAATATGCCCCACCGCGTCGAACTGGTGGGTCTGCAGCTTACCGATGCGTCCGTGGTCGCCGTTGTAGGTCGCGTGGTCCGTGGTGAGAATCACCAGCGTATCCTTCCAGAGATCCAAGCGATCCAGCGCATCGAAGAGATGACCCATCCACCGATCGAGGAAGACGACCTTGGCGGCGTAACGGGCCCGGTAAGCGGTGAACTGCGACTCAGTGAGCACCTCACGCCACTTTCTATAGGGTGCGGCTGCCGTCATATCGGGTACGTCATAGCCGCGAGCGTCGAACATCCTGAGAAGCTCCTCGGGCGGATCCCAAGGCTCGTGAGGGTCGAAGATGTCCAGGTGGAGATAGAAGTCCTGATACTCGTGATTCCGCTCCAGCCAGTCAGCGGCCCTTTGGAAGACCTGAGCGCAGAAGTAATCCCCTTCCGACTGTCGGACGTGATGAACGTTGCGCCAATGCCGTTCGTTCTTGAAGTACCGGTCTCCCTCCGGCTGCGGGAAATTCCGGTGCGGTGCCGTGTAAAATGCGTCGGCCTCGCAACCCCGTACGAAGTCGAAACCCGTGTACCCCATGTGATAGTTGCCCGAGCCCTGCTCCCACAAGTGGAAATGGTCTGTGATCAAGTAGCTGAGCTTATAGCCTTGATCCAAGGTCCACTGGACGGACCGGTTGGGCGGGCCGGACACCTGCCGCGGCAGATCCAGGTCTTCTTCCGCCAAGGGCCCCCACCCTCGCTCCAGGAAATCATACCGCCCGGTGTAGATGTCACGCCGCGCCGGCATGCAAGGAGTACTGCCGCAATAGCACTGATCGAAGACCGTCCCCCGTCTGGCAAGGCGTTCCATGTTAGGCGTCGGAACCACCCACTCCGGCGCCTCTTCGCTCCAACACGCATTCAGAGGACGTCCCTGATGATAGGGACCACAATGATCGCGTCTCAGCGTGTCACAGAGTATGACGATGACGTTCATAACTTCTCTCCATTAGGTAGTTCGATTACACTCAACTGTCAGGATGATCCCGGGCACACGGATGGGGGGAAATTGTTGAGTCGGTAAATCTATGGTCTCCACGACACGAACAGATAGGCCAGCGATATCGATCAGTCCACGCGTCGACGTAGCCGGTACTCTGCATACCCACGGAGCCCGGCTCGACGCGTGCTTGCCATGGCCGCGCAGGCATTCGCAACGGAGACGACCATACCCGTAGGCGTAAAATCGAGCAGCGTTTTGGCGTCGATCTCACCAGAGAACATCAACTTCGCCTTATCCAGCAGATACTTCGACTGTTCCCAGCCGAGCAACTTGAAGATGAAGAGCGACAGCGGCGAGTTCTGAAGGTCGAAACTCGAGGAGCTGGCCCGACCAAAGGCCAAGAGGCCAAAGAGGGTCGACGACTCGTCCACCGATGGCTCCGAGGGCACCTCGGGCAGGAAATCCTCCAACCGTCGGGCGTCCTCCGTATTGTCCAGCGCTCCCAAGAAGAGCGCCACCGGCGCATCCCCGCCTGTGATCTCCGCAAGCGCCTCCAGTATGCCTGCAGCCAGTAGCTTCAACCCCAGATACTGTCGCGCTGTGTGGACGTTGCGATGGGCCAGCGCAACCATGCGTTGGTACGCTCCAGCCGGCGGCTCGCCACGATAGTAGTTGAAAATCGTCTCCGGATCAAGCTGATTGAGGAACCCCTCCATCTTCTGCAATGCGCGGCGGTAACTGCCAAGCGTGTAGATACCACGAAGCCGCAACAACGGGTTGCTCTCAGGTAGCAGTTTCCACGTGTTATCCAGAAACCGACCGGTGTCACGCTCAGAGAAGTTCTCCACATCCTTGTTCGAAAAAGTCACGGCCAACTTGACCGCCTCGTGAATCTCGGCCTCGGACATACTGAATCCGTAGTCTTGGCTGATCCTCTGCAGCCGGTTCTCGAGCACCTCCGCGGGGGACTCCCCGGCTGCATTCTCACCTCGGAAAGGGATGGTGGCCTCAATGCACGCTGTGATCTTCACTAAATCGGTGGGCCGGACAATGCCCTCGAGTTTCTTGTTCATCAGGAGGGCGCTGAGAAACTCGTTCTGGCCCGCGTTGGGCTGAAGTCGCTGCCCCAATTCCAATCCAAAGACATCCAGGGTCAGCTGAAACGTCCTGTCGTCGTCGCTCATCTCTTGGGTGAGCCGCAGGAGCTGTTCATCAGCTACAATGTAGGGCATCAATACAGCTTCGATCTCCGGCGTAAACCCATGATCTACCTCATAGTAGACGACATCGTGGAACAGTGCCGCCAGGGCCTGGATTGGGTTCGACCCGTCGGACAGATTGAAGATATGTGCGGGGGTGTGAAAGCTCCGCGCTTGAACCGTCATCGCCTCGTGAACCATAATGCCCAACGCCTCAAGCTGGATCAGAGAGACATCGGCGCCCAGGCCGTGGAGAGCTTCGTTGAAAAGCGCGATCGTCTTTTGAATGGTTCCGAGTCCCATGCTGGCCCCTCTGTGCAGAGGATTCTCCTTAGTCAAAGTTGACGAAGTGCCTTGCTCACTACGCAAAGATATGGGTCAAGCCCAGTAGACCGGGTACTCTCATAGTATGGTGGAGAGAACCGGCCTGTCAAATCAACCGCGCA
>JBNGDU010000318.1:5984-8812 GCA_049975025.1 Anaerolineae bacterium
ACCGGGTACTCTCATAGTATGGTGGAGAGAACCGGCCTGTCAAATCAACCGCGCAGTGAGGGTGTGCATCACATTTCCGCATCGCGTCACGCCCAACCCTAAAGGTGCGGGTCACGAAAGAACCATCGCACCACGAACGATCTCTGTGAGTCATCACCACCGCACCTTTAGGGTTGTCAGTAGGCACGCTCTGCTAAAAAGTGACGCACACTCGCGCACTGACAAAGCGTTTCCACATAGCCTCGCCTAGAGGCAGCGGCCTTCGAGCAACTGGGTTCGGGTCCAGTTGTTCAGAAGCGTGTCACCGGTCGCCTCCATCCACGCGACCAGCCGGTGGCGCAAGCGATCAAGTTCATCGGCACCTTTGGCCACGGTCGCCAGATTGTGGAGTTCCCCCGGATCCTGGGATAGATCGTAAAGCTCATCCTCCGCCGTGGCGTTCCAGATGTACTTCCAGCGTCGATCCCGCACCATCCGCTGGCTATAAAGACCGAACTGATTGCCGTGATACATGGAGAAGATGTCCTCGCGTCCGGTCTCAGCTGCGCCCTCAAAGAGCGGGAGAAGGCTCTGACCGCGGAAGGGGTCAGGCACCGGTACGCCGACTACATCGCAGAACGTCGAGGCGAGATCGATGCTATGAGCGACAAACGCGTCGCAGGTACCGCCGGGCGCGATATGACCGGGCCATCGGGCGATCATCGGCACGTGCACCACATCGTCGTACATCACGAAGTGCTTGTCAATCATACCGTGACCACCGCACATATCGCCGTGGTCCGTCGTATAGATGACCACGGTGTTCTCGGCGATCCCCAGCCGGTCCAGCGCGTCCAACAAGCGACCCAGCTGAGCGTCAAGTAAGCTGATCTCCCCCAGATATCGGCTCACGACCTTTGACCAGTCCTCCCACGTCCAGTCGGTTAACCCCCAGGTCCTGAGTTGCTGGGCCTGGATATAGGGCTTATCCACGAATGGATCCGGGTAGCTTGGCCATGGCTCGATCTCCTCCGGAGGGTACATGGAGAAGTAGGGCTCCGGCACGACGTTGGGCAGATGCGGCTCCACAGGATCCCAGCGTATGAAGAAGGGTAAGTCGTCCGCCAGCGCCCCTTCCATCAAGCGTATCGCGTGATCCACGCCCCACGCCAGCCGCGAGCTCTCGGACCCGATAAAGGGGTCCAGCTCTCCCAACCAGCCCTGCTCTCGCGGGCGGGGCAGCAGATCCTGCTCCTTGCGCCACTGATGGTAAGACCAATCGTTCACATAATCGTGAAACCCATACATCGGATGCGTCGGCTCCCGCTGCTGGCTGACGTGCCATTTGCCGACGTAACCCAGGTAATAACCCGCGTCGCGCAGCGCACGAGTGAAGGTCGGCAACCCGGGCTCCGGCGGGCGAGGGGCCTCCGTGTCGTAATTCGCGATGCACAGATGCTCGGTCGACCACTGACCGTGGAGTAAGGAGTTGCGAACGGGCACGCACAAGGGTATCGGCGTGTAAGCCTGGGTGAGATTCAGGCCCTCGCCCGCCAGACGGTCCATCTGGGGTGTTTCGAGAAGCGGGTGTCCGTTGACGCCCACGCAGTCATAGCGGTGTTGATCCGATTGAACCAGCAGGATGTTCGGACGCGTCATATGGACCTCCCTGATTCGCAACTAAGGACGTGAACGGGTTTATAGAGTATATGCGGACACAACGGGTGCACAACCGATGGAGGAGATCCCATGGAGGCATGCAGACCGGGGCGTCTGGACCGCGGGCATGCGGACCGCGGGCGTCTCGCCCGCTTCTCGCCCGCTACCCACCCACGACGCCACAACACAGGATCGTCTCAACCCTCACCACGCCGAGACGCGGGCGAGGATTGGATTGCGGTGCAGCAACAAGCGAGACTCGATCACACGCCGCATCCGATCCACGCGCTCTGGCGCCTCCTCCGCGAGGTTGTTCACCTCCCCGAGGTCCTCCTGGTGATCGAAGAGCTCCACGTAGCCGGAATGAGGATAGAGCGTGAAACGGTAACGGTCATCGTAGAGCGTGTAGTTCGTGACCTCCGGCTGCCCATTCGAACAATAGGCCAGGACGGTATGCTCGCGTCCCTGGCTGAGCACCTCGGCGATGTCAACGCCATGGATCCACGCAGGCGCCTCAACACCCGTCATCGCGAGCACGGTCGGAAGGACGTCGACGTTGCTCATCGGCATGTTGACGCGAGAAGGCAGGTCGGCACCCGGCGCCCGCATGATAAAGGGGAGGTGCAACAGCGCGTCCGACGGCGTGTACCCCTTGCGCAAGCGCGCGTGGTCCCCGAGGAAATCACCGTGGTCGCTGGTGAAGACGACGATTGTATCGTCCCACAGCCCGGCCTGCTTCAGCCCGTCGACCATGCGCCCCACAGCGAGATCGATCTGGTGGGCCATCGCATACGTATATCGGATAATGGTCCGTCTCTCCGCCATCGTCATGCCCGAGAGATCGGTGCCCGCCGAACCAAGCGGCGTGCCTTCGACGGCTTCACCGGTGGGATCGAAGGGATCCCGCACTTCGATACCCTCAAAACGCTCCAGGACGTTATAGGGCGGGGTAAAGGGGTGGTGGGGATCGGGGAAGCCCACGAAGGCAAAGAAGGGCTGCTCCCCATCGCGGCGCTCCAGGTAGTCACAGAACCGGTCGGCCAACCACGTGGTATTGTGGAGCTCCGACGGAACCGGCGAAGGATATAGATCCCGCAGCGCGGGCACCGGCAGCGAGTGGGACTCGGCGTTGCGGACCACCGCATCGTAGATATCGGGATGCTCACGCTGCAGCCACAGCGCGTAATGCC
>JBNGDU010000319.1:0-5028 GCA_049975025.1 Anaerolineae bacterium
GCCGAGGACGGCGCCGTCCGGTACGTCCATCGGGACGATCTCAGATGGTGTTGCCGCGGAACTGGGACTGCCGCCGAACGTCGTGATCACGACCGGCGCCCACGACCAATGCGCCAACGCTGTTGGAGCCGGCGTGATCGAAGAGGGGCATGCCGTCTACGGTATGGGTACCTTCATCTGCATCACGCCGGTCTTCATCCAGCGCAGCGACGCCAAGGCGATGATGACCCGCGGTTTGAACACAGAACATCACGCGGTGCCGAACAGGTACGTGACCTTTGTCTACAACCAGGGCGGCTCGCTCGTCAAGTGGTTCCGTGACACTTTCGCGGCAGAGGCGCATATGCAGGCTGAGTCTGAGGGACGCGACGTCTACGATCAGCTCTTCTCGGAGATGCCGTCGGGACCTAGCGGGCTTATCGTGCTACCCTATTTCACCACCACTGGGCCGCCGGCGTTCATCTCGGACGCGGCGGGCGTGATCGCGGGACTACGTCTGGAGACATCGCGGGGCGCCATCCTCAAGGGCCTTGTCGAGGGTGCGACCTTCTATCTCAAGGCGTGTGTGGACAGGCTGCCGGCGACGGGGATACAGATCCATAGTTTCCGCGCCACGGGCGGGGGCAGCAAGTCGGATCGCTGGGTTCAGCTTTCAGCTGACATCATGAATCGGCCCATTGTACGCCCGGCGGTTACCGAAGCGGGTGCTCTGGGCGCCGCGATTATCGCCGGGACGGGAGCGGGTCACTTCGCCTCGTTCGAAGAGGGCATCGAGGCGATGGTACAGTTGGAACGGACTTTCGAGCCAAATCCGGAGACGCATCGGACATACGAACCTTGGTCTGAGTACTACCGCGGCACTTGGGATTTGATGCGCGATCACCTCCGAGCGATGCCGGTGGCGGCGCGCTGATGTGACGGGAGCGGAGGAATGGATAGTAAGGAGCGAGTGGGAAAAACGTTGGCTCACCAGCCGGTAGATCGCGTGCCCATAGGTTTCTTCGCGATCGACTTTGACACGGTGGAGCGGCTGCTGGGCCATGAGACCTATCTGCGCGCTAAGGCAAAATCCCAGATCGCTTTCTGGGAAGGGCGGCGCGACGAGGTGGTCCAGAGCTGGAAAGAAGACACGATCGAGCTCTACCGCAAGCTGGACTTCATCGACATTATCAACGTCGGGGCGATGGCCAGTAGCGTTGCACCCCCCAAAGACTACGAACCGGAGACGGTGCGACAGATCGATGACACGACTTGGACGGCCGAGGATGGTCGGGTTTGGAAGTATTCGGAGATCACGGCTGATCTGACTTTGGTCGAGCGACCCGAACCTAGTTTTGCACTAGACGACTTCCCTCTGGACGAGGAGCCGTCCCCCCCGGACCCCTCTGTTTTCGAGGCAGTGGACGCTATCATAGCGGCGTTGGGTGAGGATCACTACATCCTGGGGCCCAGCGGCGGCGAGGCGGGTATGGTGTTGCTGGGCGGGATGGAGTACGGTCTGATGCTCTACGCTCTTCAGCCAGAGCTTGTGGCCCGGGCTATCGCGTACAACACGCGGATGAGTAATCTGAACGATGAATATTACATCCGACCCGGCACCGACGGCGTCTTGTGGGGCGTTGACTTCGCCGCGACGACCGGGCCCTTTATCTCGCCGCGGATGTTCCGCAAGTTCTGCCTTCCGTCGATCAAGGAGAGGGTCTCGGCGGTGAAGTCGCGTGGTTTGGACGTGCTCAAACACGCTTGTGGTAATAACTGGAAACTGCTGGATATGTTCGTCGAGGCGGGGTATGATGCCTACCAGTCGATCCAGGCCTCGGCCAGCATGGACCTTGGTGCGGTGAAGTCGCGGGTGGGGGACCGCCTAGCCCTGTGGGGCGGCGCCCGGGTGGAGAATTTGGTCTCGGGTACACCAGAGGACGTGCGGCAGGACGTGGTGCGCGCGATGCGAGCCGGCGCGCCCGGCAGCGGTTATATCTTCGGCACCACCCACTCCGTTGCGGTCGGGACGAAGTACGACAACTTCATGGCGATGTTGGACGCGTACCACGCGTGGGCCGATAAGGCTGCCCGTGCCGGGTGAGTCGGCATATTCTGCCTGCGTCTGCTTTGAGCGATGGCGGCGTGGGCAACACGCCTCCTTGCCGGCATTGGCACCCTTGGGGCATAGGTGACGTGCAAAGGCTACTGCAGTTGGTTTGGCTCGCCTGATGCGGCCATGTGTCCGCGCCTTAGGCAAGCCCCCTGTTCTGGTTAGTTCGCGAGTGCTCGTGCGTCATCTGCGCTGAGCCTATGGTGTCAACCGCGCTTGCCCGTGGTGAAGGAGGGCTGTCTCTTTGCGTTCAATGTCAGCCGTGCTATGCTTGACCGTGTGGCCGAGCCGATGGAGGTGCCTGTTCTGTGATGATTCTGCGCTACGAGGTGAGTAAGTGAACGATTGGATAGAGGTTGGAGAGCGGTCAAGGCCGCGCTCGGCGGCGTTTGACGCTTGGGGTCCGTATCGGCCAAGCTGGAACCAGATAGGGGGCTGACCTGGTGATGTCAACGATGGCTTCCTATCAACCGCGCTATACGAATACGGGCACTTGGTACAAGGGTAACACGCATATTCACAGCACTGTCTCCGATGGTGGGCTCACCTTTAGCGAGCTCGCAGCAAAGTACGCCGAGGTGGGCTACGATTTCCTCTGCAGGACCGATCACTGGGCTACCTCAGACGTCGCTTCAGATCCTGAATGGTATCCCTTGACCTGGCTAGACGGCGTTGAGCTCGATGGTTTCGATCTTCACAGCCGCTACTTCCACGTGGTCGTCCTGGGCACCTTCAAAGGCATCACACGCGATATGGGTTTTCCCGCAGCTCTTGAGGCCGCCCGTGACCAAGGAGGTCTGCTGATTCTGGCGCATCCCACCTGGACGGGCAATACCTTTCAGGATGCGCGGCGCTGGGAGTTCCACGGCGTCGAGGTCTACAACCACGTGTGCTGGTGGTTGAACGGCAAGGGAAGTGGGCTGGCCCATTGGAATGCGGTGTTGGAGCAGGCGCCGGCGACTCTAGGCTTCGCCTGTGACGATGCGCACCTCCGCCCTGAGCACCCTGGCTGGAACGGCGGTTGGGTGATGGTGCAAGCCGACGAGTGCACGCCTGACGCGATCATGGAAAGCCTTAGGGCTGGGCGCTTCTATAGCACAACGGGCCCCGACTTCCATCAGATAGTGGTGGATGGATCTGAGGTGTATATCGCCACCTCACCAGTGCGGTTCGCGCGGCTCGTCGGTCCGGGGTATCTGGGGCGGCGGACCGGGAGTTTCGAGGGCCCGCTGCTGACGGAGGTCGCCTTTGAGATGCCCGACGACTGGGCCTACGCCTATGTGGAAGTTGAGGACGCGGCAGGCCGGCGGGCTTGGACGAACACCTTGATGGGGATCCACTGATCTGACGACCTAACAAGCTGTTGGCAAGACCTTTGTGAGCACTGGAGGATAGGATGGCGAGTCACGATTCTGAGCGACCCAACATCGTGTTCGTGTTGACGGATGATCAGGGCTACTGGGCGCTGGGCTGTGCCGGCAACGACGAGATCCAGACTCCGAACTTGGACCGAGTCGCTGCGATGGGCATGCGGTTTGATAACTTCTTCTGCGCGTCGCCAGTCTGTTCCCCAGCGCGAGCGTCGATTCTGACCGGGCGGATTCCTTCGCAGCACGGGGTGCACGACTGGATCCGGAAGGGTAATCTGATCGGAGAGAAGACCCCGGGACTTGGGTGGGGTGACGATCGAGAGATCGAGTACCTGAAGGGGATGGTGGGATACACCGATATCCTGGCCTCGCAAGGCTACGTCTGCGGCATCAGCGGGAAGTGGCACCTTGGGGATAGCATCGAGCCTCAGAAGGGTTTCTCCTATTGGCACCTCTTTCCGTACGGAGGCGGCAGTTACTACAATGCGTACATCATTCGCGACGGCGAGATCGAGCGGGATCCGCGCTATTTGACGGACGTCATCTTCGAGGGTGGGGTGAAGTTCCTCGATGAACAGGCGGAGGGCGATGCGCCCTTCTACCTCGGCATCCACACAACCGCGCCACACTCACCCTGGCGTGAGGGAGAGCACCCGAGGGATCTGGTCGAGTTGTACAGGGATTGCCCTTTTGATACCTGTCCGACTCAGCCGCGCTCCCATCCCTGGCAGATCAACAGCGCACCGCGCGGCACGGGAGAGAAGCGCCGCGAGCTGCTTAGTGGATACTATGGGGCGATTACCGGTCTTGATCGGGGCGTCGGGCAGGTTCTCGATAGGCTCGAAGCGATGAAGATTCTCGAGAACACGCTCTTTATCTTTACCAGCGACAACGGGATGAACATGGGCCATCACGGCATCTGGGGGAAAGGCAACGGGACGTTCCCGCAGAACATGTACGACACCTCTGTGAAGGTGCCGGCCCTGATGGCGCGACCTGGCTATCTCCCGGAGGGCGTTGTGGATGATCATCTTCTGAGCCACTACGACGTGATGCCGACGCTGCTGGATTACCTAAATCTCGAAAATCCGGCGGCGGCGAAACTGCCTGGTCGGAGCTTCGCCCCTCTGTTGAAGGGCCAGGGCCTTTCCGAACGAGATCACATCGTCGTCTTCGACGAATATGGTCCGGTCCGCATGATCCGCGACCGCGAATGGAAGTACGTGCACCGATATCCCTATGGGCCCCATGAGCTCTATGACCTCGTCAACGATCCCGGGGAGGAGCAGAATCTCGTACACGATCCGGATCAAGTCTCGAGGTTGGCGGAGATGGAGGGCGAGTTGGAGGCTTGGTTTGAGCGGTATGTCGATCCCAAGTTGGATGGAACTAAGGAGCCAGTGACGGGCAAGGGGCAGATCGACCGAGCGGGTGTCCGTGGCGAGGGACGCCGGGCCTTCGAAGAGGACTGGTGGTATATTGACGAGGAGGGGAACCGTCGGGAAGACAAGGCCTTCTGGCTGGGTGAGATCATCGAGAAGTGAGCCCAGATGCCCGAAGGTACGC
>JBNGDU010000319.1:5128-8738 GCA_049975025.1 Anaerolineae bacterium
GGCTGGGTGAGATCATCGAGAAGTGAGCCCAGATGCCCGAAGGTACGCCTTCTGGTCAGGCTAGATCATTGAGCGATAGGCGGCTGAATTGCCGGCGTCGTGGCTCTCGGACAGACGGAAAACGGCGCTGAAGCGCCTACTACGAACGGGGTCAAGCGTCTTTTGATCGGTGAGGTGCCTGCGGCTGGGCTGAGATGGTTGTGAATGGCAGGAAGCGCCGATACGATTAGGAGTGAAAAGATGAAGCGTGTGACGCATCAGGTGGATTTCTGTGTGGTGGGAGGCGGGCTGGCAGGGATGTCTGCCGCCATTGCGGCTGCGCGGCACGGAGCCAAGGTGGCGCTGATGCAGGATCGTCCTGTGCTCGGCGGGAACGCCTCCTCCGAGGTCCGGATGTGGATCTGTGGGGCTCATGGCGAGAACAACCGGGAGACGGGTATTGTCGAGGAGATCTCACTTGAGAACCGTTACCGCAATCCCCGACGCAACTACTCGATCTGGGATAGCGTACTTTACGAGGCCGTGCGCTTTGAACCGAATATCACGGTGCTTCTGAACTGCTCCTGCAATGATCTGCAGATGGATGGTCCCCGCATCGCGCGGGTGAAGGGGTGGCAGCTGACGACACAGACGTGGCACATCGTCGAAGCTGACCTCTTTGCCGACTGTTCCGGCGATAGCATTCTGGCGCCCCTATCCGAGGCCGAGGTGCGTTTAGGCAGGGAGGCACGGGGTGAGTTCAATGAGGATATTGAACCGGAGCAGGCGGACAGCTATACCATGGGAATGAGTTGCTTGCTGCAGGCTCGGGAGACCACGTCGCCGCAGCCCTTCGTCCCGCCCGCCTGGGCTTATGTCTATGAGAGCGACGAGGATTTGCCTTTTCGTGGTCACGGCGTGCCGGACTCGAATTTCTGGTGGATTGAGTTGGGCGGCACGCGGGACTCGATCCACGACACGGAAGAGATCCGCGACGAGCTGCTTAAAGCCGCCTTCGGTGTGTGGGACCATGTTAAGAACCGAGGGGACCACAACGCGGATAACTGGGCGCTCGACTGGGTGGGGTTTCTGCCGGGCAAGCGAGAGAGTCGCCGGTACGTGGGCGACTACATCCTGACCCAGAACGACGTGCGGGCTGAGGGACGCTTTGACGATCTGGTGGCCTACGGAGGATGGACCATGGATGATCATCACCCGGGCGGGATCGACTACGCGGGGGAGCCCACGATCTTCCATCCGGCACCTTCACCCTTTGGCATTCCCTACCGCTGCCTCTATTCGCGCAATGCGGAGAATCTTTTCTGCGCGGGGCGCAACATCAGCGTGACGCACGCCGCGATGAGCGCCACGCGGGTGATGGCGACGTGCGCGTTGCTGGGTCAGGCGGTGGGCACCGCCGCCGCGATCGCGACGCGCGAGACGACCAGCCCGCGCGGCGTCTACTGGGATTACATAGCGGAGCTCAAACAGACACTGATGGAGGATGACTGCTATCTGCCGTGGAATCGGCGTGAGGTGCCGGGGCTAGCCCGGGAGGCGGAGTTGACAGCATCCGAGGGTGATCCTGAGCCCCTGCGGAACGGTCTGGATCGACCGATCGGGGATGATGATAACGGTTGGTCGGGCGATGTCGGGAGCTGGGTCACGTACACATTCGAGCAGCCAGAGCGGGTACAGGAGCTGCGCTTCATCTTCGACAGCGACCTGAACCGTCCTGAGAAGGGCATGCCCGCGCATTATCCCCTTGAGATGCCGTTGGTGAGCGTGCCTGAGACGCTGGTCCGAGCGTTCCAGGTGGAGGCCCTGGGCGCCGACGGGAACTGGCGTGTGCTGATCCAGCAGAAGAACAACCATCAGCGGCTTGTACGGCTTGCGGTTGATACCAAGGCCAAGGCCTTGCGGTTTATCCCCGAGGCCACCTGGGGTGCGGAGCGCGTCCACCTTTTCGCCTGGGACGTGAGTTAGCATTGCCGTCAGCCATCGCCTCAGTCTCGCGATCAAGGTCCACGCGTAGCGCGAATGTTGATGAGCAGACCAAGCTGCTGTCACTCAGCGGCGAGCGCCTCCACAGCGTTGCCAGTGGTCTGTTGGCGTTAGTGGTCTACCTCGCGGGCGCGTGGCTGCTTCTGTATCCAGCGGCTTTCTGCAGCATTGACTTGGGTGCGAAGTTCCCACAGCTTCGGAACCTCAGGTGGGAGCCGAGGACGCTGACCTATGGTACCGTGTAAACTCCGTCCCTGAGCTCGGCGGATACCATGGGTTTCAGCGTCCAACGGCAGTTGCAAGCCGACGGTGTCCGCCCCCGACTGCTGGGGCCCTGAGAGCCCGGAGATGGTTGTGGATGCAGAGCCACTGCATTACAACGTCGTGCTCCGACCCGTTTTCGAGGTGGGTTTACCGGTCGTGCTCAGGCGGTGACTTTCTTCCTGTTCGTTGGGGGCAGAGCAGTGTGACTCTGGCCCAACGGCGTCGTGTCGAGCTGGTTCTTACCTCCCAGTGTTGTCACCCTATCACTTGCCATTTTCTCAGAATGAGTAGGCTTATCTCTATAGCCATGGCATGACGTCTTCAGATATAGCGAGGTGACTATGACCAACTCTGACGATCTTTCCCACAAGAGACCTGTGAGCCTGCAGCGATTCTACTACGGTGCGACCTATTACCCGGAGCACTGGGGACCTACGGAGCGCGAGGACGATGCCGCACGGATGGCCGAGGCCGGCTTCAACTGCGTCCGGATGGCGGAATTCGCATGGGACTACCTTGAGCCTGAGGAGGGTCACTATCGCTTCGATCTCTTCGACAAGACGATCGAGCGCTTGGGCGAGAAGGGGATCAAGACTATCCTTGGCACGCCCACGGCGACACCACCCCGATGGTTGACGGCTGCACATCCCGAGGTCCTGCGGATGGACGCCGATGGCGTTCGGATGCAGCACGGCTCCCGCCAGCATGCCTGCCCGAGCAGTGACGTCTTTCGCCTCGCGTCGCGGAAGATCACCCGTGCGATGGCCGACCACTTCGCGGCGTCGCCGCACGTGATCGGCTGGCAGACCGACAACGAGCTCAACTGTCACTTCTCGGAATGTCACTGCCCCAACTGCCAGGCGGCCTTCCGCGAATACCTAAAGGCGAAGTACCGTGACGACATCGATCTCTTAAATCGCGTGTGGGGCAATTCGTTCTGGGCGCTGACCTACGATGATTTCAGCCAGATCCCGACGCCGAAAGACGGCAAGCCGGCTCACGCCAACCCCGCTCAACTCCTCGATTACTACAGATTCATCTCCTGGAATGTCGCTCGTTTCCAGCGTGAGCAGGTCGTGATCCTGCGCGAGGTGAATCCCGACTGGTTCGTGACGCACAACGGGACTTTCTCGCACATTGACTATCGAGGGCCCTTTGGCAAGGACCTGGACTTTCTCTCTTACGATGTCTATCCCTTCTTCGACTACGATCCGGATCATCGACCGCTGAGCCAGGCCTTCAATCTCGACCATGCGCGGGCGTGGTCGGGCAACTTCATGGTCCCGGAACAGCAGTCCGGCTCCGGCGGGCAAGGAGATTACCTTCACGACAATCCCGAGCCGGACGAGGTGCGCCGCATGGC
>JBNGDU010000320.1:0-8722 GCA_049975025.1 Anaerolineae bacterium
GCTTTCTGCTCTGCCATAGCGGCGGCGACCTGCGCCTGTGCTGCGGCGATGTCGGCTTGTGTGGTGCCGGCTTGGAGTTGGTCTCGGGCCGCGACAGCTTGCGACAACGCGGCTTCTGCTGCTGCCAACTGCCCTTCGGCCACTGCGATTTCCTCCGGCTGGGGCCCCTCTTGCAGCTGGGCCAACTGCGCTTGGGCAGCGGCCAGGCCGGCCTCCGCGCTCCTCACCTGTAACTCGAGGTCAGCGGTCTCTAGGCTTGCCAGCAGATCACCTTCCTGGACCGTGTCACCTGTGCGGACCTGGGTCTCAGACACCCGTCCTCCCACGTCAAAGGAGAGCTTGACCTCGTCCTTGGGGTAAACACTCCCGGTAGCTGAGATACGCGTCGCGATGTCGCCGCGCTCGACGGTGACGAGCTCCGAAGACTCCTGGTCCTCGACGTTCGTCTGGGAGGAACAAGCGGTGGACGTGAGCATAACCGTGACAAGGGCTAAAGTCACCCAAAGACTGTGCCAAAGGGGTCTCATCGGTATCTCTCCTGTTTGTTGTACGTTGTTATAGCTGACGATCTACAAGGTGCTTACCGCGGTTGCCGTTGGCGATACGTGACACAGTGCAAGAAGGCGATGTGATAGCATAGTGCGCACCGGTCTTCCTACTATCCATTATTAGGGGAAAATGCGGATTTTTCAGAACGATTTCACTAAACCGCCTGATTTGCAGGCGCGCCCCAGCACGGGCGGGATGACTGTCGCGCCTCGCTGTTCTTGTGATCTCGAGAAGGAGTGTCTTCGTTGGAGGTACTTATGCGAAAGCTGAGTACAGAAACGCCCGGTCAGTGTGTCCTTGACCGGGCGGATGTTTAGGTCCAGCATGTATGAGCGATCAGGCTCACTTGGGCAGTTTGAGCTCTTGCCCCACTCGGATGAGATTCGGGTTGGAGATCTGATCTTGTTCATCTCGAAGATCTCAGGCCAGCGGCTGGCATCACCAAGCTGCTCCTTGGCGATCTTGCTCAAGTTGTCCCCGCTCTTGACGACGTAGACGGGCGGCGCTGCCTCCTCTTCCTTCTTTGCCTGATAGGCTTCCAGCTTGGCGCGCGCTTCCTCCTGCTTTGCTTTGATGGCTGCCTGGGTTTCCGCTTCCTTTACCTGAGCCTCGAGCTTGGCAAGCTTCTCTTCAAGCTCTTCGACCTTCTGCTGCGCTTCCTCAGCCGCAGCTTCCGACTGGGCAGCTTTGCGTTCCAGCTGCTCCTGGCGGGCTTCGGCCAGGCGGCGCTTGGTAGCCTCGCGGGCCGCCTTGGCTTCGGCGGTGGCGGCTTCTTCGGCTGCTTCCTCCGCAGCTTCCTTTTCGTCGCGCGCTGTCACCGCATCGAGAGCTTTGCCTAAAAGCCCCTTCTTTTCCTCTTTTTTCTTTGCCACGTCTGTCCTCCTATCGTGAAATGTGAAGTGGATGTGTTTATGCTCTCCTACGCAGGAGAGCCTTCAGCATACTTTGAGCGATCACCGTGCCTGCCGCTTCGCGCGATGTCCTGGGATGTGGCGTTTGCTTTCCGAGGAGCGCGCGCATCAACGCTGCTTGCCCGGCTTCTACGCCGTCTGCGCCTTCCTGTCGCGCCTGCAGATAGGCCAGGCCGGCCGGGAGTAGCCTGTCGATGACGTCACCCATATCGAACCCTTCGCTCTGGGCTGAGGTCGTCTCTGGAGTCTGGGATTGGTTCGGAGCACCAGCTCCGGTGAGGGCGTCGAGCAGGCCTGCTAGCGGGTCCGTTGGCTGACGGGCGCGAGCATCGGGTAGATCTGCGCTCTCCTGCCCGCCGGCTAAGCTCACGAGCGCATCAAGGAGTCCTCCCGCCTGCGATGGCTGCGGTGCAGGTTGCGCGGACACTGTCCTTTCGCCGGCACCTTGGCTCATGGCCGTCAACAGATCCAGCACCGTGGTGCCGGTCTCCTCCGGCTCCGGGTAACCCTCTGCGGGGATCGCGCCGAGGAGGGTCTCGATCAACGTCATGCCGTCAGAGGGGCTCAGCTGGGATTTACCGGACAGCCGCTCGGCTGCCTGTTGAAGCCCCTTGGCGTAGTACTGACTCGTACCCCCCGCCCCCTTCTCCGCCAGTTTCTGCCCTGCGACCTCCAGGGCCTTTGACGGGGGCTCCTCGCGATGGGCTCGGAGCGTGCTCGTGATCGTGTTCACGTTCTCGACCATATTATCGCCGTGATTCCCGTTGTAGCCGTCAAGCGCGTTGATCTCGCGCTGATGGGCTGCGACGGCGTCCATGGCTTCCTCAAAGAGGCTTGCTAAGTCAATTGTAGCCCTAGATTCTGTCATGTACCCTCCTATAATCTATGTCATGCGGTACACCGGTGAAGACGACGCTCAAGATGGGGGATCTGTGATCGCTCGTGATGATGGTCCGCAACCTCGAGCTCTGGAAACATTGCGCTTCAGAAACCGCATATCACCCGAAGTGTATGACAAAGTGATAAATGGTCAAGTCAAACGACGATATCGTTGGCTGTGAAGCCGCTCGCGAGACGAGCTCAGGTTGGGCCCAGACGACGACTACGTTGACCAACTTGCGGGCGCTTTCGCATCCGCTAATCGCGCAGTAGGAATGGCAGCTGGAGACGATGGGTGGGTCCGAAGAGCGCGAAGCGGCTGAGGTGGCAGATGGGTGCTGTAAGGGCGTTGTTAGCCGTGTCGCGGACGTAGGTCGAGGCCGGATCGCACGTCTGTGCGGCGTCGTGCCATCCGCCGGCGCTCCATCGGTTCAGCGTCAGCCGGCTCTCGTTGGAGACCACGCGCACGTCCCAGTCAGTGTAGTGGATCGTGACGGAGACCGGTTCCTCTAGCACCTTGTGCTCTTCCTGCGCTGAGTACAATCGGGATAGAGGCTGCCTTGTCCCGAGGTGGACGGGTATCCTGATAGATTGTCTCTCTCGATGACATCGGTTGGGATCAGCGATAAGGAGGTGCTATGCGTTTCGAGTTTGCCACGACGGATCGGATTATCTTTGGTTCCGGTACGGTGGGTGAGGTGGGCGCGGTGGCTGAGGACATGGGGCGCAAGGCCCTGGTCGTCACGGGCAGCCACGTGGAGCGCGCCGCGCCGGTTTTGGCTGCGCTCGAGGACGCCGGGATCGCGGCGGTGACCTTCGGCGTGGCCCGCGAGCCCACAACGGAGCTCGTCCGCGAGGGCGTCGAGCTCGCCCGGGCGGAGGGCTGTGACCTGGTGGTGGGGATCGGCGGCGGGAGCGTCGTCGACGCCGGCAAGGCCATCGCCGCGCTTTTGATCAACGGCGGTGTGCCGCTGGATTACCTGGAGGTGATCGGGCGCGGTCAGCCGATCACCAAGCGGTCGGCGCCCTGTATCGCGGTGCCGACGACGGCGGGGACCGGGGCTGAGGTCACCCGCAACGCCGTGCTGGCCTCGCCGGAGCACCACGTCAAGGTGAGTCTTCGCAGCCCGCTGATCCTGCCGCACGTCGCGATCGTCGATCCCGAGCTGACCCACTCGGTGCCGCCGGAGGTGACCGCCAGCACCGGCCTGGACGCCTTCACCCAGGTCGTCGAGCCCTACGTCTCGCGCCTGGCGAATCCGCTGACCGACACGATCTGTCGCGAGGGCATTATGCGCGCCTCCGACGCCCTACCACGCGCCTATGAGAACGGCGACGACGTCGAGGCCCGCCGCGACATGGCGCTGGCGAGCCTGCTGGGTGGGCTGGCGTTGGCGAATGCCAGGTTGGGTGCCGTCCACGGGTTCGCAGGCGTGCTGGGCGGGATGTACGAGGCGCCCCACGGTGTCATCTGCGGGCGGCTTTTGCCTTTCGTGATGGAGGCGAACGTGCGCGCGCTAATGGACCGCGAGCCGGAGAACCCGGCGCTGGAGCGCTACGCTGAGATCGGTGTGATCCTGACCGGCAAGATCGAAGCCGGGGCTGCGGACGGCGTCGCGTGGGTTAAGAAGCTATCTGATAAGCTGGACGTCCCGGGCTTGTCCGACTACGGTGTCACTCCCGAGGACTTCCCCGAGATCATCGACAAGTCACAACGCTCCAGCAGCATGAAAGGCAATCCCATCGAGCTGACGCGCGAGGAGCTGGCCGAGATCCTGACGAAGGCGTTGTAGTCGCTGTCGCAGAACCGACCCTAAGGGTGCGGGTGGTACTATGCCGAGGGACTCACGTCATACCCACGAAAACCGGCCGCTGCCGCACCCTTAGGGTCTTCGACTAGATCCAGCCTCGCGGTAGATGCGCGTGCCGGGGTTCTCGCCGTTCAGCGCGGCCGTCAGCGCGCCGCGTTCCCGTCCGTTGACGATCAGAACCTCGCGCACGGACTTCGCCTGGGATAGGATCTCCAGAAGGGTCCGTTCCACGACCAGATCCGGGAGGTCTCGCGCCAGCAGGTCGTTGACCTCGACTTCGGGGATAAACGTGGCGTCGGGATCCCGTTTCGGGTCGTCGGTGTAGAGTCCCTGCTCGTCCTTGACCAGGATGCAGCGAGACGTCCCCATCACCTCGGCGGTCAGGATCGTGCCCGCGTCCGTGCGGTGGGGCGGGATGCGACCCACGGCCGGCGGTGTCTCCCAGAGCTGGTAGGGCGGCATCGCGTGCATCACGGGAATCGCGCCCATCAACAGGTAGGATGGCAGCTTGACCAGGTCGTCGTGGCCGATCTTGATACCCCCGTGTGGGGCCAGCACCATCGCCACCATCAGGGCGTTCTGCTCGCTGATGCTGGCGCCCAGCTTGGCCAGGATGCCGGCGGGCATGCCAAGGTCCAGGGCGATGGCGTAGGCGTGGCGCGAACGGGTCCCACCGCCGGTCATAATCAGCATGGGATGGTCGGGGCGCGCGTTGATGATCTCATCCAACACCGGCAGCAGGGCCTCGCGACCCCGGTCGATCACCGATTGTCCGCCGATCTTGATGACCGACAGGTTCGGCAGTGGCCGGAATACCTGGTCTGTCTCGGTGGAAGTCAACAGCTCCTTGCGCATCAGCGACTCGCCCATCAGGGATGACTCGATGTGTAGCCGCCCGCTCTCATCGCGTTTCAGTGCCATAGGTTAGCTCCTGTTCGACAAGTCTGTATCTCTGCGCCCCGCATCCTAGAAGCGCGGCTTCAGGGTCTAGGTGTCTCTCGTCTTGAGCCACGCCACGGTTCTCCGGGTCGCCTCCGCCATTGTATAGGCCGGTCGATATCCCAGATCCCGCCTGGCCCGCGAGATGTCGTAATAGTGGCTCTGGGCCAGTTCGCTGGCTAGAAAGGGTGTCAATGGTGGCTCGCCCTTGAGTTTCAGGCCTCGATAGAGCGCAGCCAGTGCCGTCCCCGCGGCGCGCGCGGCCCACTGGGGTATTCTAACCCGGATCGGAGGCAGATCGAGCTGCGCCAGCAGATCGCGGACCCAGGGCCAGAGCGTCACCGGTTCACCTTGGCTGATGAAGTAGACGGCGCCTGCGCCCGGCTCACCCGCCGCAGCAGAGCCGGGGACCATAGCGTCGGCGGCAAGCAGATGCGCGGCGGCGGCGTCCTCTACGTACGTGAGGTCGACCCGGTTTTTCCCGTCACCTACCTGGGGCACGAGCCCTTTTCTCGCCCTTTCTATGAGCGCCGGCAACAGATGGTTATCCCGTGGACCGAAGACCAGGTGCGGGCGCAGCGAGACGGTGAGTAGATCGTGCCCGTTTGCCGCTAAGACCCGCTGTTCGCCCAATGCCTTGGTCTCCGGGTAGGCGTTCTCGTAGCGGCTTGGGTAGGGGTGGGATTCGTCGACGCCACATTGATCGGTGCCGTCGAAGATCACGCTGGGCGAGCTGGTGTAGACGAGCTTGGCGACCCCTTGAGCACGACATGCCTCGATGACGTTCTCGGTGCCGGTCACGTTGACCGCGTAGAACTCCGATCTTGGACCCCACACCCCAGTCTTGGCCGCGACGTGGTAGACGACGTCGATGCCCGCGCAGGCTTTCGTGATGGCGTGCAGGTCGCTGATGTCACCCCGGATCAGAAGCGCGCCGAGCCGTTGGAGCGCCGGGTAGTTGCCCCGGCAGAAGACGGTGACGCGGTCGCCGCGATCGAGCAACTGCTCGACGATGTAGCGCCCCAGGAACCCGCCGCCGCCGGTGACTAGTGCGTGAGTAGGCAGGCTTTCCCTCCTATGATCCCTCGGTTTCCTCTTCGGGCGCTCCCAGACGCTTCTTGAGGAGGAAAAAGGAGAGCGCTAAGCCAGCCACGATGCCCAGAAAACTCAGCGCCGTGCGAAGCGGCTTCGGGATGGTCGGGCCAGCCGTATAGGAGACGTCAGAGGACGGATGCGCCTCCGCAGCACGGCGCTCATGAGCCGGCTCGCGCAGCCGGCGTGCAGCCCACGCCGCCAGCTTTTCACGCTGTATCTTCGCGTTGTGTCGCACGTCGGTTGGGAATATGTCTGGATAGAGCAAAACGGTCTCGATTGGTCTCGTACGGGTGTGTTCGGCGCCGAGGGCCAGTAGCTCCATGATGAGTCGCTGGCGGTCTATCTGCACGCGGGGATAACGGCCCTCCTCCGGTTCAACGACCAGGACGGGCCGTTGACGGCCCCGTGGCCCGACCCCGACGAGGGCGGCCCGATGGACGTCGGGGTGGCGGTTGAAGATCGTTTCGCACTGCACGGGAAAGAGCGTGCCGTCGACGGTCTCGACACGATGAGACTTTCGTCCACAGAACCAGAGCCTGCCCTGATCGTCGAAGTAACCGAGGTCGCCCATCCGATGCCAAATGCCCGCCGGATCGGCTATCTTGGCCTCCGCGGTCTTTGATGGGCGGTTGAGGTAGGTGCGGGTGACCACCGGACCCTGGACCACGATCTCGCCGATCTCTCCCGGTTCTAGAAGCAAATCGTCATCCCACGCGGGAATAGGCTCGTCCGAGATCTTGATGATCCGTATATTGATGCCGGGTAGCGGATAGCCGACGCACATCCCCCTGCCCAACGACGTCAGAGGCGCGGTCTCGCCGACAATCTCGGCGCCGGTCATTGAGGTGAGCGGCATTGCCTCGGTCGCCCCGAAGGGGGTCAATACGTCGGCGTCCCCCTCGAGTACCTGCGTCTGGAGCGTGTCTATCAGCTCCGGGGGCACCGGCGCCCCCGCCATCAGGACTCGCTTGATCGACGGGAGACGGATGCCGCGCCGGACGCAGTAAGGAGCGACCCGCTTCCAGATGGTGGGTGATCCAAAGGCATTGGTCACACCGTGGGTCTGGATCGACTCAACGACGTAGGCCGGGTTGACGTCCGCTGACCTGGTAGGGTCCATATCCGGGATCACCGTCGTGACCCCCAGCGCCGGGTTGAAAAGAGCGAAGATATAGAGTAGCGCCAGATCGACCTCGCCAGGTCGAATGCCGATGTGGTCGCGAAGCAGCGCGATCTGAGCCTTGAACATGCCCTGTTTGTAGACGACGCCCTTAGGTATGCCGGTGCTGCCGGACGTAAACGCCACGGCGGCGTCGCTTTCGGTGGTGGTCGGGGCGACGGGGAACGGACCATGTCCCCGCTTGTTCACCGCGTCCAAGGTCGCCTCTGCCAGAAAGGGCACGCGTCCCGCGACAACGGCATGGCGAACGGTGGCGAACGGCTTGGGCGCAATCCGCCGCAGGACGTGAGCGATAGGCAGGCCGATCATCGCGCTGGGCGCTGTGTCGGCGACACATTGGAGCAACGCGCGGCGACCCATACCGGGGTCGATCAGGACCGGCACCGCCCCCATCTTGATGAGAGCGAAGACCACGGCGATGAGGTCGATACCCGGGCGCAACAGCAGCAGAACCCGGTCGCCGGGTCTATCCCGGTCACCAGGCACGATGCCCAGTTCCGTCAGCCCGTGGGCATAGGCGTCGCAGATCTCATTGAGTTGCCGGAAGCTAAACTGAATAGTCTTGGCGCGACCCTTAGCATCACGGCCCGCGGGGAAGATAATGCCGGGTTGATAGGGCGCCTTCGCCGCTATTTCTGCTAACGAGCCGGCTACGTTATAAGTCTCGGTCATATGTCACGTTGTCGTCTGTCGATCTAGGCGGTTCGCTCGAGAAAATCGGAGACCAGCGGGATAATGCGTTCGTGAGCATCCTCGAGGACGTAGTGACCGGCGTCTGGGAGGACGTGAACTTCGGCATCGGGGAATCTCCGGCGCCATCCCGTCAGGAAGTCGTCGACGGTGAAGACGAAGTCCTTGGCGCCCCAGATGATCAACATAGGATGAGCACGGAACTTGCTCAGATTCCGGTCGATCTCGTCAACCGTGGCGCGCGTGGGATGATCCGGCGTCAATGGGATATCCCGGACAAAACGGTAGATGGCGATGCGGTGGCGCCAACTGTCATAGGGCGCCAGGTAACCTGCGCGAATCTCGCGGGTCATGCGCCGCGGATGGCCCACGCCCAGCCAGACGGCGAGGCCGGCGAAGGCGTTGAGCCCGCGCAGCAGGAACTCGCCGAGGCCGCGGCTGCGTGCCAGTTTCAGGATCCAGGGCACCGCCGGCAGATAGAACGCTGCGGTGTTGAGGATCACGAAGCGCCGGACGTTGCCGGGGTGGCGCGTTGCGTACCCCATACCTATGCCGCCGCCCCAGTCGTGGAGCAGGAGCGTGATCTCCCGGAGACCCAGATGGGCGATCAACGCCTCCAGGTTCTGGATGTGCTGCTCCAAGCGATACGGGTAGTCCTGAGGTTTGTC